>JBGCFL010000156.1:0-45186 GCA_045106975.1 Ekhidna sp. | reverse complement strand
AATGATCCTGAAAATATCTCAGGATTTGGTTCTGTGCTTTTCTCCTTTACTTCTATTGATGGTGAACTAGCTACTCTCACCGGAGGTGGCGGAGCGGTCATTTTTGATAATACTTTTTTTGTAGGTGGGTATGGTCTGGGGATGACTGGAGATAGAAAAATTCAAGTAGAAGGGAATGACTATCGAACAAGCTTCGAACATGGAGGGTTTTGGCTTGGGTATAATATTAAACCAGTCGAATTAATTCACTTTGGTGTAGATGCCAAACTAGGTTGGGGCGAAATCAAGAGTAAACCCATTACAGCAGGAAATGAGAATTCAGATAAAGTGTTTGTATTCTACCCTCAAGTACATGCAGAGGTAAATTTCGCTTATTGGTTTAAAGCCAATGCAGGACTGGGCTATCAAAAAACAATTGGTGTGGATGACTTCCATTTCAGTTCCAATGACTTTGATGGAGTAGCCTTTTCTGTCTCTTTACTGTTTGGTTGGTTTAGATAATTACTCCTTTTCTATTCTTTCATATGCACCGATATCAGGCACGGCATCTCTTTCAGAGTCAATGATGTCTATAATAATGCCAATGTCTAATCCTTGGTCTTTTGCAAAAGCCAATGTATCAAGTGAATAGTCATTGGCAAATGGACTACTGAAACCTGGGAAATTGAATTCAAGCGAAGTGAAATTATCTGCAATATCTTGACCTGATCTAATAATGTTGGATCTAAGGTTAGATGTAATGAGCGCCTCGCCACCATTATTGATAAGCATTTCCTCATCTTGAGACCCCCAAATGATGGTGTTAGTCAACTCAAGATTGAGATCATCAACCAAAAGTTCATCTCCCACTATCGCATTATCTGAAAATTGAACTGTAGGCTCATCGTTTATGAAAAAACTAGACTCATTTGTGATAGTACAGTGTTGGTAAGAGTAAGCCCCTCCTGCGAAATTGCCAATCAAGAAAGAGCCACAATTGTAAACGAGAGAATTAGTCATGGACACTACGGAGTTGAATGCTAACAAGCCGGCTGTGCTTGCATTTCTAATCGTGCTGTTTTCTATTTCAATTTCTGTCCGAAGACCATTGTTTATATCTCCGGGTATCAGGCCATTATTGACTATTTGATATCCCAAACCAATAGCAATGTCTGCATTTTCAATGGTGCAGTACGCCAGTTGATTTTCAGTACTCTGCTCCATGAAAATGATTCCACTCCACTGACCAGGAATCATATCATAGCCAGAATCAAACCTAGAGCTAGAAAAACTAATGTTATTGTCAGAATCTCCTTGAGCAATAAGGCTTCCAGATACAAGAAGTAATGAGTTATTGTAAAAGTAAATTTCAGTTCCTGCCTCAATAGTGAGAGTGCAACCTTCACTTACCTCTAAAACCCCATCGATATAATATGGCCTGTCATTGGCCCATGTAGTATTACAAATACTTTGGGGATCTACTCTTTTTACATCTTGTCCATAGGAGACCAGCTTCACATGTTCTGTATTACCATTCCAGTTCACAATGATAGAATCCTTGACCAAGTACGCCTCATCCCTATTTCGAGGATTCACAGTCACATCTACCAATATCAAAATGCTATCACCTCCTAATATTTGCTCATTTTGAAAGCTGGTCGATGGTCGTCCATTTACAATGATGGAGTAATCAGAGTTTTCTCCCAAGCCAAGATCAATCGATGAGATTAAAATGGATTCTTCATTAGGATTTAAAATTTGAAGACGATTTGTGTTACTTTTTTCTCCATTACTTAGTAGCGTATCAAAAGCAACAGTGTCACTGCTAAAAAGCAATTCCAAAGAGGGACTAGATGAAAGAATTTCATCATTGGTAGAGCATGACATCCAAATAACTGGAAATAATAAAGCAAGAAATAATAATCTCATGATGTAATCCTCACAACGAATTATTCCTCCGTTTCTTTCATGATTTCAGCATTCTCTGCTATCCTTAGCTGCTCCACGAATTCTTCAATCTCACCATTCATTACATTTGGTAAGTTGTAAACAGACAATCCTATTCTATGATCAGTCACTCTTCCTTGCGGATAATTGTAAGTTCTGATTTTGTCAGATCTATCCCCTGAGCCTACCATACTTTTTCGTTGACTACTTATTGCGTCATTGTGCTTTTTCAACTCAATTTCATAGATTCTAGATCGTAAGACCTTCAACGCTTTATCATAATTAGCATGTTGTGACCTACCGTCTTGGCATTCCACTACTATCCCAGATGGTGCATGAGTTAACCTTACCGCAGATTCAGTTTTATTGATATGCTGACCACCTGCTCCTGATGCTCTAAACGTATCTTTTCTGATGTCTCCCATATTCAGTTCAACATCTACCTCCTCTGCCTCTGGCAAAACAGCAACTGTAGATGCTGATGTATGTACTCTTCCTTGAGATTCAGTTTCAGGTACTCGCTGGACTCTATGCACTCCAGATTCAAATTTGAGTTTGGCATAAACGTCTTCTCCTTCCACTGAGGCAACAATTTCTTTATATCCTCCTGCAGAACCTTCACTAAAGTTCATCACTGAAAAAGTCCATTTTTGACTCTCCGCGTAAGATTTGTATAGCCTAAACAAATCGCCTACAAATATGGACGCTTCATCACCGCCAGTCCCAGCACGTATTTCGAGTATTACATTCTTACTATCATTAGGATCCTTTGGAATGAGCATAATCTTGAGCTCTTCTTCTAACGATACTATTTTAGGTTCCAATTCGGAAATTTCTGCCTTAGCCATTTCCCTGAAGTCTGGGTCCTTCTCTGTTCCCAACAGTTCTTTAGCGTTTTTCAGATTGCTATTAGCTTCTGCGAATTGGTCATAGACTAAGACTATCTTTTCTAAGTCTTTGTATTCTTTGCTTAACTGACCAAACTTCTTCATGTCAGACATGGCGTCTGGCTGAACAATGAGTTGACCTACCTCCTCAAAGCGATGTTTTATTTCTACTAATTTTTCAATCATCCCAATTCACAATTTGAGCAAAAGTAAAGCAGATTGGATCAAATTAATGGAGTAATTCTGCATACCTAAAACAATCCTCTGTATGATCATTAACCATACCAATAGCTTGCATGTGCGCATAAATGATAGTCGAGCCTACAAACTTAAACCCCCGCTTTTTTAAATCTTTGGAAAGTGCATCTGATTCTTTAGTAGTAACGGGCACCTCATCCTTCGTTTTCCAGTGATTTATGATTGGCTTTCCATTCACAAAGTCCCATATGTATTTGTCAAAAGAACCGAATTCGGATTGCACTTCTAAAAATCGTTTCGCATTGTTAACTGTGGATTCAATCTTCAATTTATTTCTAATAATGGATGCATCTTGAATAAGCTCGTCAATCATACCTTGACCATAAGTTGCAACAATTTTTGGGTCAAAATCTGCAAAGGCTTTCCTATACCCCTCCCTTTTTTTTAAGATGGTAGCCCAGCTAAGTCCCGCCTGCGCTCCTTCTAGTATCAAAAACTCAAAGTGTTCTTTTTCATCATGAACAGGCACTCCCCATTCCTCATCATGATACTTTACATATTCATCAAAAGAATTTGCACACCATTCACATCTATTTTTCATACTAGCATTTTATTAAAATCGTTCCACATAGAACAGACAAACTACCTCACAAAATTGCCAGATCAGTTTGCCTAATATTTAATTCTATCCAAAAGTGATTAATTATTACTCGTATTTACTAAAATTCGCAGTACAATTCTATTTATGAGATTTTCATACATCCTTTTTCTATTCATTAGCATAAGCACTTTGGCGCAAACACCGCTATACGAATATGTTAACATGGAATATACTTCTGATATTCCAACAAATTTGAATAATAGTAGAAGTGCGGTAATCATAAATATGCCCAACAAAAAAGGAGAATTTACAGAGCTTGGCGATTGGAAAGCGCTAGCATCTGCTGCTTATTCAGGATTCGTCAAAATGAAATTAGATGCTATTTTTTGTGTCAATCAAGTTGATCTTCAGTCTAGCACATCATCTTATGAGACCTTCGTTGAAACCTTTAATAAGAGAAGAATTAAAAATTTGATCTTCGTCACACAAAATAAAAATGGCTTTGAAATAATCGTTACTGCTTTTAAAGGTACTTCCTCTTTATTGTCAAATAATCAAACAGCTTATAGAGTAAGTTCAGAGAAGTTAAAAGATGCTTTATTGTCATTGGGTAGAGAGATTAGAAGAGCTGAGTTAGAGCAAGGGAATTTTCTGATTCCTGATAAGCCATCCTTTCTTTCTGGAAAATCCATTATTGAAAAAACACAACTTAAAAACTATCCTGGTCAGCTAAGGAGAAGTGTTTTGGCCGTAGAGCGATTTTCCAAAATGCCAGATTCAGATGGTAATGAAGAAGTTTCAAATAAAATAAGTGCATACAATGCCGCAATTGATTTGAAAAATCAAGAATTAGATAGCATAATGAAGTCTTATCCGTATAAATATGTAATGGTGGATCCTATGAGTGATGAAGAATTATTAAGAAATAGGCATCAATTTATACTGAGGAGTATTACAGGGTCTACTTCAGGGGTTAGAAAAATGCTTGAATTTGATGTTGTGCCAAGTGAAACTGATTTTGTTTCTATGATTCCAATTATGCCCGATAGAACAACTATCAAAACGATCCCAAGAAATGCAATTGTGACTAAGTTTTATGTGAAGCAAAACATTTCGAAAAATGTCCATGTTGGTGAATGGGATGCAGATGATACATGGCAAGCAGCTTTAAAAAATATGATTGGTAACTTGTCTCAAAGACTGGTTATAAAAAAGTGAAAAGCCACAAACCATACTCCAATCAACTAAAGAAAACCTCCATAAATGAGGTGGCCTATTTAAGTCGCATTGGTCTTCAAAAAGAAGAACCTAATATTTCATTTCTAAAGAAATTACATAAGTCACATCTTTTAAATATCCCTTTCGAAAATCTAGACATTCACTATGGTCAAAAGATAATTCTTGATTACGAAAAAGTTTTCAAAAAGGTAGTTGAGAATAAAAGAGGCGGGTTTTGTTATGAATTGAATGGACTTTTCCATCAGCTATTATTAGCATTAGGATTTAATTGTCATCTCATTTCTGGTAAAGTAAAAAACAAAGAGACCGGGGAGTTTGGTCGAGAGTTTGATCACATGATCATTCTTGTTATTGATAAAGATGATCTCTGGATAGTTGATGTGGGGTTTGGTGAAGGTTTTACGGAACCAAAGAAAGTAGATACTGGGTCCGTTCAGATGGATTATACTACTTACTGGAGAATGACTCAAGATCCCGATGAAAACTATTTACTTCAAAAAAGCAATGACGCTAGTCATTTTACTACCGTCTATCAGTTTGACCTCAAACCAAGACAAATGATAGAATTTATGGGTATGTGTGACTACCATCAAACGTCACCAGATTCCTATTTTACTGGAGGAAAGCTAATTACTCAGCTAACAGAAACTGGACGCACTACTCTTACAGATCGAATGCTGAAAGTAAATTCACTTTCCAAAACGACTGAAATACCCATTTTAAATGAAGATGAATTCATATCGAAGCTATCAGATCATTTTATGATTTCCTCAAACCAACTCATTCCAAATCAATAAAAAAAGCCCGATAAATCGGGCTCTTATTGAATTTTTAATTTTTATGTTTTTTGACTGCTCGTTTCAGCGCTTCAACATTGGAAGTTATTGCTGGATCACTGTAGACCCTTGCGGAAAGCTCTGAAATTACATTTCGTTTAAAGCCAAGTTTCTCAGCCAGTTCTTCACAGAACTTAATTTCTGAAAGGTACACTTGACTATCTATTTTCATTAGTTGAACTAAATGATATAGATATTCAAAACGATCATCTTCTGTCAGTGTACTCAATGGAGGAATAGGCTCTGGGTTTTCTACCATAGCGTTGATCTCATCTTCAGAAACACCATTGGCTTTACCAATCATGTAGATAAGGTCTTTTTCCTCTCCTGCAAAATCATCATCAATGTTTGCGAGTTGTACTAAAACACTCAGTTTCGATTTAATACTCATTATTTTTAGGCGGTTTAGTTTTTATTGATTTTTTAAATATTTGTTTGCCTCCTTCATGATGGCATCTCTATTTCCTGTTATAGATGGATCAGAATAGATTCTAGAAGCCATCTTTTTCACCACTTTTTTGTCGTAACCCAGTTTAGCCGCTACATCTTCACAATATTTAATCTCTGTTAAGAATACCTCACCATCAATTTTCATTAGTTGTATGATTTCATACAAGTAATCGAAACGTTCTTCAGTCATTAACCCATCATAGTTAACATCTTCTTCAGTCTTTGACTCAAGGACTTCTTTTACTACTTCATCGATCTCCACTTCAGGAACCCGATTTGCTTTTCCAATTGTATAAACGTAACTCTTTTCTGGATGACCGAAATCCCTATCGATTATTGAAAGTTGAATAAGGGCTTTAAGGTGATTTTTAATATTGTTTTCCATGATAGCTGCTGGTATTTAAATGAATCTTCTAATTTATAGAATATATCGTGAAAACTATATCACTTAGTGCAAATAGCTTCCTGCATTGATATCAAAAGTAGCTCCAGTAGCATGATCAGCCATTCCACTAGCAATAAAAGTGACCATTGGTGCAATATCTTTTGGCTCAGTTAATCTCTCCAGTGCAAGGTCTCCAGTGGCATGATTTTCACCGTATTGTTGAATAAATTCTTGTGACATATCTGTACGGACAAAACCAGGAGCTATGACAAACGCTTTTACACCATGCTTTCCATGAGAGCGGGCTATTGATCGTGTGAGCGAAACAAGTCCCGCTTTTGATGCCGCATAAGCAATGTATTCTGCCTCTTCTCCTCTAAATGCCGCACGAGAAGCTATATTGATAATTCTCCCAGCTGCTTTTCTACTTATAAAGTGCTGAACAGCTTTTTTACAAAGAATAGCAGATGAGTTTAAATTCACCATCATCGTTTCATCCCACGCTTTAATCCAGTCATCATCTTTAGCTTCAATACTAGCAGATTTTGCTAAGCCTGCATTGTTAATCAATATTTCCACACTACCCATTTCCAAGCTAACTCGATCAAACAGTTTCGCTGCTTCATCTGGTTTTGAAAAATCTGCTTGAAACGCCTTTGATCCATTTCCTAAAATGTGAGCCAAATTCTCGGCTTCTCTTACATTTTTATTGTAATGAACTGCTATTGTAGCTCCAGCTTCTGCTAGTTTAGTAGCAAGTGCTTTGCCTATACCCCTGCTAGCTCCTGTGACAAGAATATTTAAACCTGAAAGATTGATATACATTGATGAAAATTTGAATGAAAATTAGATAAAACACCCCTTAACCTGAATTATATCATGATAAAATATGATTTATTGGTTGCCGCAAACAAATGTTTGTTAATTTAGGGCTTCTCCAGCTAGAAAACACCACCATTGCTGAACCTAAAAAAAAATAAATGGGCATTCTAATCCCTCTAATCCTAATCTCTTTTTGTTGTTTAATTATTTGGCGAGCAGGTGACGGTTTTATGACCGCATCCGAATATGTTGGTCGTAACCTTTCAGAAGGAGTTAGAGGGGCAACAATAAATGCTATTGCCAGTTCCATGCCTGAGGTATTTACCTCCTTATTTTTCCTATTCATTTTACAAGAAAGTGGTGTTGGATTCACTGGAGGAATAGGCACAACCGCTGGAAGTGCTATCTTCAATAGTATGGTAATTCCTGCAGTATCTGTTTTGGCCGTCATATCTATGGGTCTTACAAAAAACATCGAAGTTTCTAGAAAGGTGATGCTAAGAGATGGTATTGCTTTGATCATTGCAGAGCTGGTATTTCTTACTCTTATCAGTGGATCTACTCTATACTGGTACCATGGACTGATACTTATGCTCGTTTATGTGGTGTATATCGTTTATATGTTTGGAACGATGAGTAAAAAAGAGCGTGTAGAAATGCTCGATGAAGATTCCACCTTAGATGAGTCAGAGTTTGATGATCCATCAAGAGGAGAGGGCTCCATGTTGAAAGGAATTTTAACATTCAACTTAGAAAGAATTTTTATAGGCAAAGCCAAAATGGGAAATGGAAGAGCTTGGATGCTTTTGGTCTTTTCAACATTATCCATTGCCATGGTTTGCTACTTTTTGGTTCTTGCTTGTGAGTGGATAGGGACTGGTCCCGGGTCAGGTCCTGGTGGTGAAGAGTCATACCATGTTTTCGGAATGGAATTCGTTGGTCTTGGTATTCCCGTTATGTTTGTAGCCCTTATCCTAGCTTCAGCGGCATCTAGCTTTCCCGACACTATAATTTCTATGAAGGATGCGAAAAAAGGAAACTATGATGATGCTATTTCAAATGCCCTTGGAAGTAACATTTTCGACGTGTGCTTCGCTTTGGGGCTTCCAATGTTTATTTTCATTTTAATAAATGGCCCAATAGAAATGCCCGAGGAAATTGTACGTCAAAGTACTGAGCTTAGATTCCTTCTTTGGTTGCTTACTATTGTTGTTGTTGCATTGTTTATTTCTGGAAAATACCTAGGCAAGAAAAAGGCCTATCTATTATTAGGAATGTATGCTTTGTTCATCGTTTATGTTGTCGGTCGTGGTACCAATAATGAAACAGCGCAATTAATTGCTGACTGGTTAGTAAGCACAGCTCACTTATTAGGTATCGGCTAAAACACTAAGTAAACGCCTATTTCAGAAATCACTTTAATCTTCTTGAGCGACCGACATTGTCGTTCTACAGATTCTCCTGTTTGAATATTGAATCGATATGAGTGTAAAGGACATACTATTTCATCCAAGTGATTGATAGGTCCATTATTAAGAGCTTCCCCCATATGTGGGCACTCATTTTCAAAAGCAATAAGGTTTTCGTCCTGCCTAACAATACAAATGTTTTTTGTTCCCGCTTTTACTAATCTTGGCTTTTTATTCACCAATACCTTTTTCATCTCGCCAATCGAATCAAAAAGCTTAAATTCCATTTAAATTTTATTTTAATAATGAAGTGCCAAAGAGAAAAATTTCAACTTCAAAGAAAGTACGCTTATCTCAATTGTGCGTACATGTCTCCTATTTTAAAAAAAGTGGAAAATGCTGGTATTAAAGGCATAAAAAAGAAAAGAAAACCATTTCAAATTACTGGTGACGATTTCTTTCATGAAACCGAAACTGTCCGTTCACTATTTTCCCAACTCATTGATAATCCAGATATCAATAGAACTGTTATTGTTCCTTCAGTTTCATACGGCATTGCTAATGTTACTAATAACCTTCCTTTCACTGATGGAAAAATCATTTTAGCAGGTGAACAATTTCCGAGTAATGTCTACCCATGGCTCAATTTAAAGGAGAAAGGATTCGAAGTAGCATTTGTAAATGCCCCGAATTCCAGCAGAAGAGGAGATGATTGGAATCAAGAACTGATTAACGCTATCGATGAAACTACAAGAGTTGTTGCTATTGGCCATGTCCATTGGTCAGATGGGACACTTTTTCAGCTTGAGAAGATTAGGGAAAAATTAGACACTGTAGGAGGTCTGTTGATCATTGATGGAACACAGTCTATAGGAGCCCTTCCTTTTAGTGTAAAAATAATTAGACCGGATGCTGTAATCTGCGCTGGTTATAAATGGTTGATGGGACCATATTCTATTGGTCTCGCTTATTACGGGAAAGCCTTTGATAATGGAAAGCCAATCGAAGAGAATTGGATAAACAGAGTAGAAAGTGATGATTTTACTGGCCTTGTCAATTATCAGGATAATTATAGAGAGGAAGCGTTGAGGTATGAAGTAGGTGAGCATAGCAACTTTATTCTCATTCCTATGCTTCACGAAGCATTGAAGCAACTACTAAAATGGCAGCCAGAGAACATTCAGGCGTATTGTGATGAATTGACTAAAAACCCAATCGAGGAAATGTTAGAGTTAGGTTTCAAAATAGATGAAAAGCACGCTAGATCTTCACATTTGTTTGGAGTCAGGTTGCCTGAATCACTACAAATGAGTTCTCTTCAGCAATCTTTCAAGAAAAATAAAGTAAGTGTTAGTTTCAGAGGGGATGCCATACGAGTATCTCCCAATGTATATAATGATGAATTAGATATGAGAAAATTGCTCAAAGCAATGAAAGAGCCTATCTTAGCGCAAAAGAAATAACAAAATGGAATTGACAAACCCAGCAGTAACAGACGGAGTAAACATTTTTATAAACATCGCTATCTTCTTGATCGCGTTTTTAAATGCCCTTCTCTTCGTCAACTCAAGAAAAGAGAAACAAAAAAATCACTAATTAAACGTGATCTTCTTCGTGGTTGCTTACTGATTTGTTCGGTAATATAATTGGGCAAACAATTGCTAATACAAACAATACCACTATAAAGATTAACATTTCCATATCCTTCCTACTTTTATATTGAAGGCAAATATATATTGATTGACTTCAATTATTTCTATTAAGCATAAAGAGTTAGACCATAAATCTACCTTCCAAATGTCCTCAAATTGTTAATTTACGCTTGAGTGAAATATTATGATGGGTAAAGGGGAAAAGCTAAAAATACTTGTGACAGATGATCATACATTGTTTCGGAAGGGAACTATGCTATTGGTCAGTTCCTTTAATGAAGTAGGGGAAGTCAAAGAAGCATCGAATGGCAAAGAGGCACTTGATGCCTTAAGTAAAAATTCATTCGATATTATTCTATTAGACCTAGACATGCCCGTGATGGATGGCTGGGAAGCTTCAAAAAAAATTGTTTCCAAATTCCCTGAAGTAAAAATCATCATGATCTCCATGCACGAATCATTGGAGGTTATTTCTGACCTTATTGAAACTGGTGTTCATAGTTATTTACTTAAAAATGCAGATCCAGAGGAAGTTCAAAAAGCCATCTTATCTGTTATTAATAATGATTTCTACTACAATCAATTAGTCTCAAAGGCTCTTCGTACCAAAATGCAAAAAGATGGTATTGAGAAAAAATCTATTCCAAGTAAAACGGATATCTCACCAAGAGAAACAGAAGTATTACAGTTAATCTGTCAAGAATTAACCATGAAGGAAATTGGTGAAAAGCTCTTTCTCAGTGAACAGACTATCCATAGTCATAGAAAAAACCTGATGAAAAAGACTAACGCAAAAAATGCCGTAAGCTTGGTCAAGTTTGCATTTAAGAACGGAATAGCTACTTTCTAGAACATCCCCTTTATTGGGTAATTCACTACCCTAAATGTGGTATATAAATTTTCACGTTGAGATTGTATCTTGCTTATTATCAATTGTTTAGACTAAAAAAAAGCTTCTTGCCAGATGGACTCTCTCTTTTAATATTTCATAAACGGCTAGTTTTGGTATATCATCTATTCATTAAATAGGTGATAAGCTCTTAGGTTGATGGTTAATCTAGAGGATACTAAGGGGTTTGAGGTTTTCGCTTAATCCTTTGGTTTGCCAACTATTTCACTCAATATAGCAGACCCCTAAGTATTTTTTCCTAAGCAAAAAACACAGTAGAATCCACACACCACTAATTCCGAAAAAGGCCTTTAATTAGGCCTTTTTTATTTAAGCCGCTTCATAAAGACTTATTGATTTTAGTTTTTACAATGAGCATTGATATTGGGTATACCTTCATTATCCATCATTGGATTTATACTTTTGTAAAAGAATACAATTCAAATTTTGTGAAGAAAGACATAGACTTTAAGCCAGTAAAGAAAGTACACGTAATCATCGCTAAAAAAGAAGGTTCGTGGGAGGTATACCTCCTCAATAGAAGTGATGACAAATTGGAAAATGTGATGATTACTTCAAAAGGATATGGAGAAACAAAAACAGAAAACCAACAAACATCAACCTTACGCCATTCCATTCCATATGTTGATCCAAATAGTTACGCCCTAATTGAACCTATAGATGAATCTGTCTTCCATTTAAACAATGAATACTGGGTCAGCTATTTTATTAATGGGCATATTTACGATAAAAAGTACATCTTTGTACCTGATTCCATCGTTGAAGAACATCTAGCCTTCATTGAAGAGTTGCAAATACACGGTATCTTACATGACTGATGCGTGAACTCACCCAAGACTTCTTAATCATTGACATTGAAACTGTTTCAGGAAACGAAAATGTAGAAGCGCTTTCACCAGAGCTCAAAAAGCATTGGGAAAGAAAAGCTGGGTTCATTAGAAATAAAGAAGAAAAAACGGTAGACGATCTATATGAGGATAGATCTGCCATTTATGCCGAATTTGGAAAAATCATTGTCATCGGAATGGCTATTTATCATGAGGAAAAAGGAAAGCCCTCATTAAGAGTAAAGTCAATATCGTCAGATAGTGAATCAGAACTGTTAACAGAATTTAAAAACTTTATAGAATCAAAATTTGATCAGGATAACCTCAGACTATGCGCTCATAATGGTAAAGAATTTGACTTTCCATATTTATGTAGACGCATGCTGATCAATGATATAAAAATTCCATGGCCTTTAAATATAAGCGGAAAAAAGCCTTGGGAAATTAATCACATTGACACGATGGAATTGTGGAAGTTTGGAGATTGGAAAAGCTTCACTTCATTGGATTTACTCACCACTATTTTTAATATACCATCTAGTAAAAAGGACATGGATGGCTCAATGGTGACAAAAACATATTATGAAGATAAAAGTGGCTTAAAGAAAATTGCAGAATATTGTATGAAAGATGTTGTTGCCACAGCTCAATTGTATTTAAGGCTCAACAATCTTCCTTTGATCGCCCAGGATCAAATAAAATTTATAAAATAATAGTCATGGCCAGAGTACAATATACAAAAACACTCTGAAGTTCGGTAAGACCATGAAACATAAGAAATTACATGAATAGAAAAAATAAGAGAGACCTGAAAGGGGCTCCAAAAAATAAAAAAAGAGCTCCTAACCAAGTAGTTGTGGTCAAAACTGGACTTCACAAGCTATTCTCAATAAACGATGGAAAAGCATATAGCTATAGAGATCTTATTCGAAAGTTTGCTATTAAAGAGAAAAGAGCAAAAGACCTTTTAAAAAATCAGCTTTTCAGCATGGAGAGCAAAGACCAAATAAAAAGACTCAGTGACGGAAGATACATCAGTAATGCAGAGTCAGAATACATTACTGGAAAGTTAGACCATGTAAACACCAACTTTGGATACATTGTCACTCCCGAAAGTGAAGATGATATTTGGGTGAAAACCCAAGACCTCAAATTTGCAGTTCATGGTGATTTAGTCAATGTCGTTATTACAAAGCAAGCACGAAAAGGCTCTCGACCAGAAGGGAAGGTGGTCAACATATTGAAAAGGGAAAGAGAAGAGTTTGTTGGAAAAATAGAGATATCGGAAAAATTCTCCTTTGTTGTCCCCGATAGTAGAAATATCCACTTTGATGTGTTCGTCTATCCTGAAAAAATAGGAAAGGCAAAGCCAAATGACAAAGTGATGGTGAAAATCACTAAATGGCACGACGGTAAAAACAAAAACCCAATGGGTGAGGTAACCGAAGTGCTAGGACAAGCTGGTGAAAATGAGGCTGAAATTCACTCTATCATGGCCGAGTTTGGTTTGCCGTTTAGATTTACAGAAAAAGTTGAAAAAGCGGCTGATGTAATCCCTGATCTGATTACAAAGGAAGAAATAAAGAAGCGAAGAGATTTCAGGGACATCACCACCTTTACTGTTGATCCATTTGATGCCAAAGATTTTGATGATGCTCTTTCTATAAAAGAAATAGAAAAGGACAAATATGAAATTGGCATTCATATAGCAGATGTTTCACATTATGTAGAGCAAAATAGTGAGCTTGATAAAGAGGCTGTGGAACGAGCAACGTCTGTTTATCTGGTAGACCGTACTATACCAATGCTACCAGAAAGATTGTCAAATGGCCTGTGCTCTTTGAGGCCTAAAGAAGAAAAACTTACTTTTTCGGCTGTTTTTACAATGGATTCAGAAGGCAATGTGTCCGATAAATGGTTTGGGCGAACTGTTATTAATTCCGATAGACGATTCACCTATGAAGAAGCACAAGAGCGAATAGAAGGTCTTGATAGTGATTTCACTCAGGAGATCGTGTTATTAAACATTATCGCTAAAAAAATAAAGAAGAAACGATTCGCTGCAGGAGCTGTCAATTTTGAGTCAGTTGAGGTCAAGTTTCGTTTAGATGAAAATGGAAAACCTATTGAAGTAATTCCTAAAGTGAGAAAAGACGCTCACAAAATGATTGAAGAATTTATGCTAATGGCCAATAGAGAAGTAGCCACATATATCTATAAATCTAAGGAAAAAGGAAAAGAAGAAGGGAGCAAAACATTTGTGTATCGTGTTCACGACGACCCAGATCCAGAGAAACTTAGCACGTTTTCAAATTTTGCCGCTCGTTTTGGTCACAATCTCGACATGGGAAAAAGTATTTCAAAGGGTTTGAATAAACTCTTAGGTGAAATTGATGGTAAACCTGAGCAAAGTGTATTAGAGTCACTAGCTATTCGTTCGATGGCAAAGGCCAAATACACAACTGACCCAAGAGGCCATTTTGGATTAGCATTCGATCATTATTCACACTTCACATCCCCCATAAGAAGGTACCCAGATGTGATGGTTCATAGACTTCTTCAGCATTACTTGGACAATGGAAAATCAGCAGATAAAGATGACTATGAAGCTCAATGTATACATTCTTCCGAGAGAGAAAAAAGGGCAGCTGACGCAGAAAGAGCTTCCATTAAGTTCAAGCAGGTAGAATTTATGCAAACAATGCTCGGTCAAGAATTTGAAGGAATTGTTTCTGGAGTCACTGAGTGGGGAGTTTTTGTAGAGATAATAGAAACAAAGTGTGAAGGCATGATTCGCATGGCCGATCTTGACGATGATTTCTATGAGTTTGATGAAAAGAATTATCGAGTAATTGGAAAGCGAAATAAAAAAATTATTGCACTGGGCGATAAAATGAAGGTTCTAGTAGCTAAAACAGATATTGATAGAAGAACTATTGATCTTGATTTAGTTACTGAATAATACCATGAATCCGTTATTTTTTTACGAAAAAAAATAAATTGTTATGATGAAAAATCAACTTTTTTCAAAGAAGACACGCCATATGCTTGAAGATAATGGCTATTCATTGAAGCAGAACGAGTCAACTTACACATTCAAACATACCTCTAGCACTGCGCTTGGTGTAATTGTGGTGGCGGCTTTTGTCGCTCTTTTCAATGTTATTTTTATTATCATTAATCCAATTGCCTGAAGCATTGCTTTCTTGATGCTAATAGTCGCTACAACGACTGTAACAAAAAAAATGAAAGGTAAAATCCTACTAGAAATAAATACAGAAGAAAAAAGATTCAAGATTCATAGTCGGTCTTTTACCAGCAATTGGGCTTCCATTGATTCAATTAATGAAATGAGCCTGAGGTCAAAGTATGTTGACGAATATACAAGTGCATTTAAGAACACCAGTGAGGAGCACCAGATTACAATAGAATTAAATATAAACGGGCATGGTGTAGTTCAAGTATTCAAGTTCTCCGCAGATTATGCGGAACCCAGCAAGGAAATTAATGAAGTTTATGCATTTCTTGAAGATGTTCTTAATAGTAATAAGCCTGAAGTTAGAATTGCCTCTTAAATAGACCGTACATGAATGGTTTTTTCAGCACAAACAATCAAAATGTTGCAAGAAAATGAGATTGAAGTCAAAGTAAATTATCCATTTGTGACTTTCAAAAAAGTATCGGTATCAAATGCAGTCTTGATTATTCCGGCTTTTTTGCTCTCTCTTATTGCTGTTGTACATATTCAGCAGCATCCGCTAAAAACACTCGCAGTTATTATCATCATAGCTTTAATAACCAAAGCGCTATGGTTGAGGCTTACTAAGAAGCTTCATTTTCAAATTGACTCTTCTGATCATACATTCAAGTTTTATGACCAACATAAAAATTTGCATTGGCATTTTCTCAATGAGGTGATCGAGATAGGGTGGAAATCAAGGTTTATTAGTGAATACTCAAACGATTTTAAGAGCACAAATGAAGAATATGAAATCTCCATTCTGCTTAGAACGAATAAGAATAAAGTATTGCCTGTGTTCCAGTTTCAATCAGGTTATGCAGAGCCTGGGCCTGAGTTTTTAGAAATTTATTCATTTCTTGAAAACAGTATTAAGAACATCAAAATTATTTAAAAGATAATCTCATAGGTATCATCGAAATGTTCAATTGTGCTGAAGCAATTATTATAAATTTACAGCAGTCATCACCACACCGTGAAAATTAAATCAACTAACCAACGAGAACAAGGTTTCTACCTGTTTCTAATGATATCTGCGTATGCTTCTACGCTATCTTTTGGTCTATATTACTATTTCATTGGTGCCTATTTAATTGCTTACGCTGCAGGTATAGCTTTCATTCTTTTTTGTATTTTTGGTTTAATTTCATTCGTTTATCGAAACCTCGTTCTTCTGTTTAGACTGTCCATTGCGACCTCTCTTGGTACTTTTTTTATTCAAGTGATGTATACTGGGGGGGTTCAATCTCCATCCATGGCAGAGTTCATCATAATTCCACTTCTCTCCTTTTTTTATAAGCCAAAGAGAGATAGATACGTTTTCCTTGTCCTTTCCTTTTTGTGTATATTGTTAATGTGGCCATTGACTGAGCTTGGTATTGCAAAAAACATTCTTCATTCAAGCGATAGGGGTTTAAATAGTCTATTCGTTCAAATATTCGTTTTCTCCATTGTGGCCATATTCACTTTCTTATTTAGATACGCTTCTACTGTAAAAAACAAAAAATTAGGAGCATCCATGAAAGAGCTTAAGGAAACAACTCATAAGCTGATTCAGTCAGAAAAAATGGCTTCTTTAGGTATAATGTCAGCTGGAGTAGCACATGAGATAAATAACCCGTTGAATTTTATTAAAGGAGGTATAGAAGTTCTTGATGAAGAATTAAAAAAAGAAAAAGGCCTAAAATTGGATCACCAGCCTTGCATACATGTAGTTAAAGAAGGTGTCTCAAGAGCTTCTGCAATTGTTAGTAGTTTGAGTCACTTTAGTCGTCAGACGGATTCGATGGATGAAGATTGCAATCTTCACGAAATTATGGACAATTGTCTCGTAATGTTGATGCAAAAGCTAAAGTATAAGGTTGAGATAGATAAAAAGTACTCAAAAGAAACACCATTCATAAAGGGAAATCAGGGCAAATTGCATCAAGCTTTTCTTAATATTATATCTAATGCTGAGCATGCGATTGAATCTAAAGGATACATTACCCTTTTTACTCGCAATTTGAAAAATGGCGTTTTAGTTGAAATAAGAGATACCGGATCTGGAATTAGTACAGCGGATTTAAAAAGAATAAGTGACCCCTTTTTTACAACAAAACCAATTGGAAAGGGAACAGGGTTAGGACTTTCCATCACATATAAAATCATTGAAGAGCATAATGGTTCCATTTCTGTTTCTTCAGAAAAGGGAAAAGGGACTAAATTTGCAATAGAATTTCGAGTATGAGCAATAAAGTATTATTTGTCGACGATGAAGAAATCAACCTTTTCATTATGCAGAAAAGATTTGAGAACAACTATGATGTAGTAACTTCTATTTCTCCACTCAAAGCTCTTGAGATATTAGAAAGTGAATCTGAAATCAAAACCGTGGTTACAGATTTGAGAATGCCAGAAATGGATGGGCTTGAATTTGTTGAAAAGGCCAAGGCTTTATATCCCAACACTAATTTCTTTTTGCTTACTGGATATGAATACAATGAAGAAATAGACAATGCTGTTAAAAGTGGCAATGTCACTAAGGTGTTCGGTAAGCCATTTGATTTTGACGAAATGAATGAGGTAATAGGAAAGACCTTTGCCTAGCGATGGCTTTCTTTTAGTAAATCATTTACCGTTTTCACAGGATTGAATGTACTCAGAGGGACTTCCACAAAAATGGTATTCCAGTAGGCCATACTACCGTTCCATAAACCTGGTAACTCCATAGCTTTTAACTTTTTCCCATTTTTAGACTTTTCTGAAATAAATCCTGCCTCTGCATCCCTATATTTCATTAAGTTGAATTTTTTTCCTTTGTAGTCTCTTATTCCACAAACCAAATCGACTGGGTTAAAGTGAGTCGAGCTATTAAATATTTTTACTTGATTTTCGTCTTTAAAATCAACTTGTGCGGATTCTACGATCTGAAGTGATTCATTGCCTTCATCATCAACTAGCCAAAAAGGCCCACCCCCTGGCTCACCTTCATTCTTTACCATTCCGCACACACGAATTGGTCTGTTTAGACTATTAACAATCTTATCAGATGTTAAACTTCCTTTAAGTCCCATTTTTTCTAGTAAAGATTTGCCTTCTTCTTCTATATTTTCTCCTAGATCGTGTTTTCTTAGAAGTTCAAAAGCGCTTTTTTGATATTTAATTAATAATCCGCCAAGCGCTTTTTTGTAATCAGTTGTATCCTGTTTTAGATTATCAGGAACCACATTATCAATATTTTTGATGAAAATTATATCTGAATCAAGTTCATTTAAGTTTTCTAAAAGTGCTCCATGACCAGCAGGTCGAAATAGGATTTTATCATCATCTATTCTAAAGGGATTGTTTTCTAAATCCACAGCTATGGTATCAGTACTTGGCTTTTGAGTACTGAAGTTTATATCAAATTCAAACTTGTGTTTACTGATTGAGCGATCAATATGGTTTTGAAAAGCAGTTTTATGTTCTGGTGAAACCGTAAAGTGAATTTTTATTTTATTCTGCCTCAAACAGTAATTTTCACCCTCTGTCAAATGCTCCTCTGCAGGAGTCTTCTCAAATTGATCATATTTATGAAACTTCAATAGCCCTTTAGGGAGTTTACCATAATTCATTCCTTGATCGCTAAGTAGCATGTCTAAAATGGCATTGTGTTTTTTGAGTTCCAATGCCTTTTCAAGCGAGTAACGTTCCTCTTTTTCAAACGCTTTTTGTAATTCATTATAAAATGCAAAAGACTTCAGTTGAGAAAAGAAATAGTCTACTGCTTCACTAGTGTTTTCAGATCCTTTTTGATTTTTAAATTCAAAAAGATCTTTGAACATCCTAGTCGCTGCTCCAGAAGCAGGAACAAACTTCATCACCGAAAGCTCAGACTGCTCAAAATCCTTAATCAAACTTCTTTTTTCTAATTCAATGTCTACAATTCCTTTATTCAAGACAGCTGAACTGGATAGAGTGGCGAAAGAAAAGCCCTTTTCAAACTGATTGATTTGATTTAAAAACTGATCTTTTGAAATTCCTTTTTGTTCAAAAAAAGAAACGTCTTTTTCAGTAAAGTTCTTTTCCATAAAATGTCCTACAATTTGGAAGGGTTCCTTTTAATATAAAGTCAATTAACCGTAGATTTCGTTAAGAACATTTGCTAATCGAATGCCTGCTTGTAACAAGCGTTGATTTACTAAATCAATATTTTCAAAATTGTATCGATAATTTAGTTTCTTATTTTCTGGCATTGTGTCATAGCATTGATCTCTATATTCTTGACTTTCCTTTGCCCAGTCTAGCACATTAATTGAACTCCAGTCTTTTAGCTGAACTTCTGAAGGATGATTAATCCAGCTAACGTATTCTGTATAACTATATTTTTGTTCGTCTATAATGCCAGAATCCCATACACGATGAAGGTTTGATTTTCTCCAAAAAAATTCAACATCAACATCATTTCCACCTTTATCTTCTCCATTTCCTGCATGCAAAGGTTGATGAATATCACCAATAAGATGTACTAAGCACTTTAAAGCAAATGCCTCGTCTACATCTGTGAAGTTTTTACTTTTTAGCTCTTTAACCAAACGCTGAATGGTAACAATAGCATCCCCTTCTTCAGGAGTGCCTGCTTCTGCATATGTCTTTCCATCTGGAATTGTGCAATAATGCCATGGAGCCATATGTCTATATGTATTGTCTGCCCTAATAAAGTCCATATAAGTACTCACCTCAGCAAGAGTTTCATTGCTAAGAACCGCACTTAATTTTTTCATTGCTTTTTTAGAAAGGTGTTTTTCTGCTATTAAACCAATTACTCTGTGACCTGTTGGTCCCCATGCAAATGATTGAATTGTAAGAAATAAGACGAAAATAAAGGTTGTTAACTTTCTCATAGTTCAAAGATAGATTGATGAAAAGAATAATTAGTAAGCTAAATGAAAAGCTATTGCTTACAAAAAGAAAAGGCGTGCCCACAATCGGAACACGCCTTATCACCAACCTAACCTAAAAGAAGTCTTTAAATAAATCCTGAAATTTATATTGTTTAAATTTCTTATGTTCTTAGAACCCTTTTTTTGGCAAAATGTTGCAATTGATTCTTGAAATAATCTATTAATTAGATGAAAAGGCTACTTTGCTCCATGAAACCCAAGTTTGCCCCGACATTGCTTTTTGAAAACCAAATCTATGTTTAAAGGTTAGTTTTGCAAACCACAAAATGGATAGCTGGTGAACACAGGAGAGCTTTTAGGCAAGTATAGAAATAGTAGTAACATAGAGGCAGTAGTTGAAGCATTGCAAAAAAAGCAGCAGCTAAGACTCAAAGGAATCGCAGGCAGTTTTGACGCACTACTTGTTGCATCTACTTTAGTAAAAACGGGAGGAGTGCACCTTATTATTCTTCACGACAAAGAAGAAGCAGCTTACTTTCAAAATGATCTTGCAAATTTTCTCGAAATTCAGTTTGTTTCGTTCCCTTCTTCTTACAAAAAGCCATATCAATTTGAGGAAATTGAAAATGCTAATATTCTTCAGAGAGCAGAGGTATTAAATAGTATTAACGAAAAGGATAATCTTGTAATCATCACATATCCTGAAGCATTGTCTGAAAAAGTCATCAATAAAAGGTCACTAGTTTCAAACACCTTTTCAGCTAAAGTTGGTGAGCAATTGGACGCTGAGTTCTTGTCCGAGCTTTTGTTAACATATGATTTCGAAAAAAGTGACTTTGCTTATGAGCCCGGTCAGTTTGCTGTTCGTGGTGGCATAATTGATGTCTTTTCTTATTCCAATGAAAAACCGTATCGAATAGAGCTTTTTGGAGATGAAATAGAAACGATTCGAGAATTTGACCCTGAAACACAGCTTTCCACAAAGGATCTCAAGCATATTTCGCTCATACCAAACGTTCAAACCAAATTAGTTTCTGAAGAGCGCCAATCCTTCTTAGAATACATCCCGAAAGAAACTTTTATTTGGTTAAAAGATTATCAACAATCTCTGGATATTATTGATAAATCTTTTCACAAAGTAGAAGAACAGTTTCAATCAATAAAAGAACTCAGTGGAAACTCAGACTTAATAACTTCTCCTGATCAGCTTTTTGAAACTCAAGCCTCTTTTACACTATCTCTAGAGCAGTTCACGAAAATTGAATTTGGTAAGCGGTTTTATCTCGCTCCTGAGGAAGAGCTTAATCTTTCTATAAGACCTCAACCATCTTTTCATAAAAACTTTACTCTTCTTGCAAATGATTTTAGAGAGCTACAGGACAGGAATTATACTAAAGTAATAGCGTCAGAGTCTTTCAAGCAAATTGAACGTTTGGAGACTATTTTTGACGAAATTGATTCTGAAATCCATTTTGAAGGAATAACAGCATCATTAAGGGAAGGGTTTATTGATGATAACGAAGAAGTTTGCTGCTACACTGACCATCAAATATTTGATCGCTTTCACAGGTATAAAGGAAAGGACAAGTTCACTAAGTCTAAAGCCATCACTTTAAAAGAACTCAAAGCTCTTGAGCCTGGTGATTTTATTGTCCATGTAGATTACGGGGTAGGTCGTTTTGCCGGACTAGATACAGTAGATGTTGGTAGCAATAAACAAGAAGCACTAAGAATAGTATACAAAGACGATGATTTGGTTTATCTAAGTCTGCATTCACTTCATAAAATTTCGAAATACTCAGGAAAAGAAGGGGAACCGCCCACTATCAATAAATTAGGATCGCCTGAATGGGAAAACAAGAAGAAGCGAGTTAAGAAAAAGGTAAAGGACATTGCTAAAGATTTAATAGCGCTTTATGCCAAACGAAAGACGGCAAATGGTTATGCCTTTCCTCCTGACGACTACATGCAAGCAGAACTTGAATCTTCTTTTATGTATCAAGATACGCCAGACCAATCAGTCGCCATCAGTGATGTAAAAGCGGATATGGAGCTAAAGCATCCAATGGATAGATTGGTTTGTGGAGATGTTGGTTTTGGAAAAACAGAAATTGCTATTAGGGCTGCTTTCAAAGCTGTCAATTCTGGAAAGCAAGTAGCTGTATTAGTCCCTACGACCATTTTGGCAATGCAGCATCATAGAACTTTTGCTTCGAGGCTTGAAAATTTTCCAGTAGAAATTGAGTATATCAACCGTTTTAAAACATCAAAAGAAATAACTGAAACAAGGAAAAAAGTAAAAGAAGGAAAAGTAGATATTCTTATTGGCACACACAGAATCGTCAATAAAGACATAGAATTCAAGGATTTGGGACTAATGATCATCGATGAAGAACAAAAGTTCGGTGTGAAAGTAAAAGAGCGACTAAAAGACATGCGCGTCAATGTAGATGCACTGACACTCACAGCCACTCCTATTCCAAGAACGCTTCATTTTTCCTTAATGGGAGCTAGAGATTTATCTATAATATCTACGCCACCTCCTAACAGAAGGCCTGTAACTACCGAGTTACACGAATTCAATCAAGAGGTGATGAGAGATGCAGTCAGTCACGAATTAAGAAGAGGTGGTCAAGTTTTCATGGTTCATAATCGTGTGAGTGATATTGAAAATATTGGGAACATAATAAACAAGCTTGTTCCAGATTCCAGAATAGGAATTGCTCATGGGCAAATGGAAGGGCCAAAGTTGGAAAAAGTGATGTTAAAGTTCATTCAAGGAGAATTTGACGTACTTGTTTCAACCAATATTATCGAATCTGGACTTGATATTCCGAATGCCAACACTATCATTATAAATAATGCTCACATGTTTGGGTTATCTGACCTGCACCAAATGCGAGGAAGAGTTGGCAGATCCAATACCAAAGCATATTGTTTTATGCTAACACCGCCAGTATCCGCACTGACAAGTGATGCTCGCAAAAGACTAAGAACATTAGAAGAGTTTTCCGAACTAGGAGACGGTTTCAAAGTAGCGATGCGTGATTTAGATATTCGAGGAGCAGGAAATTTACTTGGTGGTGAACAAAGCGGTTTTATTAATGATATTGGGTTTGAAATGTATCATAAGATACTTGATGAAGCGGTTCAGGAGTTGAAAGAAGGAGAATATAAAGAACTTTTTGAAGCAGAAGTTTTAAAAGATCAAGATACATTGGAGTCAATGATTGAAGATTGTTCTATCGAAACAGACTTTGAAGCATTAATTCCAGAAAGCTATGTAAGCAACATTTCCGAAAGACTTGGTCTTTACACTCAACTTGATGATTTAAAAGATGAGAAAGAACTCGACTTTTTTAAAGATATGATCAAAGATCGTTTTGGGCCAATACCTAAAGGAGTGAAAAATCTTATGCAAACAGTTCACCTAAGATGGAAAGCAAGTCAAATTGGTTTTGAGAAGATCACTATTAAAAATCAAAAAATGAGATGTTACATTTCTGATAAAAAGCCTCAAGAGTATTTTCAATCCGCGCGATTTGGTAATGTTTTGCAGTTCATAAAAGAGAATTCGGCAAACAGTAAAATGAAAGAGGTAAAGAACAAGTTATTGATCTCTGTAGAGCAAATTATCTCGGTTGAAAACGCAAGTCTTGCTATTGATCAAATGCTACAGCAAGAACAAGAATCTTTATAATTTTATCTGATTGAACAATATTTATCTGATATCTTCATTAAAAAGGTGTGATTAATCTAAAATCTGATTAGTTACGATGCTTTTTTTGAAATATTTGTGTTTATTAGTACGTTGAAACGTTTCAAGACAAATTCAAACTGTGTTATGAAAAAATTTGTGAAAGCAGTAAAAGGCCTGGGCTACCTTGCCGCTACTGCAGTATTTATTAGCTCTTGTAGTAGTGGTGGTGCACCCACTAGCGAGAATCCTGGATTTGCAAGCTCTGCAACAGGGCTAGAATTCAATGAAGAAGGCGGGTTTACAGTAAATGACTTTTCTGGTCAACCAGATGGTCCAAATTTAGTGTTTATTGAAGGTGGTAGAACCGTAATGGGTTCATTTGAAGAAGATGTTGTTTTTAGTCGCGATAATCTAGAAAGAGCAGTAACTGTTGCTTCATTCTACATGGATGAAACAGAAGTAGCTAACATTCACTGGTTAGAGTACGAGTACTATATCAAACAAGATTCTGACGAATACTACTGGAAAAACAATCTTCCAGATACCACTGTCTGGGCAAAAGATCTTGCTTATAATGACCCATATGTAAATAGTTATTACAGATATCCTGGATTTAGATTCTTCCCTGTGGTAGGAGTAAATTGGAGACAAGCTGTAAATTATAGTAAATGGAGAACAACAGTTGTAAATTTAAAACTAGCTGAAGATGCAGGTTTATTAGATCCAGTAGCTTCTGGTGATGGTGATGACGCATTTGCTGGCGCTGAAGGTGGAGATTTATCCGCCTCTGCAGGTTCTGCACCAGGTATTGCTTCTGGCGTTACTCTTCCTGGCTATAGACTACCAACCGAAGCTGAGTGGGAGTATGCTGCACAAGCACTTATCGGAACACAATGGTTAGATGAAAATCAAACTCACAGAAGACTTTATCCTTGGGATGGACATGCATTAAGAAATCCTTACGGTAAAAGTATGGGTTACTTCCTTGCAAACTTTAAAAGAGGAAATGGTGATTATGCTGGTATAGCTGGTAAGCTAAATGATGGAGCTATGATCACTACATACATTTATGATTATCCACCAAACGAATTCGGCCTTTATAACATGGCTGGAAATGTAAACGAGTGGGTACAAGATGTGTATCGACCTATGTCATTCCAAGATATGGATGATTTGAATCCCGCTAGAAGGGATGCTACTTTAGATTCAGAGTCTGGTTATGATGCTGGTTACTCATACATGGGAAATGAAGGTGATTACACTGAAGATCAGTGGGTAAAAACTTCAGGACTTCAAAAATCATATAATGCTGATAATCCTCCTAAAAGAAGAGTAAGAGTTTACAAAGGTGGATCTTGGGCGGATGTTGCTTATTGGATGTCTCCAGGAACAAGAAGATTCTTATTTGAAGATTCAGCCACCTCTACGCTTGGATTTAGATGTGCAATGATTAGAGCAGGATCTAACTTCTAATTCTAATTAAAAATATTTAGAAAGGGCTATCAGATTGATAGCCCTTTTTATTTTGCTCTTGCCACAGTCGCAATGTGTATTTCAGATACTCCTGCATCTGACAAACGTGAACATAACATTCCAACAGTAGCTCCAGTAGTAATTACATCATCTACTACCAAAACTGATGTATTTGATAAATCTTCTTTGACTGTTGAATAGACATTTTCTATGTTTTTCCAACGATCTATTTTTGACTTCCTTGTTTGACTTGTCGTCGCAATTTGTCTAAAAACCAAGTCACTCTTAACTTGCTTATCCGATACAATTCCAATTCCCTCAGCAATTGAATCACTTTGGTTATATCCTCTTTTACGTAATTTAGATTTATGTAATGGCACTGGTATAATCATATCAAAAGGAATATCTATCAAACTCTTACCGTACCATTCTCCGATCATTGAACCAATTTCTTTCTTCCCATTGTATTTCAATTCGTACAAAAGCTTTTGTGCTACCCCTCCTTTATAGAAATACATAAAGGCTGATGCAGATTTTACTTTTTGTTCGAAAACAAATTTTCTGAAAAGCTCATTGTCATCATTTATATGATCATTTGTATAAGGAAGATCTATCTTGCATATTGTGCAGAGAAATTTCTCTTCAGATATCAATGATTGCTGACAGTTAACACAGTTTTGAGGAAAAATAAGGGAAATGAAATCTGACCACATAGCGTTATCTATTAGTTTGAAAATTAATAATAAATAATGGTTTTTAAAAAAGATCTTACTCTTCAAAAAGATTGGGTCGAACTTCTGTACAAATTAAAAGAACTTACTGGCAAGAGGCCTGCGGATTTAAATGCTGTCCTATTTCTTATTGGTGTACAAGAATTGGGGAAAGGAAACAGGTCTTTTTCCAAAGAAGAGAAACAAGACTTACTTCATATTGCTATTTGTAAGGTTCTTTCACTCGCAGGATACTATAAATTGGAGGGTCTTGATGATGAGGGCTGGCCTCATTGGAAATTATTAAAAAAATTACCCAAATTTGACCTTATAGAGCAAGAGAAACTGCTAAAAATTCAGATTTTAGAGTACTTTGAGTCAGAAATTGGATGGTAGGATGCACCTTTGAATGGCACTTGTCCGTTATAGTTTGAATCATGACAGGAATTGAAGAGATAAAAGAAAAACTTGAAACTTTCAAAAAGAAGTTTTATGTACGCCAATCACTCTTAGGTGCTGTTATCTTTTTCATATTCTCAGTTTCACTTTTCCTAGTTCTAAACTCTGTCGAGTATCAATTTTGGTTGAGCAAAACCTTAAGAACAATTCTTTTCTTTAGTTTTCTTATCTTCACACTGACTGTATTTATACTTCTCGTCATAAAACCCGTTCTTCAACTTCTAAAGGTTAGAAAAGGAATATCAGATGAAAATGCAGCAGAAGAAATTACTAAATCCTTTCCTGAATTAGAAGATAAGCTGTCAAATACTTTACAATTAAGTAAGCTTTCTAGCGAAGAAAATCAGCTTTTAGTTGCTGCACTAAAAAAGAAAGCGGACGATTTTCGTGAAATCTCGTTTATTAAAGCTGTTGACTTCAGTCCAATAAAAAAATACAGCTACATACTTGGATCAGTAATCATTTTTTTTCTGCTTGTTTCTTTCATTAATCCTTCCTTTATAAAAGAAGGTTCCTCTAGGCTAGTAAATTTTAATCAAGATTTTGTTCCAACTGCCCCTTTTCAATTTGAAATACTGAATAATAAGTTAGAAGCATTCAAAGGAGAGGACTTTACTATCAATATAAATATTTCAGGTAAAGCTTTACCAGAAGAAGTATTCCTAATTGATGAAAATGATTTCAGAATCAAGCTTTTGAATACAGATAGGTCAAGTTATAACTATACATTCTCCAAAATGCAGGCTTCTAAGTCTTTCCAATTAGAAGCTGCAGGTTTTCTCTCTAAAAAATATGATATTCAACTTAATGAGCGACCAGATCTTCTCTCATTACTTATTCAAATATCAGAACCTGACTATACTGGAGGAAAAAGAAAAACAATTACCAATTCTGGAGATCTTACGATTTTAGAAGGCAGTAGTATATTTTGGAATCTGTCTACATTGGCAACAAACTCTATCATATTTAGAATCAATTCTGATACATTGGATGTTGAACAACAAACAACATCAGACTTTTCATTAGAAAAAAGAGTTATGACCTCTGGTTCATACGAGATTTCTCTTTTTAACGATTTTGGCAAAAATTCATCAAACCTTAAGTATTCGATTGAGGTAATTAATGACTTATTTCCAGAAATAAACGCGGAATACTTTCCTGATTCAACTCTTTATCAATTTGTCACTTTAGCTGGCACTATTTCAGATGATTACGGATTTTCATCCTTAAATCTCAATTATCGAAAAGAAGGAGTTCAAAACTTTGTCACAATCCCCCTTGAAATAAACAAAGAATCAAACCAACAGAGCTTTTATGCCAATTGGAATATTGATACACTATCACTTTCAGCAGGAAAAAGACTAGAATTCTATCTCAGTATTACTGATAATGACAGAGTCAATGGAGCTAAAAGCAGTAAATCAAACACTTTTGTTCTTCAAATACCAAGTGAAGAAGAAATAGAAGAGGAAATTGATAAAAAGTCAAAAACTGTTGAAAATCAAATAGATAAGAGCAAAAAAGAGGCAGAGAACATAAATGAAAGACTAGAAAATTTAGAAAACAAGCTTAAAGCCGATCAAGCATATGATTGGCAAGAAAAAAAGCAAGTAGATGATATTATAAAAGACAGACAAAAACTTGCCGATGAAATAAAGCAGCTTCAAAAAAAACATGATGAATTGCAAAAAACCAATGAACAATTCAACAAGCAGAGTGAGCAACTGCAAAACAAAAATGAACAGCTGCAAAAACTTCTTGATGAGCTCATGGATGAAGAAACTAGAGAGCTTTACGAACAACTAAAAAAATTGATGAAGGAAGATGCTCCTTCAGAGCAAGTAACTCAGCAGCTAGAAAAACTTCAACAAAACGAAAAGAACCTAGAAAAGGAACTTGAAAGGGCTCTTGAACTTTTCAAAAGATTAAAACTAGAAAGTGCCCTTGAGCAAAATCTCAATAAACTAGATACTTTAAGTCAACAACAAGAAAAAGTTGCAGAAAAGAACAATGAAACCACACCTGATCAAGACTTAAAGCAAGAACAAAAGGAAATTCAAGAAAAGTTTGACCAGTTCAGAGAGCAAATGGATAACGTCCAAGAACTCAATCAAGAACTGAAGAAACCAGAACCTTTGGAAGATTTTGAACTAGAAGAACGTCAAATAGCTAAAGAACTGAGAGAAATAGAAGAAGAGCTAGAAAAGGAAAGTCAAAAAGACAAGAGTGACTCGCCAGAGAGCAATGAGACAAATGATCAGAGTTCCGGAGAAGAAAAAGGAGAAGGAGAACCGCAGGAATCGGAAAGTAAAAACAACGAAAGCAAGAAAAAAAGTCAAGAAAAGCAGAAAAGTGCCGCTCAACGAATGAAGAACTTGAGCCAAAAACTTTCCAAAATGCAATCTGGCATGCAGATGGAAATGATGCAAGCTAACCTTGATGAATTACGGGACATTTTGGACAATCTTGTAAAGCTTTCTTTCAACCAGGAAGAACTCATGACTGAAATGAGGGGAGTCAATCAGTCAGATCCACGGTTTCTTGAGCTCTCTCAAGGTCAGCTAAAACTTAAAGATGACGCTAAAGTTCTTCAAGACAGCTTGCTTTCACTAGCAGAAAAAGTAGTTCAAATCTCTTCTTTCATAACAAGAGAAGTTGGATTGATTAATGAAAATATAGATAAGTCCGTTGATTACTTAAAAGATAGAAATAGAGGAAGAGCACTTTCTAGTCAGCAATTTGCAATGACTTCTATCAATAATCTCGCTCTTCTACTTGATGATACTATGCAGCAGATGCAAATGTCCATGTCCGAATCTATGGGGAAAGGGAAGGGTGATAAGAAACAACAAGGATTGCCAGATCTCCAAGAAATGCAAGACCAACTTGGGGAAAAGATGGAAGAATTAAAAGGATCTGGTAAATCTGGAAGAGAGCTTTCCGAAGAATTGGCGCGAATGGCTGCTGAACAAGAAATGATACGCAGGCAGTTAGAAATGCTTAAAGAAATGCAAGATGGCAAACCTGGTGGTGGTTTAGGTGGTGATGAATTAAAAAAAGCCATCGATATGATGGAACAAAATGAAGTAGATCTTGTTAACAAAAGGCTTACTCAGCGTTTGATTAACCGTCAGCAAAGCATTGAAACAAAAATGCTAGAGGCAGAAAAAGCACAAAGACAACAAGAAACAGAAGAAGAAAGAGAGTCGGAATCAGCCTCAATAATATCAAGAGAAATTCCACCAGGTTTTGAAGAATACTTAAAACAGAAACAAAAAGAAATTGAATTATTAAAATCCATACCTTTGGATTTAAATCCATTTTATAAAAAGGAAGTAAACGACTATTTTAGGCGCCTAAGCTCAGATGACAAGAATGATCGATAACATTCAAATACAAATTCCTTCACTACCTGAAAACATCAGGATAGTTGAAAGTTTCATTGACAATGCTAAAGAGAAGTATGATCTCAATGATGATATCTACGGTAACATTATGATTGCTGTAACAGAATCAGTTAATAATGCGATTCTACATGGTAACTCATCCATCAACAGTAAAAATGTTCATCTAAAGTTATCTCTTGAAGAAACTCTTATACGATTTACTATTGAAGATGAAGGCAGTGGTTTTGATTATCAAAACTTACCAGATCCAACTCTTCCTGAGAACGTTGGTAAACCAGGCGGTAGGGGAATCTTTCTAATGAAAAATCTCTGTGATGAAGTTTCCTTCAAAAGTGATGGCAGAATTGCCGAACTAAGTTTCTATCTATCTTAATGCCATTACAGTACTTTAAGGAAGAAACGGAGTTTTCTCTAGATAATGCAGATGTAGTCTCTGATTGGTTATCAAAATTAATTTCTAATAACAATCATTCGCTCTCAGATCTCAATTACATTTTTTGTTCAGACGACTATTTGCTTAGCATAAACAAAGAGCATTTAGATCATGATTACTACACAGATATAATAACTTTTGATAGTTCTGAATCTGAATCTCAAATTGAAGGAGATATTTTTATCAGTGTAGATCGTGTAAAGGAGAACGCCTCTACATTAAATCAACCCTTTACTAGAGAACTTCATAGAGTAATGGCGCATGGCTTACTTCATCTTTTTGGTTTTGCCGATAAAACCGATGATGAAAAAAAACTCATGAGAGAAAAAGAAGACCTCTGTTTATCTTTGCTAAAAATATAAAGTTCCACGTGGAACATAAATGCAATTCTCAAGTATAGGTTCCACGTGAAACATTGAAATATTATGATTCAAGAATACGATGTAATTGTTGTTGGTGCAGGACATGCAGGATGTGAAGCTGCGGCTGCAGCTGCAAACATGGGTTCCAGTGTGCTTCTCATAACAATGAACATGAACACTATTGCTCATATGTCATGTAACCCTGCTATGGGAGGAATTGCAAAGGGGCAAATAGTAAGAGAAATTGATGCTCTCGGAGGCTATTCAGGTATAATAACTGATAAGTCGATGATTCAATTCAGGATGCTGAACAGATCTAAAGGTCCAGCGATGTGGAGTCCTAGAGCTCAATCTGACAGAATGAGGTTTGCAGAAGAATGGAGACTATCACTAGAGGGTATAAAGAATTTAGACTTTTGGCAAGAGATGGTGTCAGAACTTTTGGTCAAGAATGGTAAGTTATTAGGCGTAAAAACATCAATAGGATTAGAGATAAAAGCTAAATCTGTGATTCTTACAAATGGAACATTTCTCAATGGTCTTATACATATCGGTGAAAAGCAATTTGGCGGAGGTAGAGCTGGGGAAAGATCAGCGAAAGGAATAACAGAACAACTTGAACAACTGGGTTTCGAATCTGGCAGAATGAAAACTGGTACACCTCCAAGAGTTGATGGAAGGTCACTTAATTTTTCTAATATGGAAGAACAAGAAGGAGATGAAATGCCAGGTAAGTTTTCCTATCTAGATTCAACTGCTCCTTTATCAAAACAAAGAAGCTGTCATATCACCTACACCAATCCCCAAGTGCACGAAATATTGCAGACTGGTTTTGAAAAATCTCCTATGTTCAACGGTAGAATCCAAGGCCTAGGACCTAGATATTGCCCGTCAATAGAGGATAAAATAAACAGGTTTTCGGAAAGAGACAGGCATCAAATATTCGTTGAGCCAGAAGGCTGGAATACTGTAGAAATATATGTTAATGGTTTCTCTACATCACTACCTGAGCATGTTCAATACAAAGCGCTGACTAAGGTTCCAGGTTTTGAAAATGTAAAAATGTTCCGTCCTGGTTATGCTATTGAGTATGATTTCTTTCCTCCAACACAACTTAAGAATACATTAGAAACTAAAAAAATTGAGAACCTATATTTTGCTGGTCAGATTAATGGTACCACAGGCTATGAAGAAGCAGCTTGTCAAGGTATGATGGCTGGAATAAACGCTCATCAAAAAATACATAACAATGAAGCATTTATTCTCAAGAGAAGCGAAGCATATATTGGTGTCCTTATAGATGATCTAATAAATAAAGGTACTGACGAACCATACAGGATGTTCACTTCACGAGCGGAATTCAGACTACTCTTGCGTCAAGACAATGCAGATCTGAGGCTAACAGAACTAAGTCACAATATTGGATTAGCATCTGATGAAAGGCTTTCTCAGACTCTTAAGAAAAGAGATCAGACATCAGAACTGGTTTCCAATTTGAACAGCATTCAAATTAAACCGAACGATGCTAAAGAACCTCTAGCGTCTATTGAATCTCCACCCATAAAAGATAAATCGTCATTGCATACCATAATGCAGAGACCAGAAATTTCAATAAATGATCTTCACGTATTTTCAAAAGAAATAGGATCAATGATCAATTCATTTACACCTGAGATAATAGAACAAGCCGAAATTCAATCTAAATACAAGACCTATATTGAGAGGGAAAAAGAGAACTCTGAGAAGATGAATAATCTAGAAAATTTGAAAATCAAAAGTGAATTTGACTATAACGTTCTTTCTTCATTATCAGCAGAAGCGAAAGAGAAGCTATTCAAAATACAACCAGAAACACTTGGTCAAGCCTCTAGAATAAGCGGAGTTTCCCCATCTGATATTTCTATCCTAATGGTTTACTTGGGTAGATAATGTATACGAAACTTGAAAAATGTCCATCATGCGGGCATCCTAAATTCAAAAACCATATCATTTGTGAAGATCACACAGTCTCAAATGAAAGCTTTGCATTAGTGAAATGTGATAATTGCGAACTTGTATTTACTAATCCAAGACCATCTATAGAATCTATTTCATCTTACTACCAAAGTGATCAATACATATCTCATACAGATAAAGCAAACTCGGCAATTCATCTAGTATATAAATTAGTTCGTGAATACACTCTTTCTCAGAAACTAAAACTGATTTCCAGCTACAAAAAAAAAGGCACCATATTGGATTATGGAACAGGTACGGGAGATTTCTTAGAAAAATGTTTCAAAAATAATTGGACAACCTTTGGTTATGAACCTGATCTAGATGCCCTCAAAATTGCAAAATCGAAAGGTAAATCTGAATTTATAGAATCATTGCCTACTAAATCTAAAGTTGATATTATAACAGCATGGCATGTTATTGAGCATGTTTATGAACTAGTAGATACTATTAGAAACTTGAAGAAGAGTTTAAATGATGATGGATATATGTTTATTGCTTTACCAAATATAGAATCATTCGACGCAAAAGAGTATCAAGAATTTTGGGCAGCCTATGACGTTCCAAGGCATTTGTATCATTTTTCTCAATCTTCTTTTAAACAACTTCTGGGTCAGGAAAAGCTAAAATTAATTGATGTTAAGCCTATGATATTCGATAGCTATTATGTCTCATTACTTAGTGAAAAATATAAAACAGGAAAATCGAATATTATTAATGCGGTAAGAAATGGATATTACTCTAACAAGTCTGCTAAAAAAACTGGTCAATATTCTAGCTTAATATATGTTGTGAAGAAATGAGAAAATTCATTTACCTAATACTTATAATGATCCTATCTGACATCTTACTACAGAGATGTGCTAATCCAATGAGTCCAAAAGGTGGGCCAAAAGATACGATTCCACCTACTCTACTAGAAGTATCACCGATCACAGGAACAACAAATTTTAATGAACAAGAAATAACTCTAGTCTTTGATGAATTCATAAACGCTGATAAACTAAAACAGAATTTAGTTATAACTCCTAAGTCAAATTTCGTATATAAACACCAAGTAAAAAGAATGGAACTTACTCTCAAATTTGAGGATCCATTCCTTGACTCAACAACTTACAGTCTCAATTTTTTTGATGGTGTAACAGACATCACAGAAAAAAATCCTGTCATAAATCTATATATAGCTTTTAGTACAGGCTCTTTTATAGATTCTATGAAAGTACAAGGAAACGTTTCTGACCTGATATCTCAAGATATGATGAAAGGATACACGGTAGGTTTATATCCAATATCTGATTCACTTGACTTTTTAAAACACAATCCTACTTATTTTACAACAACCGACACAGAGGGATTTTATGAAATAAATTATATTAAATCAGGTAAATACAAAATAATTTCTTTTGATGATGAAAACCGCAATTTATTACTTGATCCAGAAACTGAATCACACGGTTTTATATCAGACACATTAAATCTATTTTCAGTAGATTCAACCATCCATGAGATAAGAACACAATTACTAAATGTAAAACCAATAACGTATATAAACGCTAGACCTACAGGACAATACATAGAAGCAAAGTATAGCAGAGAAATAGATAACTACACTATTTCACCAGATACTATTAAATCCATCATTGTAGGAGATAAGAAAGATGGTATCAGAATTTACAACAACAATCAATTTGCATTTAATGACTCTGTACAATTCGTACTAAACACCTATGACAGTCTTGGTAACAACACGATAGATACCGTAAAAACTATATTCCTAGATTCTAATAGAAAGCTGCCATCATTCTCCACGACTATAGAAACAAAAGCAAATCAAAAGCTCATCAAAAATCAGATAGTAAAAGTAAAATTTAACAAACCTATCGAATCTATAGATTCAAACTTATTCGTTCTTAAAAAAGACTCCACATTTCTGTATGGCATTAAACCGTCATTTTTATGGAATTCAAATAAAGATTTATTAGAGATTCAAACAAATATCAATATTGATTCTGTAATTACAGATTATCAAAAAAGCATACCTGAAGACACAACTTCTATGGATTCAATCTCAGGAATAAAAATCGATAAAGAACCTGTAAAAAAGGATATAATATATCCGACTCTAGAATTCATTATGAAAAAAGGAGCATTTATGTCAATTGAAAATGATACTAGTAAGACTAGAAAGTTATCATTCAAAACAGATCCTAAACAGTCCTATGGAAGTCTAAGTATAAAAGTTGAAACAGATGAAACTAGCTTTACTCTCCAACTATTATCAAAAGGAAAAGTCGCCTATCAGTCTGAAAACAAGAAAAAGATATCCTTTCCAAGAGTTATACCTGGCAACTACAACATAAGAGTTTTGATTGATAATAATAATGATGGGAATTGGTCATTTGGTAACATTTTGAAGAACAAAGAACCAGAATCACTATACCTATATGAAGATGAAATATCTCTTAGAGAAAACTGGGTAGTTGATGATATCATTGTATCCTTCTAATAAGATGTGCATATCTCTCTAATATAAGTGTATAACTTTCACAACTCTTCATTAGATCAATATTTGTCCATACTCTCTTGATAACTAAAGACTCAAAATCACATTATCTACATTTTATACTTTACACTTTCTACATTATAATATCCACATTAATAAATCATACTTTTCAACATAAATTCATAACTAGCTAGTTTCTAAGATTCTAACTGTGGATTACATTTTAATAATAGAATTTTTACAATAGCCTTATAAACATTCTAGATTAACAAATTATATTTTTAAATCTTATCCACGTTTCCACATAGCTAATAATAAGAATAGAATTGATTTAAAAAACTTTATAATACTATCTTAAGTATGTATATATGTGAATAACATTTTATGATAAGAAAAATCGCTCTTCTTTTATGTTTTAGTTTTCAAATAGTCTTTGCACAAGACCAAGATCAAATTGCGCTTGCTAATGAATACTATATGCAGGGCGAGCTTGAAAAAGCCAAGACTATTTATGAACAATTAATCGAGAGCAGATATAATGTACAATTTGTTGCTAGCAATTATTTAGAACTGCTAAAATCAACTTCAGAGTTTAAAACGGCAGAAAAATTTCTTCAGAACTCGATTAAAACGTTTCCCAACGAACTGCATTATCAAGCTAACCTTGCTGGCCTTTATAGTTTACAAGACAATACTGAAAAGCTAGAAAAATATATTGAGTCGTTACTCATTAAAGGCAAGGGAAATCCTTTTCAACTACAAATGTTAGCTCAAAATTTAGTAAACGAACAGCTCTATCAGGAATCTATTCTATTCTTTAAAGAAGCGCGGGAACTGAGAGGTTCAAAATCAATCTACGCATTGGAACTTGCTTCAATATATAGAATGGTCAATGATAAGCCTGCTATGATTGAAGAGTATTTGAACTATGCTTCTGAAAGTGCTAATCGACTGAACTATGTAAAAAACTTACTACAAAGTATGATGCAGGAAGATGAAGATTTAGATGAGTTGGAATCTAATTTGATTGGCAAAATGCAGGAGGATCCAGATAATGTAATGTTTGGTGAATTATTGATTTGGGTGGAGCTTCAACGCAAAAATTTCTACGGAGCTTTCATTCAAGCTAGAGCCATTGACAAGCGAAATGAAAAACCCGGCGACCGCTCTATGCAAATAGGTCGGATTGCTTTGGACAATAAAGGCTATGATGACGCCATAGATATTTTCGAATACATAATTGAAGAGTATCCAGGCTCCAGAAATTATTCGCGTGCAAGAAAATATTGGATCGAATCAAAAGAATTCAAAATCAAAAACACGTTTCCAATATCTGTTGAAGAAATAAGATCTCTGTCCGATGAATATTATGATTTATATACGGAGCTTCAGCCGCAACAAACGGCATTTGAAGCCCTTAGAAGTAAAGCATTATTACATGCATTTTATTTGGATGAAATTGATTCGGCGAGTTTCTATTTAGATCAGATCGTAACTAATCGTCGTGTGAATATTATTCTGGTATCACAAAGCAAATTGGATTTAGGCGATATAAATATTTTGAAAGGGGAACCGTGGGAAGCTTCGCTTCTTTATTCTCAAGTAGAGAAAGCCCACAAAAATCACCCCATGAGTTATGATGCTAAATTGAGAAACGCACGACTCAATTACTTCACAGGAAATTTTGCCTTGGCCAAAGGACATTTAGATATATTGAAAAAAAATACGACGAGGGAAATATCGAATGATGCGATTTCTCTTGGTATGCTTATCACAGACAATACCGCACTTGATACTACGGATCAAGTGATGCAGGAATTTGCCAACATTGAATTATTGATTTTCCAAAACAAGAAGTTGGAAGCAAAGAATAGTTTAGTAAAAATGCTGGAGCTCTACGAGCGACATTCTATTAGTGATGAGGTTTATTGGTTGCTTTCTAAACTGGAATTGGAATTTGGAGATTCAGTACAAGCTGTAGAATACCTGGATAAAATATTGACAGCATATTCGTATGATATACTAGCAGATGATGCAGCTTTCAAAAAAGCCGAAATCTACGATTTTCAAATAAAGGATGACGAGCAAGCTCAGTTATTGTATCAGCAATTTTTAGTGGACTACCCAGGAAGCTTATATGCGGCTCAAGCTAGAAAACGATTTCGTCAGCTTAGAGGTGATTTTGTGAATTGATTTTACGCACTAAGTGGTATTAAAGTCTCGATGATTTTATCATTCAAACTTAACTTTAGCCCAAACTCATACTTTTTCAGCCCTGTTCCGTGCTTGTTGATTTATAAAGACGGTAATAAAAAATACACCAAGAGGCTAATCAAGAAACTGGAAATAACATTTAGCCATACTCCAGCTTTCACCATGTCTTTGATTTCTAATTCGCCGGATCCAAAAACGATAGCATTAGGCCCTGTAGCAATAGGTAGCATAAAGGCACATGAAGCCGCCATTGTGGCTGGTATCATTAATAAATAAGGATCAATGCCTATTGCATCTGCCAATGAAGCTAAAACTGGAAGCATTATTGAGGCGGTTGCCACATTGGAAGTCACCTCAGTCAAAAAATTGATCGCTAAAGCGATAATAAGTATAATAATGAACAGAGGTAGGAACTGAACAGTTACTAATTGCATTCCTAGCCATTCTGCGAGCCCTGAACTTTGAAAAGCAGCAGCAAGTGATAGTCCACCACCAAATAATATTATAACGCCCCAGGGAAGCCTTTCTGCCTCTTCCCATGTAAGTAGATTTCCCGCTTTATTTTTTGAAGGAATGATAAACATCAATAAAGCGGCTCCAATAGCTATGACGGTATCATTAATGCCAGGGATAATATCATTTAACAGAAATGAGCGTGTAATCCATGCTAGTGCAGCAAGAATAAATACAATGCCAACCGCTTTTTCTTCAGCACTCATTGCTCCCAGTTTCTCGTATTCTTTTTGTAGAACCTCTTTGCCTAGAGGTAATTCAATCTTATTTACTGGAAATGTAACTCTCGTCAGAATGATCCAACACAACCAAAGCATGAGAAGAGAGAACGGTAAAGCAAAAACCATCCAGCTTGCGAAAGATATTTCAGTTCCGTAGAGTTGCTTCGCAACAGCAACAAAAATCGGATTGGTCGGAGTACCAACGAGTGTAGCCACTCCACCAATGGATGCAGAAAAAGCAATACCCAATAAAAGTGCTTTGAAAAATGAATTTGCAGACTCTTGAGACAGCTCCCGGATTTCTTTAATAAGAGCCACACCAATGGTCACCATCATTAGTGTGGTTGCCGTATTGGAAATCCACATGGATAGTAGACCTGTTGCTAGCATAAATCCCAAAACAATATATTTTGCATTGGAGCCAACAAGGGAAATAATGGAAAGAGCAATACGCTTATGTAAATTCCATTTTTGCATAGCAATGGCAATGATGAAACCACCAACGAACAGGAAAAGCATTTTGTCTCCATATGCTGCTGTCGTTTGTTTTATTTCTGCACCACCAGTGAGTGGAAGTAGGACAATGGGAAGTAAGGCTGTTGCAGCAATGGGCAATGATTCGAACAACCACCAACAGGCAATCCATAATGTAGACGCCAGTACAGCATTGGCTTCTGAATTTAGGCCATGGAATGGCTCTAAAAAAAACACGAAACAAAACAAAAAGGGTCCTAAAAGAAGCCCAATATTTTTACGATTCATGTGCTAGGTTATTAAAGCCTCCTATCTGAAATAGGATGGATTAAAAATGAAGTAGACATCAAACCAATATCTTGATGTCTACTTTCAAAAATTGATTAAACTATTCTATATCAAATGTGCCTACAAAAGCACCCTTTACAGTTTTTCCACCATTCAGTGTCAGGTCTAATTTCACTGTGTAATCTGGGCTTGTACCAGAAATGGATATTGTACCACCATTTACAGCAATTTGAGAACTTCCACTTTTGAATATTCCACTAAAAAAGAAATTAGCATCTGGAACACTTCCAGCTGTTGGACGAAACTGAAATTCGCCTGTTTTAAACCCATCAGTTCCTAGTGAAGAAGCTCCGAACAAAAGTGCAAATTCTGCATTGGTTCTAATGGAAAAACCACCAGAACTAGAAACGGAAATTGCTTTATCTGAAATGGCAAACTTTCTAGTATAGTGACCTGGAGCAATATTTGACTCTACACCAACATCTATCAACAATCCATCTGTACCAACAAAAGTAGTCCCGTCAAAAATGATCTCATTTGTTACATCTTCTTCTTCCATTTCTTCTTGCTCATCGTCTTGCATTACTGTATCATCTTCTCCACATGATAGAAAAGTGATCATAAAAAAGACGGCAATAAATAGTGGTAACTTTTTCATTCGTATTCAATTTAAGTGGTGTAGTGTATTACTTGGCAAAAGCAACTGCTCTGGTTTCTCTAATGACAGTTACTTTAATCTGTCCAGGATATTGCATATCCTTTTCTATTTTTTGTGAAATATTGAAAGACAAATCTCCAGCCGCTTTATCGTCTACATTTTCTGCATCTACTAAAACGCGAAGTTCCCTACCTGCTTGAATAGCGTAACATTTATTTACTCCATCAAAATTGAGCGCTATTCCTTCTAGATCTTTCAATCGTTTGAGGTATTGCTCCATTATTTCTCTTCTTGCACCAGGTCTACTTCCAGAAATAGCATCACAAGCCTGAACAATAGGCGAAATCATAAAGGTCATTTCTATCTCATCATGGTGAGCGCCGATGGCATTACATACTTCTTTACTCTCCTTGTATTTCTGAGCTAATTCCATTCCGATAATAGCGTGTGGCTTTTCTGGTTCATCGGGCCATACTTTCCCAATATCATGTAAAAGCCCTGCTCTCTTAGCCAATTTAGGATTGAGCCCGAGTTCTGAAGCCATGGTGGCACAAAGGTTAGCTACTTCTCTAGAGTGCTGGAGTAAATTTTGTCCGTACGAAGAACGGAATCTCATACGACCAACCATCTTGATTAACTCTGGGTGTACACCGTGAATACCTAAGTCAATGACAGTTCTTTCGCCAATCTCAACGATTTCTTCATTGATGTTCTTGGCTGTTTTTTCAACAATTTCTTCAATTCTCGCTGGATGAATTCTACCATCTTGAACAAGTCTATGAAGAGACAACCTTGCGATTTCTCTTCGAACAGGATCAAACCCAGAAATGATAATGGCTTCTGGCGTATCGTCTACTATGATTTCAACTCCGGTTGCAGCTTCAAGTGCTCTGATGTTTCGTCCTTCTCGACCAATGATTTTTCCTTTGATGTCGTCGCTTTCTATATTGAAGATAGAAACGGAATTTTCAATGGCATTTTCAGCAGCGGTTCTTTGTATAGCATCAAGCACTACTTTTTTCGCTTCTTTGTTGGCTGTCATTTTGGCCTCTTCCACTATTTCTTTGATGTGTGCAGAAGCTCCCGTTCTAGCTTCGTCTTTTAGCGTTTCAATCAGTTGAGCTTTTGCTTCTTCCGCAGGAAGGTTGGCGGCTTTTTCCAAAATCGCAATTTGCTGATTTTGCATTTTTTCAAATTCTTCTTTACGCTGACGCGCAATCTCCATCTGATTTTGAAGGGTTTCCTTCATTCCATCAAGCTCGCTTTCCTTTCGCTTGTTTTGCTCAAGTTGCTTGTTAAGGTTCCCCTCTCGTTGTTTGAGTTTTTGCTCATTGTTGATGATGATGCTTTTCTTTCGATTAGCTTCATCTTCAAACTCCGTTTTCATTTTCAGGAGATTTTCCTTGGCTTCATGAATTTTGTCCTTTTTAAGACTTTCAGCAGTGACTTCTGCCTCTTTGATAATGAGCTTACTTTTTTCTTCAGCTTCTTTGATTTTCTTATCGGTATCTTTTCCTTTTAGTGTTTTACCTACAAAAAAACCAATGATTATTCCAACTAAGGCAACAATAATACTAATGACTGTTATGTCCATTTTTTTCTATTTGAAGTGTTCAAATAGCTGACAGTCCCTATATGAGTGCTATGTATTTAGATCAGATTGAGTCAGTAATGAGATTGTTTAATTTGGTAATTTCCCTTAGAGCAAAATCTTCGGACGCATCCGAGGACTCTTCTCGTTTAAGCTCTCCCACCAAGCAATCAAAAGCTACCATTGCCACTAAATCTTGGGTATCATCGATACCAAATTGGCTTTGATAGTTTTTTATTTTTTCATTTAGTTGTTTTCCTGCTCTTCGTATACGCTCTTCATCCTCGGCTTTCACCTTCATAGGATATTCCCTGTTCCCAATTCTGATTTTTATGGATAGTTCTGCCATTCGGTTCAAATTATTCTGCCAAATGGGCAATGCATTTATCTATCTCCTTAACATAGCCATCAATCACCTCTTTCAGCTGCGCTGAATCTCCTGCACTGACTCCCGTGCTATTCACGATTTTGTTTACTTTCATTTGATTTTGAACGGTATTCAAGTTGGCCGATTGGCTAGCTATCTGTTCGTTCAGCCTCTGGTTCTCGAACTTGCTTTGCGATACTTCATCTTTCAAACGCTTATTTTCATTCAACACCAGTTGAATTTTGCGTTCAAGATTTTGAATTTCTCTATATAGTGTTTCGCTTGGCATTATTTTCTGATGATTGCTCCCAACTCTTTTTCATACAAGTGCATGAGTGCAGACATACTTTTATCTATTTGTTTATCCGATAAAGTTTTGAATTTATCCTGAAGAAAAAAACTAATTGCGTAAGCTTTTTTTCCTTTTTCTATTTTATCGCCCTCATAGACGCTGAATAGGTTTATTCTGTTCAATAATTTTTTCTCCTGTTTGAACGCCAATTGCTGAATTTCAGCATATGAAATGCTTTTATCCAAAACTAAAGACAAATCACGCTTTACTTCAGGGTACTTGGAGATTGGTTCATAGCTAATATCCGACTTGTATTTTTTGAGAATAACTTGCCAATCAAGCTGACTGTAAAAGACATCTTGTTTGATGCCAAACATGTCTAATAAATCAGTTCTTAGCTTTCCAATAAGCCCTACCATTTTGCTGTTATGTTTCAGAACGAGACCGTAATCGAAAATGGTGTGTTTTTCAGAAGGAACCATTTCCAATTTTCTGATGCCAGCATACTTAAGCAGTGCAGTTACAGATGTAGTCATATCTTGAAGTGAAGATTTCCTCGCATCATCCATCCAGTTTGCTTCTAGGTTGTTTCCTGACTGAAGCATTGTCAACCACTCTGTTTCTTTATATCCTTCTTCTTCTTTTTGGTACGTTCTACCAAATTCAAAGAATTTCAAATTTGGATTTCGTCTGTTGATATTGTGCGCAATGGACTCCAGAGAAGTATAAAGCGGAGACGTCTTCATAATCGTCAATTCTTCACTCGAAGGATTGAGCATTTCTACAGGAGTACCCCCTATCGGAAACTTCTTGTAATAATCTGGATTGGTCAATGAGTTGGTAAGGATTTCATTATATCCTTTTCCCGCTAAAAACTTCGAAAGATCTTCTTGTACTCTGTAAGGCTCGAACTCATTGAACTCCGCTAGGTAATCCGTAGAGAAATCTTCTTCTAAAGCAATTTCATTGAAGCCGTAAATTCTTAACACTTCTTCAACTAAATCTGCAGGGCGTGTGACTTCACTTCTATAGGCAGGTACAATTGCCTTAAAACCAGAATCAGAAATACTTTCTGTCTTGATATCTAGCCAATTCAATATTTCAATAATTCGCTCATTGGGAATTTCCACGCCAATTAGACGGTGAAAAGTGTTGAACTCAATGTCAATTTCTTTTTCCTGAAAAGGATTTGGATAAATATCCAAAATATTAGAAGCGGCATAGCCTCCGGCTATTTCTAAAATAAGAGAGGTTGCTAATTTCAAAGCAGGAATGGTCATCTCAGGATCTGTTCCTCTTTCATATCTGAAAGAAGCATCCGTAGAAAGTGTGTGTCTCTGTGCTGTTGAGCGAACTGAGTCTGCTGAAAAGTAGGCTACTTCTAAGAAAACGTTCTGCGTGGATTGTTTTACTCCTGACTTCACACCTCCAAAAACACCAGCGATGCACATTCCTTCGCTTTTGCTATTGCAGATCATTAAGTCATTTTCGTGAAGCTCTCTTTCTTTTTCGTCTAATGTGGTGAATTTCGTTTTGGCAGGTAGGTTTTTCACTAACACTTCACCACCAGTGATCTCATCTGCATCAAAAGCATGCATAGGCTGACCCAACGAATGCAAGCAATAATTGGTGATATCCACAATATTGTTGATTGGCTCTAAGCCAATAGATCGTAGTTTCCACTGCAACCAGTCCGGTGAGGCTTCTACTTTTACATCTCTGATAGTGATTCCCGAATATCTAGGGCAAGCTGTTGTGTTTTCAACTTTTACTTTGATCGGGTTATTTTCTTTTACTTCAAAGTCTTTTACTTCTGGTAAACTCAGTTCTTTTTTGAAAAATGCTTTTAAGTCTCTTGCCGTACCTAAATGAGACGTAGCATCTCCACGGTTGGGTGTTAAACCAATTTCGAAAACGAAATCTTCACCAGTTTCGAAAAGTTCTATCGCTGGAGTTCCGTTTGCTTTGTCTGTATCTAGCACCATGATGCCGTCATGACTAGATCCAAGACCTAGCTCATCTTCTGCGCAGATCATTCCTAGAGAAACTTCTCCCCTTATTTTCGCTTTTTTGATTTTGAAAGGTTCACCATTGGTTGGATGAATGGTTGCATTGACTGTGGCAACCAATACTTTTTGTCCTTTAGCAACATTGGGTGCGCCGCATACAATATCCGAAAGCTCCTCGGCTCCTATATCTACTTTGGTGACTTTCAGTTTATCTGCATTGGGATGCTGCTCGCAAGACATTACTTCCCCCACCACGATTCCAGCTAGGCCGCCAGGAATTTTTTCTATTCGCTCCAAACCTTCAACCTCTAACCCTGTTTGAGTAAGTATGTCTCCAATTTCTTCTGGACTTTGGCTGAAGTCAATGTATTCTTTGAGCCAATTATGAGATATTTTCATCTGAAAGGAATTCTTGCTTTAGGAGCGCAAAAATAAGGAATGTAAATGGAGGATATTGTGGTTTTAAGTGTTCTATTAATGAAATTAAGCTTAGCATAGTATTCGTGGAACAAATCGTCATATGAAAAAGATTAGCTGCCTTTTATTTGTCCTTCCCCTTTTTGCAGTAAAAAGTGCATACTCCCAGTTTGGTTATCATGATTTACAAGGAGAATGGAATGTGATAAAAATGGAGAATGATAAAGAAGTTAATGTAATTCATGGTCCTGAAAACGCGTATTTGAAATTCACATTTGAGAAACGAAAACTGTTTATTTCCAAAGCGCCATTTGATAAAGGAATTAAAAATGAATTTTATATAAAGGAGGGAGAGATCAAAAAGAACCACTTTGAACCGCTTATTGCACAAAAAATCTGGCACCAATCCTATAAGATTGAAAAGGTAACAGAGGATGAGATGATTTTGGATACGAAGACTATGTCTGGAAGAAAAGTCAGGTATTTTCTAGAAAAAATAATAGCCATCCACTCTGAAGATGAAAAGATTGTTTTTGATCCCATTTTTTTCGTGACCTTTTTCAATGAGCAAGGTGTAGATGAGCAAGAGATGAAGGTTTATTCGTTTGATAGAGGGTCATTTCACTTTAAAACACCCACCATAAATCAAGAGGAATCCTTTTTAGAAGATTTGAAGAGAAACGTTGAACTGCCGACTATTGAGGATAAAAGCAAGATCATGGGATTGGATGTGGTAGTAGAAGTGATTTTGGACGGATCTGGAAATCTCATCAAGCTAAAAAAGAAAAATGCGGATAATACAAGTTTCACTGATTCCATCATGAAATCGATGGCTGAGCTGAAATGGGATGTTGG
>JBGCFL010000155.1:0-9631 GCA_045106975.1 Ekhidna sp. | reverse complement strand
TGCTTGGTTTAAGGTCTGTCCTATGCCAATGGTGGATATAAGGAGCGAGACCCATCCTAGCAGGATGTTTCTAATTTTCATCATCTTTTGATTCAAGGATGATTAATTATTAATGACACTTTTGAATTGTACTTCTAATGTGCTGCCGGCGGGTACTGAAGGACTACCCACAGGTTTTAGCTCGGTCATTCGTGGACCTTTTGGATAAAGAGCCAAATCTCCAGGCCAAGGGTATGTGCCCCCATAAATCCCTAAGTCTTCTCCATTTACACCAGCACCAACTCCAGGAGATCCCGCTTTTAGTCTGTAATTGTGATCTACTGAGAATGCAGCCCCATCTACTGGAAAGCTTTCAAACAGAGGATCTGCCATTTGGTTGTCTGCCCCTACAGCATACCAGCTGTTCAAAGTCAGGTCTTGACTAGTTAGATACGTAATGTTGTTATTGAAGTTGAGGCTATACTGAAGTGAATCGAAACTGGCATAATCTGCTTCAGAGATAAGGTTTCTACTGTAGAATATATTGTTTTCCACGGTAGCCCCTCTCATATCGGAGAATGCAGCTGATGAGGATCCAATGAATATACCATTTCGAATGGCAACACCAGATACGTTTTGTAATGAGCTTATAAACTCTTGTCCATTGCTAATGCTAACATTAACACCGGAGAAAAAAACTCCTGCATTATGAATATTGTTTGAAAAGAGCATATTGGAATAAGTAGCCTCTAGAGAATTATTTGAGTTAAAATTGGTAGTACCATTGAGAATATTATTTCTAAAGATAAAGTTGGAGTAATCATCCTGAGTATTATCGAAATTAATAGTGGTTAGATTGGACCTTTCGACAATCAATCCAGACAAACTGGCACGACCTGTCTGTCCTGTGTATGATGTGCCAAATCTAATTCCATTAATAGAAAAGCCACTAACAAACGAATCACTGCTGCCGCTAGCTGCAGTTAAATTAAGGAACGTTAGATTGCTAATGGATGATTGAAGTCCTGCATATCCAGCTCCAATTAATATTAATTTTTTTCTTACTGTTACATTTCCATAACTAGTTGCAGATCCTGCCACTAACAGTGTGTCTCCCGGCTGGGCAGCATCTATCGCTGTTTGTAGGTTGGTGTATTGAGCTGTTGATCCTGCATTGTTATCCACGGTGAATGTGGTGGCAGAGACAGGTATTATTGCTGAAAAAAGGAGAAAGAATGAAAATGTGAAGAGATTTTTCATATAGCTTAAGTTAAAATTGTTTTTATATAATCAAAGATCAACAAAATCTAATGGTTCTTCAATATTTCATTCGGGGTATTTTTTAGTTTAGCAGAGTGTTGATTTCAACTTAAAAATCAAACTCATTTTTAAGTTGATTAAAAACATCATTGACAGGAAGTCCCATTACATTGTAATAGGAACCTTTAATCCACTCAACCCCGATAAGACCAATCCATTCTTGAATGCCATAGCTTCCCGCTTTATCGAAGGGCTTGTAATGATCTATGTAATAATTGATCTCATCATCTGTAAGTACTTTGAACTTTACTTCGGTACAAGAAGTAAATGCAGATTGCTTATTTAAATTACTTATACATACTCCAGTATAGACTTGGTGGACTTTACCTGATAGTGTTTTCAGTGTTTTGAATGCTTCTTGTGCATCATTTGGCTTACCTAAGACTTGATTATCAAAAACGACAACTGTATCTGCCGTAATAATTGTCGATTCTTTAAAAGAAACACGGTGTGCTTCGTTCTTTCCAATAGCCAAGTATTCTGCTACTTCTTCAGCTGAAAGTTCTTTAGGAAACGTTTCCTCGAAAGGAACAGTCATCACCTCAAACTGAAGGCCGGCTTCTTCTAGTAATTGCTTTCTTCTAGGAGAGTTGGAGGCTAATATCAATTTCATACTAGTGGAGTAATTTGAATCAAGAATATTTAAGAAAAGGCATCATCAAAAAAGGAGTTAAATTCATCTTCTTTAATAGAACCAAATAGAAAACCACAAATCACTTTAGGATAGAAATAGGTGCTTTTTTGAGGTAATGTATATCCACTATAACATACCTCTTTTACAGTGTCTATGGAAATATCTTTCGTGATGATGGCACATTGTACCTTATTGGTAATCACGTCTTTAAGACATTTTGTGAAGTTGCGCTCAAATGAAAGATTTCTACTTCCTCGTTGGTCTTTCCCTGCAATCCCAAGACATTTTTCAAAAATGAAATAGTGCATGACTGTTAAGTCTAATTCTTTTATTGCCTTTGGAAAATCCCAAGACATGGTGTCTATCATTTCTGGCTTCAGTCTCACCTTATATGCTTCTTCACCAATGAGCAGGCCAAATGCCCATTTTTTACCTAAGATCACTTCATTTACATCTAATGCTTCCTCAATAGGTTTAATGAAAAAATACTCATCTAGCTTCTTAAGAAGATCTTCTTTTGAAAATGATTCTAGTCCATTTACCAGCCTATGAGTTGGCAAAATTCTTAAATCATCTGATTCAGTATTAGTGAAATACATGAGATGATAGTTGTATCCTTCATCTCCTGTATGTTTCTTATTATTTTTTGCCCTTTCTTTTTGGTATAACAATGATCCTTCATACCGGTGGTGTCCGTCAGCAAGAATGATTTTCTTTTCTTTGATGATCGTAATAATCCGCTGAATAACCTTTGCGTCATGAATGACTGCAAAAACATCCCTTACACCTTGATAATCCTCTGTTTCGTATAGAGGTGATTGCATCGCTACATCAAGGTAATCTTCAATTTCTTTGTTTGGATCTGTGTAAAGTCCATGTGTTGGACTCACATTCATTTGTGTTTCATCCAATACGTCCATTCTATCATTTACCGAATGGGGCATTGTGTTTTCATGGCGCAACAATGTTTTTTCATCCCAATCATAAATTCTCAAATTGGCAATAAAGCCTTTTCGGCAATGTTCTCGATCAGAACCAGGTAGCGTGAAGTACTGATAATATACGTAAATAGATGGAAGTTGATCTTGAATAATGGAACCATCACGTTTCCATTCAGAAAGTGTTTTTGAAGCATTTTCTATCGCATTATCTCCTTTTGGGACTGAAATATGAATGCTGTTGTGATCTTCACCATAAAGCTTTTCTCTCTGCCCCTCAGAAACCACATCAAAAAGAGGAGAAACCAGTGAATCTATATTTTTTAGAAGATCACTATTATATCTCCAAGCTCGCAAGGGTTTTATTTCAGCCATTAATTATGAAGTCTGTTTTTCCATTTACTTGAGGACGCTGCTTCTTTTTGAACTGTTTTAATACCTGCCTCAGAGACTACTTCCTGCGCTACTATTGCAGCAATCTTTGCTAATTCATCTGAAATAGGTTGTTTTAGTTTTTCAGGACTATAGTGAGACTCAACAAATTTGGTCGTAAATGATCCATCTACAAACTCAGGATGATCCAATACGAACTCACAGAAAGGGAGAGTGGTTTTTACTCCTGATATTTTATACTCTTTTATAGCACGTTTCATTCGTCCTATAGCTTCTTCGCGATCTTTACCATAGGTAATTAGCTTCGCTATCATAGGATCATAATAGATAGAAACATCCAATCCTTCTTCATAACCATCATCCACTCTCACACCAGCTCCTTGTGGACGAAGATAAGTCTGTAGATGACCAGTGTCTGGAAGAAAATTGTTTTCAGGATCTTCTGCATATACTCTTACCTCTAAAGAATGTCCAGTTACAGACAAGTCTTCTTGCTTAAACGAAAGTGACTGTCCTTCTGCAATCTTAATTTGTTCTTTCACTAAATCAATCCCCGTTATCAACTCTGTAACTGGATGTTCTACCTGCAGTCGAGTGTTCATTTCGAGAAAATAGAAGTTCATCTTATCGTCGGCGATAAACTCAACTGTACCCGCTCCAAAGTAATCACATGACTTAGCCACATTTACAGCAGCCTCACCAATTTCCATTCTTCTTTCTGGTGTCAATAGGGCAGAGGGAGCTTCTTCCACTACTTTCTGATGTCTTCGCTGTATGCTGCATTCACGTTCAAAGAGATGAAGAATGTTTCCATGTGTATCTCCAAGTACCTGAACCTCAATATGTTTTGGATTAGCAATGAATTTTTCAATGAAGACCTCATCATTTCCAAATGAGTTTCTTGCTTCACTCATTGCGCGATCCATTTGCTCTTCAAAGTCTTTAGGATCATTAACAATTCGCATTCCTTTGCCACCACCACCAGCACTCGCCTTGATCATGACAGGGTAACCAATGTCAATAGCTACTTTTTTGGCCTTCTCTACATCATTTATAGGTTCATCCATGCCTGGTACTAAAGGCACATTGAATTTTTGAACTGTTTGTTTGGAGGTCAATTTATCCCCCATAGTGCGAATGGCGTGAGGTGAGGGACCAATAAAAATGAGTCCTTCTTTTTTAACCCTTTCTGCAAAAGCGGCATTTTCAGATAAGAATCCATATCCAGGGTGTATAGCATCAGCACCAGTTAGCTTGCATGCCTCTATTATTTTATCGTGAACCAAGTAAGACTCTGAAGCAGCTGCAGGTCCTATATTTATAGACTCGTCTGCATACGACGCATGAGGGAGTAATTTGTCGGCTTCACTATATACAGCGACTGTTTTTATTCCCATTTCTCGAGCAGATCGCATTACTCTAATAGCTATTTCACCTCTATTGGCGACTAAAATCTTCTTTATTGACATAATTGTATCGTTACCGCAAGTTTATTGAATAAAGAGCTATTCATTATAAGCACAATCCTGCTAAATTTGCACCGCATTTAAAAAAGCACAAAACAAGATAGATGGATTTATTTGAGAAACTGTTAAGCGATAAAGGAGCCTTAGGACAATACTCATTTCTAGACAAGGATGTTAACTACTACTTTTTTCCAAAATTGGAGGGAGAAATTCAACCTAGAATGCAATTCAAAGGAAAAGAAGTGTTGGCATGGAGTTTAAATAACTATTTAGGATTGGCTAATCACCCTGATATAAGAAAAGCAGATGCAGATGCTGCTGCTGATTGGGGAATGGGTTACCCAATGGGTGCCAGAATGATGACAGGAAACTCTGATTATCACGATCAGTTGGAGCAAGAACTTGCAGATCATGTAAGTAAACCAACAGGCATGTTACTCAATTATGGGTACCAAGGAATTATGTCAGTGATAGACGCTTTAGTAGACAGGAAAGATGTAGTGGTCTATGATGCTGAGTGTCATGCTTGTATTATTGATGCACTAAGAATGCATATAGGTAAACGATATGTTTTTCCTCATAATGATATTGCCAATTGTGAAAAACAATTGAAAAGAGCTGAAAAACTAGCAGGAGAACAAGGTGGCGGTGTTTTAGTTATCACTGAAGGAGTATTCGGTATGAGTGGAAATACCGGTAAACTAGATGAAATTGTAGCTCTAAAAGAAAAGTTTGATTTCAAGTTACTCGTCGATGATGCGCATGGTTTTGGTACTATGGGCAAGACTGGCGCTGGAACAGGAGAGCATATGAATTGCCAAGACGGTATAGATATCTACTTCTCCACTTTTGCTAAATCGATGGCTTCAATAGGGGCGTTTATTGCCGGTCCTACAGATATAGTTAATCACTTAAGGTATAAAGTGAGGTCTCAGATTTATGCTAAATCACTTCCAATGCCACTCGTCATTGGAGGCTTGAAGAGATTGGACATGCTGAGAACCATGCCAGAACTTAGAGAAAATCTTTGGACAATAGTTAATGCTATTCAAGATGGATTTAGAAGTAGAGGCTTCAATATAGGTACAACCAATTCTCCTGTGACACCAGTTGTGTTAAAAGGAGATGTCATAGAAGCTTGTAACATGGTAGTTGACTTGAGAGAAAATTTCAAAATCTTCTGTTCAATGATTGTATATCCTGTTGTTCCAAAAGGAATGGTTATTCTGCGAATCATCCCAACTGCCATGCATACTTTGGAAGATGTGGAAGAAACCTTAAATGCTTTTGAAGCGATCAAAACTAAATTGGATGAAGGCGTATATAAAGAAGCAGGAGTGGAAGGAGCAATGCTTGCAAAATCTTAATAAATAAATCAGATAAGTGGTTTATTTACGAATTTGGGCTATATTGCCTCAAAATTTAAAATATTTTATAACCTTAATTACCTTATAACAATGAGTAGATTTACAGAACTTCAGGACCTTGTTAATTCTTTAGAAGGAGATTTCGAGAAATTCTATGACAAAGAGAATAACGCTGCAGGAACTAGAGTAAGAAAAGGAATGCAAGAGATGAAAAATCTTGCTCAAGAAATCAGACTTGAAGTGCAAGCAAAGAAAAACGGATAAGGTTGACTTACCATAACTGGAAAAGGGAGCATCTGCTCCCTTTTTTTATGTCTAAAAATTAATACTATTTTCTATCCAGAATCTCTTGAAACAACTCTTCAAAGTTGTTATCAGCCAATAAATAGTTATAATCCCTCCAATACTCATCTGAGTTTTTTGTAGCCTGCTTTTCTAAAATTTGCGTTGAGGCAAACTCCTCTGTTGGTGGTATGATTATATTTTTCTTTTTTATATCGGTGACTACAAAATCTGCCTTAAAACTCACTGGGCGAACAGCATTATTATTACTCTTTCTCATCGTCCAATTAATGTCGTATTTAGCATGGCTTAAATACCATTTATCACCAATTAGCTGATAATTAAGTTCATTATCATATTTATCCATAGTGCTTTTTCCTAGTCCAACCACCATTGATGCTAGGCTAAATGTGTCAAATACTTTTTCAGGGTTTTCATCGCTTATCAATTTTTTAAAAGAAATTTTCACAAAAGCCAATGATTCTGTATCCAACAAAATTTGCCCCTCAAAGAGTTTACCCTTTGCCTTTTCTTTTGGTTTAAAACTTATAATATAGACTGCTCTTCCATTCAAAGAAGTGACGTCAGTGATCTTATAGGAATGTTTTCTAATTATTTTCTTATCCAATATTGGGTGCTCTTTTAGCAAAGAGCTCGTGAATAACGATGGAGGAGTAACACCTATTTGTAAACCTCCTATATCTTCAAAAAAGGAGGTATCTCTAGCAACTCTTCCCCTCAGTATTTTCATGTTGTTGAGTTCTTTATCGATTTCTCCGTACCTAAACATGTCAAAAGCGTACTCAGTCATCTGTACATATTGTTCAGAAATATTTTTTATTGAAGCTCTCCAAAAGGCTCTAAGTTGCATTTTTCCCTGATCATGGTTGAGAGGAATAGCCTCTATCGCTTCATCTATAATTGATTGTTGTTTTAAGGTAATGACAGATTCAGGTAGTTTGGTGATCGTTGGATTGAGTGATACTTTCACTACCTCATCAGGATTGATAGATGATATGTCAATTGAATTAATTTCATATCCTAAGTAAGAAGCTGATAATTTACTATTTGAGTATCCAGCGGGAATAATCAATGAAAACTTCCCATCAATGTTGGAGATAGTACCATAACTAGTATTGAAAATACCTACATGTGAGAATGGAAGTGGGTCTTTGGTTTCAGAATCAATAATTGTTCCTGATATTCGCTGTTCTTGAGCTTCTGCGGATAGTATTAAGAGACATATAAAGGATGGTAGAATATTCTTAATAATCATGGTTGATTGCTTGTTTATACTCTTAATGCCTAAAAAGAGCAGATGGTTGCACATATAGAAAATTTTGTCAGAGTCAGAAGACGGCATCTTTACAAGATAGCATAGAAATCGCATTGAGTTTCAATGTCTTTCTGATCGTACTTTCTAGTACTTTTTTAATTGAAGTTTGTTCCTATTAAAACCCTAACCAGTAACATTTCCTCTCCTCAGACGTCAGCGAGATATATGAAGAAATTTTGGCTTAACATTCAATTGGCGCTCAGAGATGCTCGGGCAAACATGTTTCACACCTTATTATCCGTTCTCGGAATAGTTATTGGAGTAGCTGCTCTTGTAGGAATACTATCATTGATAGATGGACTAGAGAAATATGCTAAAGAACAAATATCTAGTACAACACCTCTGGAAAGTTTAATTCTAAGGACTAACACTATTGAAAGTGTCGATAATATCTCTATTAAGAAGAATGACTATGATTATTTCAGTTACCAGTCATTTCAAAAGTTGTTAAATGAGCTAAATGGAGTTTCAGAAGGATATATGAAGTACCAAGAATCCGGTTATCTCAATGAATCAGATACTTCCGCAAAAATGGGTGTGCTCTTTTCAGGAATAATTGATACTTGGAATGATGATTTGGAACTATTGGCGGGTGCGTTTTTCGAGAAGAGTCATTTAGAAAATCTAGATTCAGTTATTGTACTAAATCAAGTTGCCGCAAAACAATTAGCGAATAATATAGAAGTCAGTACTTTAATTGGAAAAAAAATAGAATACAAGAGTTCTGTCTATCGAGTGATAGGAGTAATTGATGGGAGAAGTAAACAACCGGAGGTTTATGTTCCAATTACATTAATACCTGAACAGAACTTGAAAGAAAAGCCTTCCACGTGCTACTTGATTGCAAATAGTGTAAATGATGTTCCCGAAATTAAATTAGCTATTGAGAATTGGTTGACTGACAATTTTGATTCTGGGAAGAAGGATTTTTCAATTGTCACAAATGAGTTTCGCGTTGATCAAGCCAACAAAGGATTCATGATTTTTAGAGTTATAATGAGCTTGATAGTGGGTATTTCAGTTCTAGTTGGAGGAATTGGTGTGATGAATGTACTTCTAATCACAGTGAATGAACGAAAAACAGAAATTGGCATTAGAAAAGCTGTTGGAGCTAAACGTAAAGATATAGTTGGACTGTTCTTGACAGAATCCATAGCAATTAGTTGTATTGGTAGTTTTTTAGGACTTGTAATTGGTATGCTTTTTACAATGGTTGCAGTTCCAATTATTAAGCATATTACTGAAGTAGAATTTCATGCTGCTTATACTGCAAATACATTAATAACTATCTCAATTGTGGCTGTTCTTGTTGGTGTTATTTTCGGAACATATCCAGCAATGAAAGCATCAAAGTTAGACCCTGTAGAAGCAATGCGGAGTGAGTAGTATATAAAAAAAAGCCATTCTGATATTCAGAATGGCTTTCTTTTTTTTAACAATTGATATTAGTTATCAATAAACTCTTCGTATGATTTAATCTTAATTTCAGTGATTCCTTTCCCCTCCATGTATTTCTCCATCTTAGGAACCTTCTTTGATTTTATATAGCTAAAATCATTTCTAGCCTTTTCATACCTTTCATCTAATAGAGAAAGATTTTCTTTCTCTGAAGCGGAAGGTGGTTCAAAACCAGAAGCAATTTTACTATACAACTCACCAATTTTACTTCTTAGCTGAGGCTCAGCGGAAGCTACATAGTTATCACCTGTAGTTATCACCAACGTTTCTTTTAACTCATTCAAGTCTTTTATTACTACGTCAGCAGTTTTATTTCCACCACTTTTAGATACTTCTTCTGCTTTTAACAGTATCTCATCCATCTCGTACACCATGTAAGCAAGTTCCTGAGACATGTCATAAAGCTTAGCCACCGTTCTATAGTACTGTGCTCGATCTGCATCGGTCAAGATAGAATT
>JBGCFL010000154.1:0-7401 GCA_045106975.1 Ekhidna sp. | reverse complement strand
CATGTTTACTATAGCTAAGGATGTAAAAATTCAAGTAGAGTTCAATCCTGGTGTTGTTCAAGCTTATAGATTGATAGGCTATGAAAATAGAAAATTGAACGATGAAGACTTCAACGATGATAAGAAAGATGCTGGCGAATTAGGTAGTGGACATACTGTAACTGCTCTTTATGAAGTAATTCCAATGGGCGTTGAAAGTGAATTTATCAAGGACATTGATCCACTGAAATACCAAGCAAAAGAAAACTTAGTTGAAATGAATAAAGATGAATTACTTACTGTCAAGTTTCGATACAAAGAGCCCGATGGAAACACTAGCAAATTGATTACGGAAGTTGTGAAAAATAAAATAGGTGAAGCCAGCAGTAATTTGAACTGGTCTATGGCAGTGGCAGGATTTGGGATGCTGTTAAGAGATTCAGAATTCAAGGGAGCTATCTCCTATGAGGGAGTTCTCAGTCTAGCAAAAGCTTATGTAGGGAAAGACAGGTTTGGGTACAGGAAAGAGTTTATCGACTTGGTGGACACTGCAAAAAGGATAGGTCCAAGACAATAGTTGAGTTTTAGTGAAGTGAGGCAGGGATCATTCCCTGCCTTTTTTATTATCATCACTTAGGGAAAACGTACTTAAAATTTCAGCGTTATGCCCAGCAAATCGTTGGGCATCTATGAAGTTATCTTCTAAAGATTCCATACGGCTAAAGCCCGCTTCGGCGGTCCGATTGGAATGACGAGTTTGAATTTTAAATGCGTTTGCCTTACTTCATATCTAGAGAAAAGGCCACTTCATGGGTTTTGTATATATTTATAATTTAAGAAAACGATATGATGAAAAAATTATTTATTGCCTGTTCTTTCGCACTATGCGGTCTTTTTATTTCATGCGGAGAAGATGATGAAACTACTATTGCATCATCACTTGAAGTGAACCTTGACGCTAATTTGATACTTTCAATTGTCAATGGACATAGACAAGAAGGAGCTGTCTGTGGAGAAGATACACAAGCATCTGTAGCATCATTACAATGGAGTGATGAATTGGCGAAAGCCGCATTAGATCACAGTAATGACATGCAGATGAATGATTATTTTTCTCATGATTCACAAGATGGAAGAAAATTCTCTCAACGAGCAACCGATGCTGGTTTTGAAGGATCTCCAGTAGGAGAAAATATTGCGGGTGGCTATGGATCTGAATCCGCCGTAATGGATGGATGGATGAACAGCCCAGGTCATTGCAGGAACATCATGACCTCAAGAGCAACACATATTGGCGTAGCAAAATCTGACGATGGAGCCCTTTGGACGATGGTCTTGGGAAAAGAATAAAGAATGAAAAAGGTACAGCTAGGAAAATCGGATTTACATATTTCTCAAATTGTTTTTGGAGCTTGGGCTATTGGTGGTCAGGCATGGGGCGGCAATGATGACAAGCTGGCGCTGGAGGCCATCAAGAAAAGTGTTGAACTGGGAGTGACGTCTATTGATACCGCTCCCGTTTACGGTTTTGGACATAGCGAAGAATTAGTTGGCAAAGCAGTAAAAGAGATAGGAAGAGACAAGGTGGAGATTCTCACCAAATTTGGATTCAATTGGAAAACCGAAAAGGGTGAATATCAATTTCCTACAAGCGATGGCGGCAAAACGTATGCTTATGCAGGTAGAGATGGCATCACTCAAGAAGTAGAAGATAGTCTGAAGCGATTGGACACAGATTATATCGATCTTTATCAAATTCATAGACCGGACGCCACTACTCCTATTGAAGAAACCATGGGAGTTTTGAAACAACTCCAGCAGCAAGGAAAAATCAGAGCTATTGGCATGTCTAATCATTCCGTAGAAATGATGAGAAAAGCAGGAGAAGTCATTGACTTAGCCTCTACTCAATCTCCTTATAGTATGATTTATAAAAAAATTGAAAAAGACATAGTGCCATTTTCAATAGACGAAAATGTAGGCATTCTCGCATACAGTCCTTTACAAAGAGGATTACTTACTGGAAAAATCTCTTCTGACTATACATTCAAGGGAGATGATCATAGAGCAGACAATAAATTTTTCAAAGAGCCGAACAGGTCTCGAACCAATGATTTCTTAGAAAAAATAAAACCTATAGCGAGCAAAAATGAGGTAACCTTAGCTCAACTGGTGATCAATTGGACAATCCAACGACCAGGAATTACAGCCGCATTGGTTGGAGCAAGAAATGAAAAACAAGTGAATGAGAATGTGAAATCTTTAGATTTTACTATTCCTGATGAGGATATGATTTTCATCAATTCAGAGCTGGAGAAGGTGGTGATTAATCATGGGGTTTAGATACTAAATCAACTCACTCTCCTTTCAGCAAATTCAGCGCTGTACTTAAGTGCAAGTCTGAACGAATTCTATCGTTGATTTCCATTTTCATCACCTTGCTATAGTTTCCTTGTGTTTGGTCTACAAAGTAATCTGGCAAAAGGCCTTTTGCTTGCCATGAAACTCCTTTTGGGCTATACATGGCACTGGTGATAAATTTCACCCGATACTCATTCTCTAAAGTGAAAGTAGTTTCTATAACGCCTTTTCCATATGTCTTTTTACCCACCAGAATTCCCCTATTATGATCCTTGAGTGCACTTGAAATAATCTCCGCTGCAGAAGCGGTATTCTCATTGATAAGTACGGCGATATTAAAATCATGAAACTGATCTATGTCTGAAACATAGTTAGACACCCCTTTAGATCGAGATTGCGTTCGTAGAACTATGTCATTTTTCTTCATGAAAAGTCGACTAATATTGACTCCTTCGTTTAGCACTCCTCCAGTATTGTTCCTTACGTCTAAGACAATATTGGATATCCCTTTTTCCTTTAACAATGCTAGCTCTTTTGCTAAATCAGTTGACATTCCCAAAGTCACTTTCTTCAATTCTATGAGTACCGCTTGTCGATTTGGGATTTCTGTCACAATTAGATTTTCAACCTTTAGTGGATCTCTTTTTAGAGACACTTCAAAAATCGAAATATCTCTAACCACTTTCAAAGTAGATGATTGGTTCAACTCACCATCCAAAAGTTCGTTCACTTCAGCAATGCTCTTCCCTACTAGGGATTGATCATCTATTCGCAGTATTCTATCATTGATCGCAAGTGACTTTTCTGCTTTCGAACCCTCATTGATTGACGTGACGGTGAGACTTCCGTCATTCGAATTAAACGAACTTTTAAAGCCCATAGTCACTTTCACTCCCTTGAGAGAATTGAGAATTTTCTCATACTCTTCATCTGTCCATAGTTTGCCCAGCTCTGGCGATTCGGGAGGAGATATATGTCTCAGCATTCCCGCTATTGCCGCCCAATTCAAATCATCTTTCGTCAGTTCGTCGGAGTAATAGTTGTCCAAAATCAGTTGCTGAACTGCTTCTAGCGTTTCTTGAGAATCGGTAGTTCTGGCTACATTGATATTGAAGAGTTGCTTCTGCTGTGCAAATAACAGCACAACTTGAATTAGCAGAATGAGATAGACAAGGAATGACTTCATTGGATCTGTTTTGTACAAACATCCAAATTAAAATAGAAAATAGACTTGTCACATTTTCAAGTCCAAAACATAAATTATTATTCATTATCCTCATGGATATGATTTATCCCAATCCATCTTCAAATTGTGACTCTCCTTTTTTATAAAGAAAAAAAGCGATCCGTTACTTCACAGATCGCCCCATTCACCACTCATCTCTGAGTAGACCACCAAAGATTGAAGAGTACCACCTCCTCCAATCCAAATTCTTAATACAATTCACAGTTTCATCTTTCACAAAAAAGCGGTCCCGAAAACTGGGACCGCTTACATTCACCACTACGCCAAGAAGTGGTCTCCTTAGATAAATTACCACCTAAATCGAAGGATCTTTCATTTTTTCTATAGCTTACTAACGTTACTTATTATTTTTATTTCAAAACTCCTTTGATCTTTTATGAACTGTAAACTCATAAAGAGAAGACCAACGAAAATCCTACCTTTGTATGTACCACCTCTTCCCATTTTGTTACTAAAGGATTATTATAGATAATAAGACAACATACAAGTGCAAAAATCAATTTGTGAGGATCAAGTTTTTCGAGAAGTACACTCATCTCATGAGTTACCATTAAGAAATTTTCTTTTTTATAAACTAGGTAATCTAGAAAAGGCAAAAGATTTTGCTCAAGAAGCTTTTGTAAGGCTTTGGAATAACTGTAGCAAAGTAGCTCTTGAAAAAGCGAAAAGTTATTTGTTCACCACAGCCAATCATCTTTTCTTGGATGATTATGATCATCAAAAGGTCGTCTTAAAATTTGAGTATAGGTCGGACGCCACCGAAAGTAGAATGGAACAAAATCCTGAGCATGTTTATCGAGAAAAAGAATTCAAATCACGATTAGAAGAAGTCATCTCTGATCTACCAGAAAAGCAACGCGAAGTGTTCTTACTTAGTAGAATTGACAAAATGAAAAACAAAGAGATATCTGAGGCTTTGGATGTTTCTATCAAGACCGTAGAAAAGCATGTCGGGAATGCTATCAAAAGCATTAAAAGTTCACTAGATGAGATGGCAGATCTAAAATTATGAATAGGGTAATTAATTCTTTTGCCGTTTTACAATTGAAAGAAGAATAAGCAACAATGGACGATCAGATATCCAAATGGTTGGAGGGAGAAATAAGCGACGAGGAGCTAAGAAATAAAATTGGCTCTGAAGAAACTGCTAAATATCTACAGATTGTAGATGAAGTGGACAGCTGGGTTCCCGATAAATCAACTCAATTATTTGACCCAAAACAAGTCTCTGATCAACCAAAAGAGGGCAAGGTAAGATCCATGCGACCTTTGACCCCTTATTCTATTGCTGCATCGTTGGTTATTGCTATTGCCTCTTACTTTTTATTCTTTAATTCTTCTATTGTGTCGCATCAGACTGGCATTGCAGAAGTAAAAGAGATCACATTACCAGATGGCACATCTAAAATATTTCTCGCACCAAACTCTGAGATTTCGTGGGATAACGAAGATTGGTCTTCAGCACAACTAGCAGTGAAAGCAAGACTGAAACAAAAGAAAACTAGAAAAGTAGAACTAAAAGGAAAGGCTCTCTTTGAAGTAGAAAAGGGAAGTCCTTTTATTGTGGAAAATCTAATTGGGTCTGTAGAGGTATTGGGAACAACATTTGAAGTGGACGAATTTGATAATGGGATGAATGTTATTTGCTTTGAAGGGAAAGTGAAAGCTTCTACTGAAAAAGGTGAAGTATTTGTAAATGGAGGAGACAGTTATCTCTATTTCGATGGAAAATGGGAAGAAAAAATCACCATCAAAGAAACACTACCTAGCTGGCTACAAAACGAGACCAAATTTGAGAATGCACCATTAGCACAAGTGATTGGAAGTATGGAAAAGCTTTATAAGGTCACATTCGATTCTGGATCTAGCAACATCAAAAAAAGGTTTACTGGCACCATTCCTAACGACAAGATAGATATTGCTCTCAAAATTGTATTCGACCCTTTCGACATTGATTATGTGAGAAAGTCAGACGTTATTTACCTAACTGATTAAACCTGAATTCCCACCTTTTCATGCGAGCCTTAGTTACCAGTACCATCTGTCTGATTGCATTTACCATAAGTGCACAGTCAACTAAAAATTCATTAGTGGACGTGTTAAAAGCATATGAATCCACTCTTTCCATCACTTTTTCTTATGATCCCGAACTCATAAACCTAATCAGCTCAGATAAAGTTTTTGAAGCGGAAGATTTTGAAGTATTCAAAAATCAACTAGAAAATAGTCTGCCTTTTAGAGTGACTCAAGTTGATGAAAAATATTACACAATAGCAGCCAAGGAAACGACCTACTCATTGATTGTGAGAGACTCCATCGACAACAGTCTCATTGGAAATGGACGAATGATACAAGTCCTGGTCGACAGAACGCCAATTACATCTACTTTTCAGAATGGAAAATGGGTATTCAATTATAAACCCAGCATTGACAACACATTAGAAATTTACAATGAAGGTTATGTTCCTTCAGTTATTCCATTGGAAGTTCTTTTAAACGAGACTTCATTAAAAATTGGGCTAGGGTTGCGTACAAAATATCTCAATACTGTCGTCATAGAAAATTACCTCACAAAAGGAATTAACCTTGACCCATCAGAGCAAAAAATTAAAATTAAAGTCAACGATCTTCCCTTGATTCCTGGAGAAACTGATGGAGACATCTTTGCTTCTATTGCTGCACTACCAGGCATCACTATTCCAGATGGACGTGCTGGCAATCTCTTCATAAGAGGTAGTGAGACAGATCAATCATTGATATTATTTGACAATATTCCTGTTTATCATAGAGGCCATTACTATGGCACCATTTCTCCCTACAATCCTAAAGTAGTAAAAGATGTAGAGGTCTATAGGAGTGGATTTCATCCTAGATTGGGAGATAGAGTAGGTGGTGCTATTATCATCAACTCAGATCAACCTTCAGATGATAATATTCAAAAATTTGGGATCGGTGCAAATACACTTTTCGGAACAGCCTATGGCAAAACTGTCATAAATAAAAAATTGGGATTCTCTTTTGGAGCGAGACGTTCCTATTCTAGAAAATTTGAATCCCCAAAATTAGAAGCCATTTCAGAATCTGTTTTTGCAGCAACAGCACTAGTCGATATGAGGGGTAAGCTAACCACTAAACTGGATGTTCTTTTCGAAGATTACCATGGAAAGATCACATTCATTCCATCCGAAAATCATGAACTCAATTTCACTACAATTTACACTAACACGGAGGTCAACTACTCGCCTTTAGCAGATCCATCTAGGGCAAGAAGAAACGTAGAAAATAGGTTTGATAATTTAGGATTCAACATGGACTGGAAAGCAGATATATCTGATAAATGGACATCTACTTTTTCTGCCACTTTATCAGACTTTCAGTATAGATTTAATATTGCTGATGATGGACCTCCTCCAAATAATTTCTTTTCTAGGAACAAACTAAGAGATTTTAATCTAAAGCAAGAATTTTCTAGACGAGGAAAAGTCACAGACTTTCAGTTAGGCGTAGACTATAAATGGCAAGAAGTAACCACTGATTACCAGAATGTTATTACTTCTGATTCTAGCATCTATTCTTTTCAAAAAGTAAATCAGTCAAATTCCCTTTCTCCCTTTATGAATCTCGACTTCTATGGTTGGGACAACTGGTATTTCCAAATAGGGTTCAGAAGTACCTACTTCAGTGCTTTAAATGATTTCAGAATAGCTCCTCGGTTTTTGGTTAATTATGATCTTGCCAACTGGATTACACTAAAAGGCTCTACTGGAGTTTACAACCAATATTTGAGTCAAGTTAAAAATCTCGAGTTTGGTGGC
>JBGCFL010000153.1:0-27425 GCA_045106975.1 Ekhidna sp. | reverse complement strand
TCACCTCTGTGTTTCAGACCGCACTCAGTCATATCAATGTTCTGAGCAATAGTCGTGGCACACCCAACATGGCTTTGAGGGAAGCATGGACTAATCAAGATTTCAATGATTTGGAAGGTCAACTGATCTACCTAAAAGTTCGTGGCGATCATTTTGAAATCAGGAAAGCCATTCTTTCAGAGGCTGAAGCTTTTTGGGAAGAAAGAGAACCTCAAAAGCCTATTTTCCTTGAAAAGGATCTAGCGTATCGCCTTGTAACAGACATTGAAAACATTTCTATTTCAGACATCAATAAGGTTGGTGGCAAAGCTGCCAATTTTGGAGAACTAGTCAATGTCGGTGGTATCCCAACTCCTGAAAATGCTTTTGCTATTCCTTTTTACTACTACGAGCAGCATATGGCGGCATTCGGTCTCAATGAGTATGTAGACAAGATGCTAAGCGATCCCGAGTTTGAGACAAATGCTACCTATAGAAATGAACAGCTAGATATACTTAGAGACAGTATCAAAGATGCTCCAATCAACCCAGCGCTAGTAGACATAGTATCAGATAAAATTGCTGATTTCAGAGATTTTCCATCTTTCAGATTTCGCTCATCTACCAATGCTGAGGATCTCGAAGATTTTTCAGGAGCTGGACTTTACGATTCTAAGTCGGCAAAAAAAGATCATGAAACCAAAACCATTGAAACTGCCATCAAGAAAGTTTGGGCTAGTTTGTGGTCATGGCGTGCTTTTGAAGAGCGAGACTATTTCAAAATTGATCACCAGTCTTGCGCCATGGGAATATTGGTACACCGCTCATTTCCCGACGAAGATGCAAATGGCGTTTTAGTGACGAAAAATTTATACAATGAAAATCCTGGATTCATCATCAATGTACAATATAAGGAGGAGAGCATCGTATTTCCTGAGCCCGGCACTATCCATGATCAAATAATGCTATTCACTTGGTCTGTCAATCCTGGAGAAGAATTCATGATTGAATACCTCTCCTTCTCCAATGTCCCAGAGCTAAACGGAGAGCGGGTAATGACAGATGAAGAAGTTTTAGAGCTTGGTAGATATGCCAAGGCTATCAAAGAAAGGTTTTACTATGATCTTAATCACAACTGCAATTGCACTTATACTGATTTTGGAGTCGATATTGAGTTTAAGGTGGATTCAGATGTCAGTACTCGAAAAATTTATGTTAAGCAAGCAAGGCTATTTAAATAACACAGTAACATGAAAAAAGTAATTGTTCTTTCTCTAATCCTATTGACAGGTATACCAATTTCGTGTGATGCAACTGGTGGAAATGGTTCAGGTTTCTTACGAATTGAGTCTTTTGCTCTTACTGTTGGCTTGTTTAAAGAAAGTGAAAACCCAAATAGTTTTAGTCCAAAAATATTCGATCCCGCACCTTTTGATACTTTGAGTTATGCCGATCTAGCAATAGAACTGAGGGTGAATGAAACTTCGTTTATTGCATCTGCCCAGCCGCATTCGTTAATATCCTCTGCTTTTGCAGACCCAGCTCCGCCTAGATTAGAATCTAAAATCTCACTCATTTCCATCTATGCACAGCAGTCCGTTTATGCAGGGGGTGTCGAATATGAAGCTGGAGAGAATCTTACCAATTTATTTTTGATTTCCTCTCGTTACTCCGAGTCGACTACCGTTTTGAATTTTATCAAAGATGAGCAGGGATTGTATTTATACGAAAGCGTGTATATGATATTGAATACTCCATTGGATGAACCATTTGAACAAAGCCTATTAATAGATATCACTTTAGAAGATGGACGTGTTTTCAATTTAGAGAGTCCCAAAATTGTGGTGAAGTAACTACCAATCCACTCTAGAACCTTCTATTTCTTCTCAAAAATCAACCCTCCTCCTCAAAAATAATATTACTACAATTAAGAATTTATAACCAAAATTGCTTTCCTTCGTAAATACTACAAATAGGAATCAATTGTTATGAAAAAATTTCAACTAGGTGAATTCGAAGAAGTGGTCATGCTTACAGTGGCTATTCTCTATGAAAACGCATACGGTGTTTCCATCAAAAAGGAAATAGAATCACGTCTTGGAAGACAAGTCAGTGTTGGCGCATTACAGTCTGCACTCAAGAGATTAGAAGATAAAGACTATCTAGCCTCTCACGACAAAGATGCCACTCAAGAACGAGCAGGCAGACCCAAGAGATATTTTAAGATTACGTCTTTGGGTAAGCAAGCCATGCAGTATACCAAAGAGACTCGCAATTCGCTCTGGGACGCTATTCCAAACATAGCATTGGATGTGAAATTCGCAAAGATCTAATGCCCAACCCACCAAAATATTTTCTCCGCTTCTTCCGGTGGTTTTGTCATCCTCGATTGCAAAAACCCATAGAAGGAGACTTGATGGAGCTTTATGAAGAACGCTTTCAAGAGTTAGGAAAAAGAAAAGCAGATCAAAAATTCAGACTAGATGTAATTCAACTCTTTCGCCCCAGTATTATTAAGCCTGCAGATGGCACTTACAGATTAAATAACTACGGCATGTTAAAGCACAACTTACTCCTCATATTTCGGAATTTCAAAAAATACAAAAATTCCTTTTTGATCAACTTAATTGGTCTTTCTACCGGCCTGGCATCTTTCATGCTCATTTATTTATGGGTCAATGATGAAGTGCAGAAAGACAAGTTCCATGAAAATAAAGATCGCCTTTACCAAGTCCTGCGAACTTTAGAGTATGAAGACTATCCTACGTATACCGCCGAAAGTAATTCCGTTCTTTTAGTTCCCGAAATGTTGGCAGAACTGGCAGAAATAGAGCTGGCTGTCCCGATAATGGAAGAGTTTTCCTACGCTATTCTGGCAGCCAACGAAGAAAAAATAAAAGCTGTTGGGAAAGATTTCTTTAATGCTTTCTCATTCAACCTGATTCAGGGTTCTAAAGACCAAGTACTTGTAGAGAAATCGTCTATTGTTATATCTCAATTTTTAGCGGACAAATTCTTCAAAAACCAAAACCCCATTGGTCAGTCATTTCATATGGTGGACAATACCGATGGAGATGTCGAGTACGAAGGTGACTATATTGTCTCAGGTGTTTTTGACATTAAAGAGCTAAACAGCTCTGAGCAATTCGATTTTCTTCTTCCGCACAGCCTTTTTGAAGAAGGAAGGGATAAACCCCTAAAGGCATGCTATCAGGCACTCTATGCTTCTGAAGAACGTATCACCGTCTTGTCAAAGTATTTCGCAGGAATAGCGATAATCATTTCTTGCCTTGGTTTATTAGCGCTAACCTCATTCAGTACACAGCAGCGATTCAAAGAAATTGCTATCCGAAAAGTGCTAGGATCTACTAGTCTTAGTATTGTCAGATTACTTTCTCGTGATTTCTCACTTCTTGTATCCGTAGCAGTTATAATTGGTCTGCCTGTCGCTTATTACCTGATGAAAAACTGGCTCAACAATTTTGCCTACCGCATAAATTTGGAGCCTGTTTATTTCCTTGTATCAGGTATACTCATTCTTGCAGTAGCTGTATTAGCCATTATGATACAAATAGCCAAGTCTACTAAGTTCAGTGTGTCCGAAAGCTTAAGATCCAATGAATAATCATCCACCAAAATTCTTCCTTCTCGACTATTCTCAACAGAACACATTTAGGTTACTCAATAAGAGTACAAAATAAAAAGTGCTCATAGAATAAATTAGAACACTTTTCTATTTCTTTTACAACTTATATACAAACTATTCGTATATTAGTTTTACAAATTAAATAGTAATGGGTAGAACTAATTTTTTAGGAGAGTTTGAGGAACTAATACTCACCATGGTTTTGATTCTCGATGACGATGCTTATGGCAACACCATCGTGAAGGCAATTCAAGAACATCAGAACAGAGAAGTGAATCTTAGCTCTGTTCATATCACTATGTATCGATTGGAAGAAAAAGGATTTCTAGAATCATATATGGGGGGTGCCACGAAGGAAAGAGGTGGAAGAAAAAAACGCTATTTCAAAATCACCAATACTGGAAAAGTAATCCTTCAAGAAATGAAGGACTCAAGAACCAATCTTTGGAAATTAACAAGCCAATTAAACTTTAGTGCATGAGTACTAGAGCTCCCAAATTGCCGACAAAGTTTCTTCAATGGTTCTGTAAAAAGTCATTTGTGGAAAGCATTCAGGGTGACTTGGAGGAGCAGTTTGAAGAAGATAAAATCAAATTAGGAACAACTAAAGCAAAGTGGCGATTTACCTGGAACGTCATACGGTTTTTCAGACCAGGCATCATCAAATCATTCGAAGGAACTCAAAGACTAAATAACTACGGCATGTTCAAACACAACTTACTTATCACATTCAGAAGTTTTAAACGAAACAAAAGCTCTTTCTTAATTAATTTGATGGGACTTTCCACAGGACTTGCTTGTGTTCTTTTCATCTACTTATGGATCAATGATGAGGTGAAGAAGGACAAATTTCACTCGGACGCTAATCTCATATATCAGGTCTATTCCAATCATAATGATGCCAGTGGCACATTTACCTGGAAGGGTGTTCCTGGCTTACTCGCAGATGAACTTGAGGCCAAAGTACCAGAAGTGCAGTATGTGGTAGCAGGTACTGATGCTCATGAATACTCCCTAAAAGTAGAAGGTCAAGCACATAAAGTAAACGGAAAGTTTGCTAGTGAAGATTTCTTCAACGTTTTTGACTTTCCTCTTCTCCATGGTGATCCAACAACAGCATTAGCCGATAAGTCTAGTATCATCATTACCGAAACACTAGCGAAAAGTCTTTTCAATAAAACAGATGTTGTAGGCGAAACATTGGAGTTTACTTTCTGGCATTTTGTGCAACCGCTCAAAGTGTCAGCTGTGCTAAAGGATCTCACGACGGAAACCTCAGATCAATTTCAATTCATTATGTCTTGGAATTACTATCATGACGAACTCATAGAATACAAACAGTGGGGCAACTACTATGCTAGAGTCGTGATGAAGTTGAAAGAAGGAGCTGACGTAAAAAGTGCAGAAGAAAAGACAGATGCCATATTTAAGGAAAACCTTACTGGCACCAAGACAGACCTTTTTCTAAAAAAATACGCAGATCAATATCTCTACAATAACTACGAAAACGGCAAACAAGCAGGGGGAAGAATAGACTATGTCATCCTTTTCGCTACGGTAGCCATTTTCATTCTCATCATTGCTTGTATCAATTTTATCAATCTATCTACGGCAAAGGCATCACAGCGATCTAAAGAAATTGGCGTCAAGAAGTCATTAGGAGCTTCAAAAAAGTCTTTAATGAGTCAGTTTTTTACAGAGACGATCCTGCTGTCCTTCATATCACTCATCATTGCTTTCGCTTTGGTAGCTGTTCTTTTACCCAATTTTAACTATTTGGCACAAAAAGAACTTACTCTTCAATTCGACCTGAGCCTGCTCATGAATGTATTTGCTCTAATACTTATTGTTGGAGTGATTGCCGGTAGCTATCCTGCTCTTCATCTATCTGCTATGAGAACCATCAAAGTACTTAAGCCAAGTCTTACTGGTTCAACAAAGCACGGTTGGGGGCGAAAATCGTTGGTCGTTTTTCAGTTTGTTGTTTCCATCGTCTTGATTGTGGCTACCATTTTGATTCAACGTCAAATGAACTATGCACAAACAAAAAACCTAGGCTATGATCGTGACAACATTATCTATTTCGAGCGTGAAGGCAAGCTCTTAGAAAATCATAACTCATTCTTGGCAGAGATGAAAAAACTTGAGGGAGTAGAAAAAGCGGCTGCCTCTGGCTTCATGGTAGGTGGAGCCAATTCTACAGGTGGTGTTCACTGGGAAGGAAAAGAAGACAAAGACCAACTACAGTTTTTCGAAACGGATGCTGGATATGGACTAACGGATGTGCTCGGAATTGAACTTGTAAGCGGTAGAGATTTTGACCCTTCTTTTGGCGCTGATTCAGCGAGCATCCTTTTCAATGAAACTGCTATCGAATTGATGGCAATGGAAGATCCTATTGGCAAAACCATTAGACATTACAGCGGAAACAAGAAAATTATTGGCATTGTGAAGGATTTCAATTTGGAGTCGCTGCACAAGAAAGTGGAACCTGCATTATTTCTATTTAACCCGGAAGAAACTCATTTCATTATGGCTAAAATTGAAAATGGGACAGAGCTAAAAACAATGGCAAGAATAGAGACTCTCTACAAGAAATTCAACCCTAACTATACACTTAATGTCAACTTTTTAGATCAAGATTATCAAGCACAATATGCTTCAGAAGAGCGCGTAGCATCACTATCCGGATATTTTGCAGGCTTAGCTATTCTTATCTCTTGTCTTGGACTCTTTGGCCTAGCCTCATTCACGATAGAGCGCAGAGTCAAAGAAATTGGGATTCGAAAAGTTCTAGGATCAAACGTCACTAGCATTTTACTCCTACTCACAAAAGACTTTACCAAAATGGTCATTGTCGCTGTAGCTATAGGAATACCGCTGAGCTATTACTTAGGAAGCAAGTGGCTAGAGAGCTATGCCTACAGTATTGATTTAGAATGGTGGCTATTTGGTCTAGCTGGTATTTTAGCCCTAATCATATCCTGGGTCACTGTAGGTACACAAACGCTAAAGGCGGCAAAAGCAAACCCTGTAGACTCACTGAAAGATGAGTAATCATTCTTCTTACAAGAGTATGTTGTGATGATTTTCACCTACACCCCTAATAAAAATGGGACTTACAATAGGATCTCAAATCATTTCTGTATCTAAAAGAAACCCAATAGAATCTTTGAAGAGTGAGTAGGCGGTAAGTATCTAGCCCCGCCTTTGCTGTTTCTATTATTTCAACTACCAAGCTGGGTGGTCAGATTTGTTAAAATTTTTCTGTCATGGTTTTCAGCCTTCGCTGGAAAACCTTTGGTATATCATTGTTATCCATTTAATTAATTTGAAATCTCGACTTAAATTTAGAATCTAAATTTTCAAGTATGATTCATCTTATTCAATACAACGCAGAAGGATTTTGGGAAAACCATGGCATCAGTCCATCAAAAGCTTCTGAGCTTATTGATCCCAAAAAAATAAACTGGATAGATGTAGATCATGCCGAGAGGGTATTGGTAGAAGATACAGCTAGCTTTTTCAATGTGCATCCTCTTATTACCGAAGACATTCTAAACATTGATCATCTCCCAAAATTCGAAGCTTTTGAAGATCATATCTTTCTTTCATTAAAAATGTTGAGGTATGACACAGAAACCAATCAAATAAGCCAAGAGCATTTGAACATTGTATTATTCGAGAACCTTCTAATAACGTTTCAAGAAGGACTACCCGGTGATGTATTTGATGATTTAAGAGATCGCTTATCAAAGGGGAAGGGAGTTATACGAAAGAACACTATTGAGTATTTACTATATCACTGCTTAGATGCGGTGGTTGATAACTACATGGAGATTAGTGAACAGCTCCGTAAAAAAATGGAAACAATTGAAGCTGCTCTAATTACAGATACTCAATTTGATGCTCCTGAAGAAGTCATCTTACTAAAGAAAAAAGTAAACACGCTAAGGATGTATACCCTCCCGCTTTGGGACGCCTTCAAACAGATGCAAACAGAAGGGTCCAAGTTCTTTCATCCAGAGTCAAAAGTCTACTTCGAAGATATAAGTGATCATATCAAGTACTTACTTAGCTTTTTTGATACTGCTCGTGAAATGCTCAGAGATATCATGGATTTGTATCAGACCAATATTAACAATGAAATGAATAAGGTCATGAAAACACTGACAGTAGTTTCTGCAGTTTTCATCCCTCTAACCTTCATTGCTGGTGTTTATGGGATGAATTTTGACTTTATGCCAGAGCTACATTATGACTGGGGATATGCATATGTGTGGGGCATGATGACTGTGACAACCTTGGGGATGATTCTGTATATGAAAAAGAAAAAATGGCTTTAATCAAGCTGATCTGTCTTTCGAATGTCATCCAAAATTTACATAGCATATGCTCTGCCTTGAGTCTGGTAATCTCGGATATTTGAGCCTTCCAAATATTGATTTAAATTTCAAAAATGTGACCACTATTAAGCAGCTCGTTTTGCAATGAGTTGTGTTTGTACTTTTCGTGCTTCCTCTTGCTTTTTTCTACTTTCCTCCTGATCCGTTTTTGAAAGAATATAGGCTTCTTTCATTAGGTCATCATATTTTCTCTGTAAAGACTTTGCTGTATTCCTCTGAAAAAGTTTAAACATATTTAGTGCTGTTTTAAGTGTAAAATGAAGTCACATTGAAACCCTACTTCAATAACAGGAAATCATGCATTTGGTTATTATTCCCCTAACAGCTCATTGTTTTAGTCATTTATTCTACTTTATATAACAAATAAAATTTTGCTCCGTATGTTAGTTATATAAAATATAACAAATAGCAATGAGCAAGGAACATCTCGGCGAATTTGAAGAACTCATTCTTCTTCTCATCATTCTTTTGAAAGACGAAGCATATGGTTTATCCATTCGTACTGCTTTAAAAGAGCAATCTGATCGAACGGTAACTATTGGTGCTGTACACGGCACTGTCAACCGTTTGGAAAAAAAGGGATTCATTGAGTCTAGCATGGGAGGTGCATCAGAGCTAAGAGGGGGTAGACGCAAACGAATTTTTACCATTACCGCTGCAGGAAAAAGCATGCTCGAAAGAAGCAGAGATGCAAAAGTGGCACTGTGGGGGAAAATACCAGAACTGGCTGTTCAAAATATAAAAGGATAGTATGAAGGAGGAAAACCTCATACCGCCAAAACTGCCCGACCGGATTCTAAGCTGGTTTGTGAAGGGCGATTTACTAGAAGAAATTTCTGGTGACTTGTATGAATACTACATGGAGCTAGGTAGTATCCCTTCTTGGAAAAGAGCACTTTTTTACTGGTTTCATATGGTCAATTTTCTACGCCCTTTCGCTATCAAAAAACTGGAAGGAAGTTATCAACTAAACAACTACGGCATGTTTAAGAATTATTTCAAAGTCGGGATCCGAAATATCCTCAAATACAAAATGTTTTCGTTCATCAATGTATTCGGGTTAGCTGTAGCTATGTCTGTGTGCATGCTGATCATACTAATGCTAGCGGATCAGAAAAGTTATGACCAGTTTCATGAAAAGAAAGATCGAGTCTATAGAGTATTGGGTACCCCCGAAAAAGGGAGTGTGCCTTATGCTACTACCCCTCTCCCTACTTCAAAGACGATTAAAGACGACTATCCTATTGTTGAAGAATCCATATTTCTGAGACAAGGAGTTGGTGGTGACGCCACTTTTGAAAACAAAATGACTTCTTTGAGAGGCTTCTTTGTTAGCGAATCATTTTTTGATGTATTGGATTACCCAATGAGTCAAGGAGATAAAAGATCCGCTCTTTCAGAACCTAACACTATGATTATTACAGCCTCAAAAGCTTATCAATTATTCAATTCTGAAAACCCTATCGGAAAACACGTACAATTTAGTGATAGAGGACTTGGTATCATGGACATGGATGGAGACAGGCCTCCTGTGGATTGGGGCACATTCAAAGTTACAGGTGTTATTGACGACAGTGATTTCAAATCACACTTAAAATTTGATGTTCTTGCTTCAGAATCCACTCTTCCTATTTTATATAAAGACGGCTTAATACCTGATCTTTCCCTAGAATGGGACGTCTATTTTACCTCATATTCCTACGTTTTGCTGAAAGAAGGTGTGTCCCAATCAGAACTAGACGAGGCGTTGACTGAGTTATCTGATAGAAAATTTGCGGAGTTAGAAGGACTAGAAGATTACATTTTTGAAAGTCAATCTCTCATGAAGATTACTCCAGGGATGTTGATAAACAATGAAGCTTCTTTCAGACTTCCAATTATTGCCTACTACATACTATCTGTCTTAGCACTAGTAATTATGATAATGGCATGCTTAAACTACACCAACTTGTCCATTGCTAGATCACTTTCAAGAATGAAAGAAATTGGCATTCGAAAAGTGAATGGAGCAAGAAGACAAAGTCTCATCTCACAATTCTTAACTGAGTCAATTATCACCGTTATGTTTTCGTTGGTCCTTGCATTCGGCATTCTATACTTGGTAAAAGAAGCATTTATGAATTTATGGGCCAATGAATACTTAAATTTTGAGCTTCAACTTACTCCAGGCGTCATTTTTATTTGTATTGCATTTGCCCTACTAATCGGATTGATTGCTGGAATCTATCCTGCTCTTTTCTTGTCTAGAAAACCTCCCATCAGCGCATTAAAAAACAGTGATCAAGCAGCTGGGAAATGGGGGTTACATAAATTTCTCAATGTTTCACAATTTGTAGTATCGCTTCTCTTCATTGTCACCTCAATAGTGATTTTCAACCAATTCAAACACTATACCACCTTTGAGTATGGCTTTGATGCAGATAATATTGTAAATATTCCTCTTCAGAGTAACGACTATGAAGTGATGCGAGCAGAGCTTGAAACTGTACCTGGTGTGGTTGCTATTTCAGCCTGTGAATACATTCCTGCTACGGGAACCACGGACATGACCCGTTTTGATAACCCAAACAATGAAAATGAGCCTATTACACTTCTACAGATGAAAGTGAATGAGACTTTTCTTTCCAATATTGATGTAAAAATTATTGCTGGTCAAGGTTTACCATCCTCAGGAGAATCAAAGCGATTTATTGTTATCAATGAATCGGCATTGCCTAAACTGGGATATAAAAACCCACAAGAAGCGATTGGAAAAATATGGTCATCAAGTACTGGAGAAAAGCAAATTAGAGGTGTTATAGAAGACTTTAGAAATACCATGCTTATAAATGGTGACGAAATACGACCAACAGTTCTTGCAAATGATCCGAATGATTTCAATTTTCTCAATGTAAGAATAACAGAAGGAAACCCTACTAATATATTAATTGAGTTGGAAGACCGATGGAAAAGAATTGATTCTAAACATGAGTTTGAATATGAGTTTTTTGCTAACGATTTAGCAAATACAAATCTTTTCATTTTCGATATTGTCTCCATTATTGGCTATCTATCTTTTCTGGCCATTTTAATCGCTTGCTTAGGAATGTTAGGAATGGCTACCTACACTACAGAGCGTAGAACAAAAGAAGTTGGTATTAGAAAAGTATTAGGAGCTGCTGAAATGAAAATTGTTATTATCCTATCAAAAAATTTTCTTAAGCTTCTTGGTATTTCCATCCTAATTGCTGCTCCATTAAGCTACTTCGCAAATAGCTTTTGGTTGGATAATCTCCCAAACAGAGTGGACTTTGGATTTGGAACGGTAGTCATTGGTTCACTTTTAATGTTAGGGCTTGGTTTGCTTACGATTGGTTCTCAAACTATCCGAGCTGCAAGACAGAATCCTGTCGAGTCATTGAAGGATGAATAGCTGAAAAGAAATATTGTCAATAGACCAAACTAAAGGCGCAGGTGCATCGCATCTGTGGTTTTTTCATTTAACCGAGTTCAATTTTAAAGTTCTCCTAAAACCCGTCATTCAGAGACTTTAGCCAGGGGTTGAGGGCGGAAAAGTCGTAGGAATCTTTTGGTATGGGACTCCTACGTCGATTTCCCATCACTGTAGCCTCCCAAAATCTCCTCTGAGTGACGACAGAGGGTTTGTACCAGCGTTATTAATCGAACTCAGGTTATTTAGTGTGTTAGGAGAGTTTTACCCAACTACCAACTTATAGCCATAACCACGCACATTTAGTATTTGAATACGCTCATCGGCAGAAAGCTTTTTGCGAAGTTTACTGATAAACACATCCATGCTTCGTGCATTGAAAAAATCATCATTTCCCCAAAGCGATTTGAGAATGAGCTGACGATCGGTTAACTCATTTACATTGGCCATTAGAGCATCCAAAAGCATCGCTTCTCTGTGGGTTAAATGCTCCACGGTATCGGATGGTTGATAGGTGAGTGTTTGCTTTTTACATTCAAATAGAAACTTTCCAAGCTCTTTTTTATCCGTTTGGCTTTGCGCTCCTTTTCTATCTAAAAGAGCTTTGATACGTACAATCAGCTCTTCCATGCTAAAGGGTTTTTTGAGATAATCATTGGCACCATATCCAAAGCCCTCCACTATATCTTCCGTTCTAGATTTTGCTGTTAGGAAAATGATAGGAATAAATTGATCCCTCTTTCTCAACTCTTTTACCAATGAGAAGCCGTCCAGCTTTGGCATCATCACATCCAGCACCATCAAGTCTGGTTTTTCTTTTTCATAGGCTGCCTTTGCCTGTTCTCCGTCTTCACAAAAAACTACGTCAAAACCTCTTGATTCCAAGCTCTCTCTCACAATCATACCAAGAGCAGGCTCATCTTCTGCAAGTAATATTTTGGTCAATTCACTCATAACTTCAACCTGAATAGTGTTTGATTATTTGCGACAGTCAAGGTGAGTTCCCCTCCATGCTTTTCAGCAATATTTCTGGCATAATAAAGCCCAATACCAAAACCCTTTACATCATGCTGATTCCCTGTTTGCACACGATAAAGCTTTTCAAACACTTTTTCTCGCTGAGATTTAGGGATATTTCCTCCATTATCCTCCACTTCCCAAATCAGGGCATTCTCCACTTTTAGCAATCTGACGATGAGATTACTCCCTCCATACTTAATGGCATTATCGATGAGATTACAAAGCGCATTTTCCAAATGAAAACGATCCACCTCTTTTAGGTATGATGGCATATCGGTTTCAAAGCTGATGTTCTTTTCTCCTTGTACCAAAGCAAACTTTTCGACAATAGGTTTAGTCCAAGAAACAACATCCGTTTCTTCCTTACTGAGTGTCAATTTACCTTGATCTATAGTTGCTGTCTCCAGCATTTTTTCCACCATATCATTTAGCTTATGCAACTGATCGTTGGAAAGGGCTAAGTATCTCTTCGTTTTTTCTGGATCGTTCTCTTCATTAAAACTGGTTACACCCTCCAGTGCTGAAAAAATGGTTGCTATCGGAGTTTTAAACTCATGAGTGATATTACTGATAAGATCATCTTTGATCACCGCCAATTGTTTCTGAGAGTTAATCACGTTATATAGATAAAGCATGGTACCGATAACTAAACCAATTAATAAAATGGATAGCGTTAAATCCACAATTCCTGTTTTTAAAATGATCAGTGTTGCATTTTCAAAATCAATGGATATCGTATTCGACTTGCCTAAATAAGTTGAGCTTGCGTCTACCGAAAGTATGTTTTTAAAATCGACATTCCCTATAGATGTCGTTCTCTCTCCAGTTTTCTGGTTGAGTTGGAAGTCAATAGAAAGATTTCTACTATCAAGTTCGATTTCCAATGCTTCATGTAATTGACCTAAATCCAGTAGTTCTTCACTAATAGAAACCATTACCTTTTGAGTAAGAAATTGCAGCTCCTCCACTCTATTAGAGTCCATATTTACAATGAGTTTTTTAAAACTCCTTCCACCTTCTCTTATAACAGAATCAAAAATCAAGGTATCCTTTCCTAAGCTAGAACCCCATGCATGAGTATGTGAAGAACTTGTAATCGTGATGTTTTTTATAGAATCCAGACTCTGAGAAGAGCTAAACCTTTTCACCATTCCTGTTGGCTTTTTACCCCCAATAAGGGTATCTGATCCAAAAGTGGAAAAAACGAAAATGTCATCCTTTGCCTTGTTGGCAAAGTAATTCTCAATACTCGTATTGAGGGATTGCTGCACATCATCAATAAATCGCAGCTTATTCACTTGGTAATTCTGTATCGTAAAATATACCTGTGCAGCTGTCAGCACTATAGCCGTCACAACTATTAAAACCAATATGTTTCGATACGCGTGCTTGTTCACCCTGCAAATATAGGTGTGATGATGACCGCCTCATTACTATGTTAACACACGTTAACACTGCTTAACCATCCCTTAGCACTCATTATTCTTGGTTTGCTACAAACAAATACAAAATGATGAGAAAACAATTACTAATTCTTCTATTGGCACCAAGCATGTTAATAGGAAGACTATATCAGGCACATAGTCAAAAATTTGAGGGCATTGCGACATATGAGTCCTCGTTAGAGATAGGCGAGTTGAGTGTAGTAGGACAAAATTTAAGTCCTGAAATGCAAGAGTCGATGAGGAAACAAATTGCACAACAATCGCAACGCACCTACAAATTGACCTTTAATGTAATGGAAGCTACCTGGAAGGAAGAAGTAGAGCTTGAACCCGTTACAAATGCTAGTTCTTCAGGAGGTATGCAAATACGAATCTCCGCAGGAGGTGGTCTTAGTTATCTCAATCCTGGAGAGAATGTATTTCTAGAAGAGACAGAAATATTCGGAAAGAAGTTTCTAATAGAAGACGAGCTACCAACCTATCAGTGGAAGATTACCAATGAAACCAAAAAAATTGGCGATTACAATGCCGTAAAAGCAGAGTTTATGAATATCTCTGAGCAAACAGTAATGGCGTTGAGCGATTCGGAGCAAAGTACAGAAACTGTGATGGACACAACTGTGGTCACTGCGTGGTACACACCAGAGATTCCTGTTTCTCAAGGCCCTGATAATGCCTGGGGACTTCCGGGGCTTATTCTAGAGTTAAAAAGAGGAGAGTTTACTTACCTCTGCACCAAGGTTGAACTTAACCCTGCAAACCCTATAACTATTGAAAAACCAACAAAAGGCAAAAGGGTAGACCGTGAGGAAGCAGATAAAATAAGAGATGAGAAAATGCAGGAAATGATGAAGAAGTATGATACTGGAGAGGATGGCTCGCGCAGAGTTATGATAAGAACAGGAGGATGATTCAACTCAAAATGAAAGGACTAATTATAGCAATTACGTTGATTCTGGTGGCATTCACTGGCAATTCTCAGAATCAGTTAATACTAGAAGGGCAAACTCGAGATACCGTTTTGTCACCAGTATCTTTTGCCAATGTGATGCTTGTAGACACTACCACTAAAGAGATGAAAGCCTTTGCGGTGACAGATGTCAAGGGAAATTTCAAGTTACGATTGGAGAGCAACACGGTTTATGAGTTGCAAGTCACATTTATAGGTTTTGTTCCTATAAAACAGCTAATCAGACTAGAAAAAGTACCCGATGATCCCATGCTAATCATTATGCGTGAAGCCATCAATGCTTTGGATGAGGTAACTGTGGTGAGCGAAATGCCAGTCATAGTACGTGGAGATACTATTTCCTACAAGGCTGAGGCCTTTACGAAAGGTGACGAACGAAAGCTAGAGGATGTACTAGAAGAGCTTCCTGGATTTAACATCAATGACAATGGGGATATAGAAGTTCAGGGTCAACGAGTGGATAAAGTACTGGTTGATGGAAAGGAGTTTTTTCAAGGAGATACTAAGCTAGCTACTCAAAATATTCCCGCTGATGTAGTGGATCGTGTGCAGGTTTTGCAGAATTTTAACGACATAGCTCCCATGCAGGGTCTCAGGGGAGATAATCAGCTTGCGTTGAATATTGAGTTAAAAGGAGACAAAAAGCGAATGGTTTTTGGGGATTTAGAAGCTGGAGGAGGCCCAAAAGAACGCTATTTTGGGCATGCAAACATGTTTTACTATGCTCCTAAGACTAGCATAAACTTCATTGGTGATGCCAATAATGTAGGTCAGTTGCCTCTCTCACTGAACGACTACTTTAGGATGTCGGGTGGAATGGCTGGTTTTGGCTCTAGAAATGGTACATCCTATAGAGTAAATTCTGCAAATGTGGACATTCCGATGACTGATAGAAATTCCGCTAGGGACCTATCCAACTACCTGAGTGCATTAAATTTTACGACGCAACCTTCAGATAAGCTGCGTTTATCAGGCTTTTTGATTGGCTTTGATTCAGAGGCATCCATGGGATCTAGTTCTTTGCGAACATATCCTCAATTGGAAGACCAAACGCAGGAGCAATTGGATAGTGAATCATCTATCCATAATCAGTCTGGGTTAGGTCGCTTCTCTGTGGTGTATACGCCAAGTTACAGGCTACAAATGGATTACAATTTCTTTGGAAAGCTTAGTAACATTGATCAGGTAATGATGAGAAACTCTCAGCTAATCTCAGGGGATAACCAATTGCAGGAAGGCAATGAAAGAAGTCCAACAAGTCAGAGGCATCAACTGCGTATGTTCAATGCCTTGAATGAGCAACACATCATTTCTGCAGAGGTAAATTTCAATAATGAGCAAAACGTGAATGATAGGCAGCTATCAAGTGAACAAGCATTGTTTGGTGATTTTCTGAATGCAGACAGTCCTATACTAGGGTTATCGCAAAATCAAAGGATCAATACAAAAGCACTGGATGGAGCATTTAATTACTATTACATATTGAATAAAACAACTCACATAAATGCTGCTATAGGAGTTAATATCTCCAATCAGCAATTGGTTTCTAATCTCAATGATGCAGGGAGTTCGTTGGTTAGTCTAAATCAAGAATTGAACCTAACTAACCGATATGCTCGAGTGCTTTATAAGAAAAAGTGGGATAAGCTTACCATCAGTCCTGGGTTGAGCTTCAATAGTTACACGGTAAAACTTGCGGGTGAGAATACTACGAATCCTCAATACATTTTCCCCCAAATTAATGGAGAATATGAGTTTGGTAGCTCTCATAGCATTGAGGTCAACTACAGGCAATCGCTCGAGTATAATGACGTTGCTTCATACACAGAAGGATATCTGTTGAGCCGGTATAACACTTTATTGTTTGGAAACTCCGGCCTGAACCCTGCTTTATACCATTCAGTAAACTTGAATTATCGTAATTTCAACAGTTTCAATTTCCTAAATATTTACGGGGGGTTAAGCTTTCAGAGAATAAAAGATGGTTTTACCAATGACCAATCTCTTACAGGAGTTGAAAACGTGCTCACTTCTATTAATGCTGGACAGGCTAATCAAATAATATCTGGTTATGGTAACATTGAAAAACGTTTCAATCACTTTAGAATTAGTAGTGGGGTACGAATGTCTCAAACGGTACTTAATAACCAAATAGAAGGTCAGTTGATTGAAAATGACAATTTCGTACAAACATATGATCTAGATATGTCTGCACGTTTGTTCAAAAAGCTCTCTGTTCGAGCTGGTTATACTATAAGTATGAATCAGTATACCTCTGGAGCTGTAAAAAGCAAGTTTGTCAACCATAGACCTAATGTTGGAACTACACTCAACATAAAAGGATGGCGATTAGATGGAACTTATAGCTACAATAATTATATCAACAAGAATCAAAATCAAGAGACCTCATTTGATATGCTAGATGCTTCCTTGAGCTATAGAAAAGGAAAAAGCCCCTGGGAGTTTAAAATTCAAGGACTCAACCTTCTGGATACACGGTCTGTACGAAGAGATAGTTTCAGCGACAATTTGATTAGTACTTTTTCCTATGACATACAGCAGAGATATGGCTTGTTTACTGTCAAATACGACTTATAAAACGGAGTTTCATAAAAATGAAGAAGTGGGGGGTCAAAATCCTCCACTTCTTGTTTCATTTTTATCTCGCTTCTTGCGCTTTGCTGATTGGCTCTTACCATTGCCAAACCTGTGTGAATAGCCCAAAAAGACTGTTCGGCTATCCCAATCAAATACTCCCTCTATTCGAACCGGCCTCTCTCCATCAAACGAGTTTTGTTGTGTTTTAAAAATATCGTTAAAGTTGATGCTCACTGTTCCATTTCCATTAAACACCGTATATCTACCCCCAACATTGATAAAGTGAAAAGCCAGTCTTTTATACTGGAGGTTTGTATTTGCTCCTCTATACAAGTTCACCACTTGAAATGTCAATCTCTTGCTAGCCCTAAAACTGTGATTCATTCTAAAATTGTACAGCACATTATGCACCTCTCGAAACACCTCTTGCACTACCCCTCTCTGATATTGAGAATAGAGATCGAAGCTGGCAGTAAAATCCCAAAAAGAGGTCAGTTTGTAGTTTCCAGATAGCTCAAAACCATACGCTGAGTTGTCCTCATAATTGTTGTAAGAGAAAAAGATATTGTCTGGGTTTTCTGGATCGTTGAATCCAAAACGGGTAATCTCATCTTCAATGCTTCTATAAAAAACACCCGTTGTAATACTCCCTTCTTTAAGCTGGCGAGTATAGTTCAGTTCTATAGAGTTGGTAAACTGGGGCACGAGTGCTGGATTGCCAATATTCGTAATTCTAGGAGAACTCCAAACACGGATAGGAGTGACTTGATCTAGGTTGGGGCGGTCCACTCTTCTGCTTAAACTTAGGTTAAATGCATCTCGCTGTTTTTCAGGATCAGGTACATAACTGAAGAAAGCAGAGGGATAAACAGAAAAGATTGGACTATCAAATTTAGATTCAGGTTCCCCTTCCTCTTGTAGTCTTCCAAGCATTTTAAATCCCTCTACTCTCGCCCCAATTTGATAAGTCCACTTACCGATCTTGTGTCTGTAGCTTGTATAACCAGAATAGATTTCCCTATCAAAACTGTATTGGGAATTGATAATACTTGGATTAGTGTTACTATAGTTATTATCTGTTCTTTGTACTCTGACTTCAGCTCCAATTTCTAGATTCTTATCTCCTATCATCGGATAGGTGTAATCAAGGTTCATCGTTGTGTTTTTACGATTTATCTGAATCCATTCCTCAGCACTAGCAGTACCGATATTCTCACCTTCCAACTTAAATAGCGCTATGTCATTTCCATCAAATTCACTGTAATCCAGCTCTAGCTCAATACGCGAACCCTCCTTTCTAAATTGATGTGTTATATCAAAATTGTATGTAGATGTATTGTTCTCCACATCGCTGACATACTCTTGATAAAAATTACTTTGCTCATTTTCAGGGAAATCGATACTGGTTGACCTAAAAGGAGTGTTAGTAAATAGGTTTTGAATCGTATATGCAGATACAGTTGTGCGGTCTGTTAAGAAATAGTCAAGCCCTGTTTTGAAAAGGTGTGATCTACGATCATTCAGCACTCGCCATGTCTCCAGTGATGGATCATTCTCTCGCTCTATTTCTCCCCTTACAGGACTAAGTCCATGATTATTTCCATAATTACCGAATAGATTGAGTTTTTTAGCCCGATAGTTGATCCCAGCAGACCCTGAAAAGCGATATTCTTGGCCAATAGTGAAACCAGTAGAGACATTTCCATTCAAACCTAAATTCGTGTTTTTATGCAATACAATATTGATAATACCGCTCATACCATCAGGTATGTACTTAGCAGATGGGTTAGTTATAAGTTCTACTTTCTTAATAGAAGTAGAAGGGATTTGCTGTAGCAACTGAGAAGAATTAAGGTTAGTTGGTTTCCCATCTATGAGAATGCGAACATTTTCATTTCCTCTCAAAGAGATTGCACCGTCAGGATCTACCGTTACGGCTGGAATATTGGCCATCAAATCTGCCGCAGTAGGTCCTGTTGTGGATAAGTCCTTACCAATATTAATCACCTTTCTATCTACCCTTTGCTCTATGGTAGAGCGTTCTGCTACTATTTCTACTCCTGCAATCTGAGTAGCCTCCTCATTCAAAAAGATCTTACCAAAATCTACTTGTCTGTTTTCATTAGAAAGTGTGATCTCCTTGGTCAATTTCTTGTAGCCAATAAATTGAAACTCGAATACGTAATTTCCGTCTGCAAGATCACTAATAGTAAACCTCCCTTTCTCATCAGAAATCTGTCCTCCAATGATCTCTTCTGTTTGATTAGATTTCACGGCTACTGTCACATAGGGGAGAGGCTCGTTTAAGAGTTCATCCATAGTGACACCTGTCACTCTTCCTTGGCCAAAAGACATAAAGTGAAATACGAATAAGAAAAGTGTACTCAATGTATAATTATATATTTTTCTCATAACTGAATTATTAATGGTTTAGAGTCCTTTTGATTCGATCAATCGATTTAAAAAAAGGCTTATGTACGTTTTGAATTAGCTTAATTCACGGGCGAAGTATTCACTTGGAGAAGTGCCCATCAATTTTTTGAATGATTTATTGAAAGTAGTCTTCGAGTTGAAGCCCGCTTCTTGGGCGAGACCAAAGAAAGTGAGTTGTTTTGCTTTCTCTGTTTTTGCAAGCTCCACAAACTCCCGTATTCTGTGATAGTTTACATACTCAAAGAAGTTCATTCCTATTCGCTCATTGAGCAACCGCGCCACTTCTGGATTATTTACTCCTAGCATTTCCGCCAAATCTGTTTTCATCAAATTTCTATTGAGGAACGGCTTTTTCTCTACCATCAAAGTGTCGAGTTGTGTTTTCAAAGCATCTAAGTCTGTTTTTGAAAGTTTCGAATGAGTGTACTTTCTTGCTTCAATGAGTTCCTTCACTTTGAATAGCTCTGGCTCTTTCATAGAGTAGTAAGCGATAAATAGAATAATTAAAGCAATGCTCGTCCAGATATAGTTTCTGGCATCAATCTCTATCGTTCTAATACCAAACATACTGATGAAGTAAAAGGTGATCCAAACCAGCAAGCAGACTCCAATTGCAGCAAGAAAGTTTCGAAAAAACTTCGTTCTTACAACATAGCTCAACTCATTTCCAAGCTCTCTATTAACCTTTACAAATATTCTTACACTTGCAATCCAGTAGGCAACATTAAAAATCAATGCAAAACCGATAAACGTAAGTACATGCTCATACAATCCTCCATCTTTATATCGATCTCGGATCTCTTCATTTGATGGAAAAATGAACATGAAGCAAATGAGTGTGCTATATATCAAAGCAGGTATATAATGCACAAGGTCTTTGACAGAGAAGCGTTTATTAAGAAGTGAAGATCTCGTAAAGAGATACACGGTAGATCCAAAAAGGAGGTTAGAAAATTCAGAAATGGTGATGAAGCGTCTGTTGACACCAAAGATCTCTGTAGCATTCAACACTCTCCCCGAGAGTCCAACCAAAAGCACAACGATAAGAAAAGTCAGATACCCATTGATATTCTTCCTGTACTTTTCAGAGAAAGCATAAATACCAAGAAGAAAAATGGCCTGTAGAAAGCCAAAATATACCAGTTGATTTAAAAGTATTTCCATCGGTTTGCTAAGTTAGGCCCATGCCGAAACATGAGCCTTTTGTGATCTGTTTATTGAATAGCAAATTGATTAACATGCTTTACAGCGCTATGATCCATCTTTAAGGTCTCTTCCTTGAAAGCCTCAAAAGCTTCTTTACTTTCCCATTCGACAATCGAGAGATGGTCAGGGTTATATTCATAGCCAAAAGGTGAGGTGCCCTTAAAAAATCCAATTAGTTTATTTCCTCCAGACTTCTCTATCTGATCAAGCCACTCCCTTCTAAATTTTGGATAGTTCACGTCATCATTTCCCCAATAGGCAGTGACTACATTGTACTTTGATGGATCTACGTCAAAAGAGTAATCTTGGCCCACCTCCCAATAGGTTAGATTAAATGAAGTCCAAATCTCTCTACGCATTTCGTGGAAATCAGGAACTTCTTTGGTGATTTCCGTTACAAATTTTACACGTTGATCATAATCCTTCCAAAGACCAATGATCATTGTTTGTGGCCAGTAATTCCCTTGAAGTGGCGCTTCTTCTATTTTAAATCCTTTCTGTGGCATGTAGCCATTTTTTTGAGCAACAGGGATTGCTGATTTGAAGTACTTACCCAAAACCTCTTTGGCCTCTGGATTAGTGTTAAAAAAAATTATATCAAACGCCTGGCCCTTTTTGAGGGAGTAAGATTTAATCTCAGATTGTGCTGATGTCTTAAAAGAAAAGGCAGCAAATACAATAAGTAACAGAATATTTTTTGTCGATTTCATAGATCTTATTTTTTGATTTCGACAATGATACGGAGTGCATGATCTGGTGTTGGGAAAAAAGGAGACAGAGGTGTACGCCTACGGTATGCGTTCTCCTTTTTACTTAAAACGCCTTTTATAAATCGGTTTCCTATAAAGAAACTGCCCGTAAAGCAAAGGATACATGAGTATATCTGTGAGGATCATTCCGGTAGAAAAAGTAATATCATCGATGATAACAGAACCTGAGTCTGTTTTTTCTACTCCATGGTGATGCCTCCACTTACTTAAGAAAAAAGGCAGCTGAACACCTATGTCCAAAAAGTACCAAGAGTTATCATCAAGCTTGTCTTCCACAATATCACTCACCCAGAGTTGCTTAAATAGAATAAAGTTCAATTCAATTTTCACTTTATCACCAGCCTTACAACCATCGAATTGCTGGAGTTTCACAGGTGGGAAAGGTGGATTAAGTGAGAGGAATAGGTCTTCCGTAAATCCACTCTTTACTTTTTCAAGTGATGCTCCTACTTTGGTCTTAATTTGAATGTTCACAAGTAGTTAACCCTTGACCGTGCAATAGGTTTAAGTTTCTTGTTTTTGATTTAAGAGGATACTTTCCATTTAGGCGTTGATTTCTAGTACCGAAGGGTCCATTCGCTAATCACATTCATTTTGTAACTTTAGAAATTAACTTTTCAATATGTACAAAGTCATCGATCTCCACTTCCAAAACAATGATCATACGATCGCTGCATTCCTCATAGAAACAAGGGAAGGGCCTGTATTAATAGAAAGTGGACCATATAGCACTTTCGAAAGTCTTAAAGGTGGCTTAGCTGAGCATGGATATAAGATAGAAGATATTAAACATGTCTTTCTATCGCATATCCACTTCGATCATGCAGGAGCAGCTTGGGCATTTGCCAAACATGGAGCTAAAGTTTATCTGCATCCATTTGGCTACAATCACATGCACGATCCTTCTAAATTAGTTGCTTCTGCAACGATGATTTACGGTGATCAGATGGATTCTCTTTGGGGTAAAATGGAAGGAATTCCTGAAAAGAACCTGAAAACGATGGAACATGAAGAGACTGTAGAAATTGGTGACGAGACATTCAGAGCTCTTCATACTCCTGGTCACGCCAAGCATCACATTGCTTGGCAGTGGAAAGACATTATTTTCACTGGTGATGTAGCCGGATGCAAGATTGAAGGTGGGCCAGTTGTTCCGCCATGTCCTCCACCAGATATTAACCTAGAAGATTGGGTTCATTCCATTGATCTGATACTGTCAAAGAACCCTAATAAACTAGTCCTTACTCATTTCGGGGAAGAGCAAAATCCTAGCATTCACATGAAGGAGTTAAAAGAAATCCTGAATGACTGGAGCCAATGGATGAAAGCTAAATGGGAGTCTGGCCTTAGCAATGAAGAAATTACGCCTCTTTTTATGGAGTACACCTCCAACCAGTTGAAGGAACGAGGTGTATCCGAAACGGGGGTTAAGCAATACGAAGCAGCCAACCCATCTTGGATGAGTGTGGCTGGTTTAGTTCGATATTGGAAGAAAAAAATCACGTAAAACAGTTTGGTATGTTATTTGTGATGTGATTTCTCAAAAATATCAAATGAAAAAGTTCTTTTTCTTTTCTTTCTTTCTGATCACATTAACAAGTCAAGCCCAGTTTGGAGTAAGCTATCACCAGTCGGTTCTTTCGTTTTTTGGAGCTAATTATACTTTCAAAGAAAAAATTTTCACAGAGTTGCGATTTGGTAGCAACATCGAAATTGATGATACTTATGCTGAATTAATTGCAACCTATATTGTAAAAAAAGAATCTGATTACAATGTTTATATAGGCATTGGAGCTACTTCTATTTTTGATGGAGGTGGTGTATTACCTCTTGGTATAAATATTTACCCATTCGAAAAGAAAAATTTTGGTTTCCAAACAGAAGTGTCCTATATCACCTTTGATGAAGGAATTATCAGAGGGTCCGTTGGCATCCGCTATCGATTTTTGGAATGATGTTTCAAATAGACAATCAATTACACAAGCCTGGAGTTGCCTCACATTCGCTTCTTGGAATAGGTAAAATATAGCGCTCATCTAAAGGATCTCTAAAACCAATGCTAAAGAATCTTCTGTTATTAACAGACCATCTTTTTAAGTCATGGAAGTAAACTCCTTCATAAAGCAATTCTCTATTTCGCTCTACTACCAAACTATCAAAAAATTCATCTGCTGTCAATGTATCTAAAAGAGCAGGTAAGCCTGATCTTGTTCTGATCGAGTTTAAATCGTTCAATGCCGTTCCTGTAACTGGAGATACAAAGCCATCTTCCTCCAATGTGGCCTCTGCTCTAGAAAGGAGAAGTTCCGCCAAACGTATGACTGGAATGTTTGCATCAGACCTTAGAAATTTAGCTGAGCTCACTTGTTGTGTATTTATCACATCATTGTAGTAAGCTGAAGTGCTATTTACATTATCCGTTGAGGAGTTGATATTTAAGTCATCTTGTAGCGTATAGCGATCATCAGCTCCAGAAAAGTTGGGACTGTTTTCTAAACTATTCTCTAAAATTTCATAATTAATATTCATCGCTGCGAATCCGACTCCACTAAGTGAGGCTAAATGAGCAACAAGACCTGTTCGAGTAGCGATATTTCCTGTTCTCGAATTAGCGTTTTGCTGAATAACAAAGACATCCTCAGTTGAAACAGATGAATTATTGAACGCGTCCATTGCATTTCCATTCAAAGAGTATTGAGGTACAAGCGTATTTAAATAGCTAAGCGCTGTGCCAAACTCATTTTGTTGCAATGCTATTCTTGAAAGAATGGCTTGGCAAACATTCACATTAATTCTTGCTGGGTCTAAAGCAACAGAACTCAATATAGATTCCCCCGCTTGCAGGTCTTCGATAGCTCTATCATACACTTGACCTACTGTGGAAAGCGTAACATCTGGCAACTGATTCACGTCAGTTATTTGATCCAAGAAAATGGGAACTGCCGGAGTGTTTACAGTAGATGAGCGATACTGTGGTGCCCAAAACCTTACCAATTCAAAATAGATGATTCCTCGCATTGCTCTAGCTTCTCCTTCTATTCTATTTTTAAGAGAACTGTCACTTATAGTAGCAATATTGGTGATGATGCCATTCAATATATTAATGGTTTCATAAGCTCTTCTCCAGTTGGCCTCCACTCTTAGGTTGATGTTTAGCACATCTTTGTCCATAAAATTTTGATAATTCGGAGCTTCACTTGATCTCCAGAAAAAGAGCGTATTCTTTGACCTTGAAAGTAAAGTTGCTATCATTTGTAGGTCGCCTCCGTACAATTCTCCCCCTTCAGCACCGTCATATATTCCACCAAAATTGACATAGGCACCATTCAGTGCATCCACGAAATTCTGATCTGAAGTAAATATGTTTCCACTCAAAGAGTTTTCTGCTTCTATATCTAATAAACTGCTGCATCCCAGAGTTAGAACTGAGATCAAAAGAAAAGCTGATTTGTTTATATTATTCAATTTCATCTTCTTGATTTTTTAAAGTCCTATTTTGATTCCGGTCATGATAATACGAGGTTGAGGTGTATTGAAATTATCAATTCCTCTGCTAATGTTTTGTCCGATAACTCCATCCAGTGGATCGAAGTAACTGACGTCTGGGTCAAAGCCTATATAATCAGTGAACGTGAGCAAGTTGGATGCTGAAACGTAAAAGCTGAGACTTCTCAGACCTAGTTTTTCTAGGCGATTAGATGGTAAGTTATAGGTGAATGTAATATTCTTTAGTCTGATGTAGTCACCATCTGATAACCATCTTGTACTTGAAAGCGGAACATTGTTCGTTGGATCAAGTCTTGGAATATCTGTTTCATCTCCAGGTTTGTACCACCTATTTACTTGATCAGAAGTCTGACCTAGGTTCAAAATACCACTGTTAGATAAAAATTCTCCTGTCTGGAAATAAAGGTCTACTCCAGAAACAAACTGGAACATAAAGGAGAACTCAAAGTTCTTATAAGCTAGTGAGTTAGTAATCCCACCAAACAATTCTGGGTTCGGATCGCCCACTACCGTTCTTTGCGCATTATTCCAATCGGTAGTAACGTACCTGTCACCAAATCTTTCTGAAATTCGATAGCCACTTGCATCTGAAACTTGTTGAGCAGCCAATATGATGTCTTCAGAAGATTCATTCACAAAGTAAATCGCATCGCCTGTCTCAAAATCTACTCCTGCATATTCCTGCATGTAGAAAACACCAGCTGATTCGCCTTCTATAAATGCATTTACACCTACAATTTGCGGTGGCAGATTGTTCAATTCCTTTATGGTGTTCTTGTTAGACGAGATGTTGAAGTCTGTCGTCCATGAAAAATCAGGTGTTTCCACGTTGACCGTACTTAGGTTAAACTCGAACCCTTTGTTTTCCATTTCTCCTACATTTCCTAAGTATCCAGAAAACCCTGAAGAAGGAGCCAGGTTAATCGGGTAAAGCAAGTCTTTAGTACTTTTTACGTAGTAGTCAACAGAAGCAGAAATTCTACTATCCAAAAGTTCAAAGTCAAGTCCCACATTGATCTGGCTTGTGGTTTCCCACTTGATGTCTTCATTGGAAAGGTTCGCTGGTTCTACCGTTGCTTCATTTCCATATCGGGCAGATCTGAAATAATTCTGGCGATACAAGAAATCATCCTGAGGTGTGTTTCCAACCAAACCAAAACTGGCTCTTAGTTTCAACAAATTCACAGGCTCTACATTGAAGAAAGATGCATTATTTATTTTCCATCCGCCTGATACAGCAGGGAAGAAACCTACTCTATTTTTTGTGTCAAATTTTGAAGTAGCATCCATTCTCCCACTTACTTGAAAGTCATACTGATCATTGATAGCATAGGTTATTCTAGAGTAAGAGGATAGAAAAGAAAAAGCACCGCCAGGAATAGATGTGTCTGGGAAAGAGCTATCGCTAAATGTAAATGATGCTTTTGAATCTTGATATGATGCTCCCAAAATAACAGAGAGCTTATTGCTCGATGATTGATCTCCTGTATAAGTAAGCCAGCCATTAAACACTCTATTGACTACACTTTCTGTACTTATTCTGGTTCTCCCCGTTGTTCCTGCTCCGTCTTGAGTTTGGCTTCCGCTAAATCTGTCAGAAGTAATTTCACTTAGATCCGTTCCTCCATTCACATCAAAAGTCAGTTGATCGTTTAGTTGGTATTTCAGGCCTAAGCTTCCTAGCAAACTATTATTAGTCACATCGAATGATGCAAAATTTACTTCTGTAAGAGGGTTATAATCTAGACTTCTCACGTTCAAAACAAAATCATTATCTGCATTATAGGTATCAGAAGCAGGAAGCAACAGTGCTTGCAGTGGATTTCCTAAATCTTGATTTTCGTTTAATCGATCATCTTGAGTATTGATGTAGTTAAGGTTTAAAGTAGCTGATAAGCGCTCACTGATTTTACTATTAAGCGAAAGCGATGCGTTTAACCTATTAAACTGATTACCAATAAGTATTCCCTCTTGTGTAGAGTAACCTATTGAGGCAAAGTATCCTAAAGACTCGC
>JBGCFL010000152.1:0-22104 GCA_045106975.1 Ekhidna sp. | reverse complement strand
ACGCAATTGCATCAAGCAATAATTCTTGGACACCATATAGAGCCAGCTTTTGAAATGCTGTACTTCCGTTGATCGTAGTTTGACGCTGATATGTTCATAAATGCTCATAACAGCATCTTTGCTGTCATCTGAATTTTTCAGATACTTAAGGCAGAGACCATACACCAAATGCATGTAGTTATTGAAGAGTTCACCAAGCAATTGCTGATTGCCAGAAGATCGGTAATCAGAAAGAATATCTTCGTCAGTAGGCGATATGGATTTTTGTTTGGTCAATAACCAAGTTTAAACAATTCTTAGCTACTCACTCAATTCCAACCATCTCATTTCTTTCTCCTCAAGCTCATTTTCTATCGTTTTTATTTCAGCGCTGATAGACTGTAATTTTTCATATTCAGTTTCATTGAGAAGGCTCTCTTGAAGCTTTGCTTTTTTAGATTCTAGTTTTGGAATGTCTTTGTCTAGTTGTTCTAGTTCTCTTTTGTCATTGTAAGTAAGCTTTTTACCTTCCGTTTTTTTAACTACAGGCTCAGGCGCTTTGCTTTTTTCTTCCTTCGGAAGATCAACAACAGGAACTCCTTCTAGCGTTCTATAGTCGGAGTAGTTACCAGGGAAGTCTTTGATTTTTCCTTCACCCTTGAAAACGAAGAGATGATCAACCAATCTGTCCATAAAGTATCTGTCGTGAGATACGATTAATAGGCAGCCAGCGAAATTGTTGAGATAGTTTTCCAAGACATTGAGTGTGACAATGTCCAAATCGTTTGTTGGTTCATCCAGAATCAAGAAATTAGGATTGGCCATTAAGACTCTTAATAGTTGTAGCCTTCTTTTTTCTCCACCGCTTAGTTTGCCAACGAAATTGTGCTGCATCTTAGGCGGGAACATAAACTGGTTGAGTAACTGAGAAGCACTCACCTCTGATCCATCCTCCAAGCTGATAAAATCAGCTACTTCCTTCACAATATCAAGTACTTTTTTGTTGGGATCAAAAATGGTTTCGTCTTGAGTGTAGTAGCCAAACTTAGTAGTTTGTCCTATCTCTAATTCTCCAGAGTCAGGCTCTATCGATTGTGATAGGAGGTTTAGAAAAGTGGATTTACCAACTCCATTTGGGCCAATGATTCCTACTCGTTCCCTTCGCTTGAAAACATAGCTAAAATCATCCACCATTTTCTTCCCATCATACGCCTTGTTGACATGATGTAATTCAATAATTTTCTTTCCTTGTCGCTCACCCTTCAGATTGACCTCCATTTTTTGAGTAACCACGCCACTATGAGCCTTCTCCTTTATACCATGAAATGCCTCTATCCGCGATTTAGACTTTGTGCCCCTTGCTTTTGGTTGTCTTCGCATCCATTCCAGTTCGGATTTGAAAAGATTTTTTGCTTTGCCAATCGTAACTGCTTCTATTTCTTGCCGCTCAGCCTTTTTTTCTAAAAACTGGCTGTAATTCCCTTTGTATCTGAATAGGTCGCCATTCTCAATTTCAAAAATTTCTGTAGTCACTCTATCCAAGAAGTACCTATCGTGAGTCACCATCAAGAGAGTCAGATTCTGACTAGATAAGTGATCTTCCAACCACTCGATTAGTGCAAGGTCTAGATGGTTAGTTGGCTCATCTAATATCAGAATGTCTGGTTTCACTACCAACGCTTGAGCAATGGCTACCCTCTTCTTCTGACCACCAGAGAGTTCTTTCATCTTCTGATCTAAATTAAGAATCCCAAGCTGACCTAAAATAGTCTTGATCTGATGCTCATACTCCCAAGCATTAAGTAAATCCATTTTTTCTAAAATGGGAGTTAGATCAGGTGCGTTCATCGGATCATGCTCTGTCTTGTACATTGCCATTTCATAGTCTCGGATCACATTTAGCTCTGCCTTGTCTTCAGAAAAAACAGCTTGAATAATGGTGTCCTCTTCATTAAATGCAGGATGCTGACGAAGAATGGAAGTTGTTAGCCCTTTTCTAAAGCTGACAACTCCTTGATCTTGTTTCTCGATTCCAGCAATTACTTTCAGCAGAGTGGATTTCCCACACCCATTTACACCCACTAAAGCCGCCTTCTGACCTTGCTCCAGACCAAAGGTTATTTCATTGAATAACTGCTTGTCGTCATAGCTTTTGGTAAGTCCTTCTACTGATAAATAATTCATGCTACAAAAGTAGTGAGTTGGTTGATGGAACAATTCATTCACAAATGGTTTTATTACATAGATGTATTTCTATTCCATGCGATTGGAAAAATAATTGTAAAATGAAGAAAGTCATGAAAAATACTGTTCAGCTATCACTCTTATTTGTGTTAATAGCTTGTACCACTTCCCAATCTCAAGATAAGTCAGTCAGTCCTCCTGGAAGCTTTAACGATTATTGGTATGCTGGCAAAGCAGAGATTACAAGTTACGAGCTGAGTCAAGCACGATATGGTGAAATACACAAAGGGGAAGCCGTAATGGTTTTTGTAACAGAACCCTTTTCTCAATCAAAACAAGTGAAACTGGATGATTGGAGAGACCAGAGTGAGGATAACGTGAGTGTCATGAAATTGAATTTGACCAAGAAATTTTTGACAGGAATCTATCCGTATTCTATGATGATGAGTACGTTTACTCCGGTTTCGACCGATAAATACCCAAATCCTATAAAAGTAACAACCTCTTCGCAGGAGTGGTGTGGGCACACGTTCATGCAAATGAATTTGGAGAATCAGAATTACCGATTAAGAGGGTTCTCTTATTTTGAGTCAGAGGGAGATGTAGACTTGACAACTCCTAAAAGTATTTTGGAAGATGAAATTTGGACAAGAATAAGATTAAATCCAGCATCACTTCCGATAGGAAATGTCAGAATATTACCAAGTACTTTCTATTTGAGATTGCGGCATCAAGAGGCTCAGTCGCAACAGGTGAGTGCGTCTCTGTCTGAATTGACAACATCTGAGTTCTCTAGTAATCCTCATACTTCTTACTCACTTACCTATGAAAATCGAAAGCTGGATATCTACTTTGAATCTAATTTTCCTCATACTATTCTAGGGTGGGAAGAAACATATCTAAGCGGTTTTGGAAAGCCTGAGCAGCTAACAACTAAAGCCAAGAGAATCAACACTATCAAATCCGCTTATTGGGGAAAGAATAGTAATAAGGATCGTGCGATTAGAAAAGAATTGGGATTGGGGGTTGAGTAGTTTATTCCAGTACTTATAAAGTAAACTTTAAAGGGAAGATTACTCCGATTTTCTGAGTTAGGGTAGCAATGTCATTTCTTATTTTTGCAAAATGAAGAAGACCGAAAACCCGTGGATCACCCACTCTAGTAAAGAGATATATACTAACCCATGGATCGAAGTGACAGAATATGATGTGACCAATCCTGGCGGTGGAGAAGGAATCTATGGGAAAGTGCATTACAAGAATTTAGCATTAGGTATTATTCCTTTAGATGAAGATCATAATATATGGTTAGTTGGCCAGTATAGATATACATTGAATGAATATTCTTGGGAAATCCCAATGGGAGGAGGCCCATTAGGTATAGATAAACTGGACTCTGCAAAGAGGGAGCTAAAGGAAGAAACAGGATTGATGGCTCAAAAGTGGACTGAGATCTGTAAAATTCATACATCCAATTCGGTTACCGATGAGGTTGGATTTGCCTATCTGGCGGAGGGTTTGACACAAGGTGAGACGGAGTTTGAAGAGAGTGAAGATTTAGCCATCAAAAAACTTCCATTTTCTGAGGCGGTTGCGATGTGTGATAGTGGTGAGATAACTGACAGTTTAAGTCTGGCAGCTATTTATCGTTTATCAAGGATGATATGAGCTTTTGGCTATAGACTCGTTTTGACATATAGTTTCAAGAAGAAAAAAATGTTAATCATTGTTTGTAAAGAGGCAGTTTAAGTGTGAAAATGGAGCCTTGTATTGGATGATTAGTTGCATCAATAGTCCCTTTGTTTAGTAGGACGAATTCTTTGACCAATTGTAGTCCTAATCCCAAACCACTTTCACCGGCAGTTCCTTTTGTGGAAATATTTTCATTTAAGCTAAAAATGCTTTCCAATTTTTCTTCCGGTATACCTACTCCTGAGTCTATTATTTTAATGACTGAAAGAGGTTTGTGTTGATCTAGCTCCGAATAGATTTTAACAGAACCTCCACTGCTTGTAAATTTCAATGCATTATTGATAAGGTTTCTTAAAATCGTGCTTGTAGTGTTATAATCGACAAGTATTTGTACTGCTTTTTTCGACTGATAAGTAAGCTGAATATTTTTTGATTTTGCGGAATCAGCAAACATTTCAATTACATCTTCCGCCATTTTATCCACACTTATTGGCTCAGGATTGTAAGGGAAATGTCCTCTTTGCTGAAGAGCCCAGTTTAACAAACTATCCAACAACTTAGTAAGTCGATCTACAGAGTCTCCCATTTTCCCCACCATGTTCAAAATCTGATCATTTTCCCCACTTTCAATATACATTTTAGAAACCGTTACCAAACCAGCTATAGTGCTGACTGGTCCTCTTAGGTCATGCGAAATGATGGAAAAGAATTTGTCTTTTGTTTCATTCAAAATTTCGAGATCATCTTTTTGTCTTGCAAGCTGTTTGGAAAGTCTATTCTTAGACTTCAAGTATGAATAAATAATGATAATTAGGCAGGTAAATGCAAAAAGGATGATTGATCCAGTAACTATTATTATTTTATTATTCCTTTTTTGTTCGAGTAATAGATCTACTTCAATTTGCTTTTGCCCAACCTCGAATTCCGTTCTGAGATTAGCAAGTCTTTGAGTGGTCTCAAAATTTTGGATACTATCTTTATAAGCGTAATGCTGAGTTTGATATGCTATTGCATCTTCTAGCAAATCACGCTCCAGAGATAGTTTATACAATAGGTATGATGCATCTCGTACTTGCTCTTTTAGCCCTTCTTGTTTAGCCATTTTAAGGCCAATAGTTGTGTATTTTATTGCTTCTTTTCCTTTTTTTTCCTCTAAAAAGATATTGCCAAGTTGATTGTAATAGTCTGCCATGCCATAATTGTCACCAAAGGGTTTGAGCATTTCAATGGCTATAAATAAGTCTTCTTTTGCTTTTTCGATATCTCCTTTTTTCCAGAATACTAGAGCTCTATTGCCTATGATATATGCTACCCCTAAATCCATTTTGATGTCTCTCAAAATGGGTTCAGATTCGTTGTAATATGCCATAGCAGAATCATAATTATCAATTAAGTAATAATCATATCCTGTATTAAGCAATGTGAGGGCTAGCTCTTGTTTTTTATCAGTATTGCGCAAAATTTGAATCGTTTTAGATCCATAAAGCAGCGCATTTTCAGAGTCGCCATTTTGAGTATAACAAGTTGATATTTCAGCATATATTTCAGCTAGTAAAGGATTAAACTCCTTGATTCCAGAGGCTTTATCTGCACTAGTAAATAGATTTTCCAGTGCAGCTCCTAGATTTCCCATGAATCTTTGAGCTACCCCAATTCTGTTATATGCCTTTATAGTATACTCTAGGTTATTGTTTTTCTGAGCAATTGCAAGAAGCAGTTCTCCATACTTCAGTTTTTCTTCCGTTGATCCACTGTAAATTGAGGCCCAGAAATGTGCTTCAAGAATTTGATCGCTGTTAAGATTTCCAGAATCAATTAGCCGAATTAAGCTATCTGCCTTCACCTGATTTTGAGAAAACAAATTCGTGTTACAAAAAAACAAGAGTAATAAAATCACTCTTGTTTTTGAAAATAAATTTTTATGAACTCGAATGATATTCAATTATTGTTTGACCTGAATTTTGGGATCTAATCTTATGTATCCCTCGTTATCTTTCGATTCATAGACAATATCATATTTCAAATGATCTTGAGTTAAATCGTAGTTTTCAGGTACTTCGAGTACCCACATTCTATTTGGTTTGAATTCCTCAGGAAGTTCCTCAAGATACGATTCTGATTCTGAATCAAATTCAATATTTTCAAGGTCAGTAATACCACCACCCGAATACCAATAAATGTATTCTCCAGGTTGTACAATAGCAGTTACGGAAGTCTCTTCAAGTACTTGGTAGCCTCTGTAATCATCCGTGTTGGTGTCAAAATAAACGACACCCTTATGACATCTAAATACTGTGATTGCTCTTCCTCTGCTATCACTCCTTCCATTTTCGGAAATTTGATGTTCATCCGCTAATAGTATAGCAGCATCCATATCTGTGTCAATTAAAACTTCATCTTCTTGAGTAAAGCTATTTTCTTGACATGCAAAAAGAATTAGAAAAGGGATGGCGGCAAGTAGGTATGTGCGGTAGTTTATCATTTAATGATTTTTTTTTCAATTTAAACATATTCAATTATTTATCAAATGATAAACACTGAATTCTGACGCAACATAGTAAATCATTGACTACCAGAGCAATGTGTTTATCTATATAAAACCTTGTTTTGCAGAAAAAAAATCTTTAGTACCAAAATCACTTAGATTAAACTAAGTATTGACCCTTAACTAGTTATTCTTGTATAAAATTTTTGTAGAGTATTACTCATGAAAAATGACTCTTAAAGAACATCTCGGAAAAAACATGATTCTTGCATATCCGGTAGTAATCGGTCAACTGGGGCACATCATGGTGAGCGTAGCAGACAGCATGATGGTTGGTAGAGTGGGAGTTCTCCCATTGGCAGGAGCAACTTTTGCGGGAGCTATTTACACAGTGTTGATGCTCTTTGGTATTGGTGTGAGCTACTCGATTACTCCATTAGTAGCTGCAGAAAATTCCAATAATAAAGACCGGTTAAGAAGCTTTCTTCAAGATGGTTTCCTTATGAATTTGATTCTTGGAATACTATTAGCCTTGACTGGATTTATAGTCAGTTTCTTTCTTCAGTATTTTGGTCAAGAGCATGAAGTTGTGGCTCAAGCAAAGCCATATCTTCAAGTTATGAGCTTGTCTCTTATTCCACTCATGATCTTTCAAACATTCCGTCAGTTTGCAGAAGGGTTGTCGGATACGATGAATCCTATGATCGTTTCTATTATTGCTAATTTGCTCAACGTAGGATTGAATTATATTCTCATTTTTGGAGGAATGGGTATTGAGGCAATGGGACTTTTTGGCGCAGGAGTTGCCACACTAATTTCTAGAATTTTGATGCCCCTAATAATGATTTTAATTGCAGGGAGTATGCTAAAGGGATTTGAATGGAAATTTCAACTTTCAGGGATTAAGCGAATGCTAAAAATTGGTGTCCCATCTGGGATGCAATACGTATTTGAAGTAGGAGCTTTTGGCGGAGCGGGCATTATGATAGGATGGATAGGAGCTAAAGAACTTGCCGCTCATAATATTGCGCTGAATTTAAGTGCTATCAGCTACATGGCAGCAACAGGAATTGCCGCAGCATCCACCATCCGAATCGGAAATCAACTAGGGTTGAAAGACAAGGAGAATCTTAGAATGGCAGGAATAACCAATTTCGTTTTGGTGGCTGTTTTTATGGCATTTTGTGCCTCTGTTTTTATTGTTTTTAGAGAGTTTTTCCCAACACTTTACGTAAGTGAGCAACCTGTCATTGCTATTGCTTCAACTCTTCTTATTGTAGGGGCAGCTTTTCAAATTTCAGATGGTTTGCAGGCGGTAGGCTTGGGAGTTTTAAGAGGATTGCGAGATGTTAAAGTGCCAACCATTGTAACATTTATCTCTTACTGGGTGATAGCATTGCCTTTGGGTTATGTTTTGGCGTTCAGTTTTGACTTGGGTGTTTACGGGGTATGGATAGCCCTATCAGTGGGTTTGACCTTAGCGGCCATATTGAATATTTGGAGATTCTTTAGTTTGACTAATAAAATGAAATTCGAATGAAAAACATTTTCACTTTCTTTCTGCTAGTAGTCGTTAGCCTAGCATATTCTCAGCCGATCCCAGATACAGTATATCGAGTCAGTGTGGATCAACCACTATTTGAAAATCAAAAAGGACCAAAAGTGTTAATCGATGAGGCTCATAATAATCTTCATTTAAAAGAAGGTGGACTCTACGCATTCACAAGGATGATGGAAGATGATGGGGCTCAAGTCTTCGCCAATCAAAATAAATTTACCCCAACAGTTCTGGAAGGATATGACGTTCTCATCATTGCTAATGCTCTGAATGACTCAAATGTAGGCAGTTGGAGAAATCCTTGTCCATCTGCTTTTATTTCTACAGAAATAGATGCAATTGAGAATTGGGTGCTAAATGGAGGGAGACTCTTTCTTGTTGCTGATCATATGCCATATGGCGGAGCAGCTCAAGATTTAGCAAAACGATTTGATGTGGAATGGAGTAATTCTTTTGCCATTCAAAATGGAAGACATTGGCCGCCGAGCATTTTTGATCGAAACCATAACACGCTTTTTGATTCACCAGTCACTACTGATTCAAAGAACACAAAAGGAGTTTCTAGGATAGGGTCATTTACTGGATCTGTATTTAAGGCACCAAGTGAAGCTATTCCGTTTCTTATATACGATAACTCTCATGGTATTTTGATGCCTGAAATAGCTTGGCAATTTTCAGAGGAGACGAAAAGTGAAAATTCTGAGGGATGGATGCAAGGTGCTTGTATGAGTTTTGGAAAGGGCAAAATGGTTTTGTTGGGAGAAGCGGCTATGATCACTGCACAGTTGAGGGGAAGGACAAAAATTGGAATGAATAGCCCAGACGCCCCAGAGAATGGACAGCTAGCGCTCAATATTTTCAGGTATTTGTCTACCGATTGATTACCTCTTCCGCATTGCCTTTTATTTTATAATGGGCTAACTATGCGACTCATTTCCCCATTCATGCAAAAGAAGCAAGCTGCAATCATCTTTATTTTTATTACTGTCCTTATTGATATCCTTGGGATAGGATTGATCATTCCTGTTTTGCCTCAACTTTTTGAGGAGGTAGGAGGACTAAATGCAAGTGAAGCGGCATTTACGGGTGGGTTACTTACAGCTACTTATGCAGTGATGCAGTTCTTTTTTGCCCCCATTCTTGGAGGGTTAAGTGATAAATACGGTAGACGTCCATTACTGTTAATTGCACTATTAGGACTTGGTCTAGATTATACTGTCATCGTTTTTGCTCCGACCATAGCCTGGTTTTTTGTAGCCAGAGCCATTGCAGGTATTTGCGGAGGTAGTATTACCGTTGCAAACGCCTATATAGCCGATATCAGTACACCAGAAGATAGAGCAAAAAATTTCGGAATGATTGGAGCTGCTTTTGGTTTGGGTTTTGTCATTGGCCCTGCACTCGGAGGGGTGTTGGGAGATTTTGGAACAAAAGTTCCGTTTATCGCAGCAGCTTGTCTTTCATTTATCAATATGGCTTATGGTTATTTTGTTATTCCTGAGTCATTGAAACCAGAAGACCGAAGAGAGTTTAGCTGGAAAAGAGCCAATCCATTTGGTACTCTCAAAAAAGTTTTTGATTATAAAATCATTATTGGACTAGTGGTGAGTCTGTTCTTTATTTATCTAGCAGCAAATGCAACACAGGCCAATTGGCCATATTTTACTCACGAAAAATTTGAATGGAGCGCTGCGCAAATAGGTCTTTCATTAACGTTTGTTGGCGTGATGGTAGCCATTGTTCAAGGGGGGGTCATTAGTCCTGTAGTGAAAAAAATAGGAGAAGTCAAGGCAGTGTATGTGGGGTTGTTTTTTAATATTGTCGGGCTTTCACTTTTAGGAATTGTCAATGAGGGATGGATGATTTATGCGGTAATCGTTCCCTATGCATTTGGTGGCTTAGCAGGGCCGTCTTTGCAGTCTTTAATGACAGCTCAGGTGCCAAAAAATGCACAGGGAGAATTTCAAGGCGGGCTTACTAGCATCGTTACGATTTCATCCATCGTAGGGCCTTTGGTGATGACCGGAATTTTTAGATACTACACCAATGTAGAAAATGATATCTATTTCCCAGGAGCACCATTTATACTTGGTACTGTTCTAGCAATTGTTAGTGTCTTTATAGCGAGAAGTTCTCTTAAGAATTTGAAATCTTAATCACTCTTAAAGCTCTCCAAGTCCAAACTCCCGCCAACATTTCAATAGCGGAAAAGCCAACTAGTGCAAGAGAACCCCTCTCAAAAAAGTAGAGCCATAGAAAGAAGAAGAATTGGATAATTCTGACTTGCACGGTGAATCCAAAGAAGGGAGTCAAATTCTCTTTGGCATTTCTTATATAATAATAGCCTAGTAGTGCTACAACAAAACCTAGGACGATTCGCCACACACTTTCAGGATCAGGAACGCCTATTGATACTAAAATCCAACTAGGAGCCAGCATTAGAAAAAGTCCTTCTATGATGAGATATATTCCGAATAGCCAAACTGTATTTGCTGCTTTGCTCATTTTTTATTCCATTACGTATTCAATATCCAAGATTAAACTTAACCATTATGAAGAAGCTCTTCCTACTTTTTTGCCTCTGCCCAATGTTCTCTTTTTCTCAGATGACTGCTGAAATGGTGCTAGCCAAGGCAAATGAATATCATGATTCCAATAAGGAATGGGCATCATTGATTGTGACGTTTCTTTTTACAGAAACAAGACCAGATGGCTCTGAAAGCTCATCCACTTTTGAATTAAACAATGCAACTGGTTTTGCGAAGATTTCAAGAGGGGATGATAAAGTTTATGAAGTGTCAGGAGAGGAGGCAAAAGTGCTTAAAGGCGATGATGGAAAAGAAAGAGCTTTAATGATGAGAAATTACTACTTGTATTTATGGGGTCTCCCTATGAAGCTATATGATGAAGGAACTCCAATGGATGGAGAAGTAGGAGAAGAGATCGTCAATGAAATTGAGTGCTATGTCTTGAGAGTTCCTTACGAAAAGGATGTCTGGTACTTCTCTATTGATAAACAAACAGGAAGAATGGTGCAGTATAAATTCTACAAAGACGAAGATGCAGGAAAAGGTGAATTAATCACCTTAGAAGGAGAAATGTCTATCGGAGATATGAAGATTCCAAAAAATAGAAGCTGGTATACATTGCCCGAAATGAAATATTTAGGGACGGATATCCTTTCAGGAGTCGAATAGCATACGGTTTGCTGTATTTACTTAACAAAAGTGAAACTTATATATTACATTCACGTTTGTTAAGTAAATTCAATTTAACATCGTATGAAAATAATTATAAGCACACTCTCTATTCTCTTGGCTTTCAGTTTACACGCTCAGAAAAGTGAAGCGGATAGGAATCTCAATCCAGATACAGATCCAGTATTCATTGAATGGAACAATGAAATAAATAAAGGTTATCCGGAAAAATTATACGTAAAAGCCCTTGGTAAAAAAGGCTTAAGAAGGTTTTTTAATCAAAACTTAAAGGCTGATGAGATATTGGAAGAAGGAGGCTATTTCGTAAGTAAAGGGGGCTTTACAGCGGATCACCTAGGAGAACATTACTTAGTATTTAGTGTGGATAAAGGCTCATTGATTTATCAAAAGAAAGTACTCATTCATATCGGTCCGAGGCAAAAACTCATCTCCTCAAAAAACTAAAATATCAACCATGGAATACCAATTAGGTGAATTCGAAGAACTTGTTTTACTCACTGTTGCGGCGCAGCACGATGAGGCTTATGGAGTTTCTATTTATGAATTCCTAACAGCTGAGACTAAGAAAAAAATCAATGTCTCGGCTATTCATGTGGCTCTAAAGCGACTAGAAAAAAAAGGCTTTGTCGATTCTCGATTCGGAGGAATAACCGAAGAGCGAGGCGGACGAAGAAAGAAATTTTACATTGTCACGGCACTTGGAAAAAAGGTGCTTGATGCATCACATGATCTTCGAACGGGCATCTATAATAGGATTCCTCAAATATCTTTTTCGAGTATCTAGGATGCCGGGACAACATCCACCAAAATGGGCTCTCAGGTTTCTGAGATGGTACTGCCGTAAAGAATACTTAGATGAGATAGAAGGTGATTTATTTGAATTCTACCATCTTAGAAAGTTAGAATCTAGACGATCGGCCAATCTATTCTTCATTTGGAATGTATTTCGATCATTCCGAATAATCAACTTCAAAAAAACTCAACTCTTCAATAATTGGACTATGAATTTATTTAAGAATTATACCAAAATATACTTTCGGAGATTCCGAAAAGAGACCGTACACTACTCAGTAAATATCGCTGGATTAGCAATGGGCTTTGCTATTCTTTTTTTCATACTCTTGTTTGCTCAAGACGAGTATGGCATTGATCAATTCCACTCTAAAAAGGACAGGATTTATAGAGTGATAGAAAATTTCAAGGAAGATGGAAGGATGCATGAATACCTTTCGGTCTCCCCTCCTTTGGCAGATGCTTTAAAACGAGATATTCCTGGAATTGAGCAAACTGCTCACATGAGTTATACAGGATCTCATGTCATTGTAGAAGGTGACAATAGAATTGCAGACAGAGAATGGGGGATTGTGACAAAAGAAGTCTTTGATATCTTGGATTTTGACATAATAGCGGGGAATCCAAAAAAATCATTTGAAGGTGGTGCTGGATTGATCTTAACAGAGGATGCAGCACTTCGCCTTTTTGGTAAGACTGATGTCATTGGTGAAATAGTAGATGAATCTCGCTATGGAAGCATTGAGGTCATTGCCATGATGAATGAACTGCCTAAGAATTCATCATATCAATTCAAGGAATTGTATGTGGCAGACTATAGTCAGTGGTCAGAAGGATGGCAAGAGTACATTAAGAATGGTTGGGAAACAGGGTTTGCTATGACCTGGGTTTTGTTAGACGAACAAACTTCACCTAATGATATCTATATAAAAAAAGATGACTTTTTAGGTAAGTACATTGATTCTGTTTCCACATCTGAGTATGATTTCTATCTGCAATCACTAAGCGATCTTCATCTAGGCTCCACGGATATTGAAAGAGGAGGTCCCGCTCCAAGATTAGTTATACCAAGCAGCACAAGAGATTTTGTTTCTATCACCCTATTTCTAGGTTTTTTAGTGCTCTTCATAGCGGCACTCAATTATGTGAATCTTTCTTCAGTACAAGCACTAAAGCGTACCCTAGAAGCAAGTATGCGAAAGATCAATGGAGCAACCAATAGTCATTTACTCTATCAGTTATTTTTTGAAACATTGATCACCATTCTTATTTCATTCATTCTCTCTATTGGAATATGTGTGTTACTGTTTCCATTCTTTTTAAATATTACGGGAAAGCAAGTTGAAATTTCGCAATTTTTCACTTTGGATTTCATCTCCTATTATGCAGCGATTATAGCAGTCATTTGGATCGTTTCTGCAGTCATTCCTGCGATATATTATTCTAGATTGAGTCGTACACTGTTGGTTCTTAAGAATGCATTTTCAGGTAAAGGGGATCTGCTAAGAAAAATCCTAGTAGGAGTTCAATATGGTCTTTCAATTTTATTGATCATCGGTTCAATGATCATATATCGACAGCTAAATTTTGTTCAATCCAAAAATTTAGGATTTGATAAAGAAAATATGATTGTGCTTGATATCAACTCTGGTGCCGCTAGGAGAAATTTCAAGAACATTGTCAATGGAATAAAAGAACACCCAAGTGTGGTTAATGTAGCGAGCTCTTCGAGAGTGCCAGGTGAGTGGAAGTATTTACCTATCGCGAGTATGAGGAATAACCTGACAGACGAGCCCATTTCAGCAAATCATTATGGAGTGGATCAATACTGGTTAGACACCTACAATATTCAATTGAAGTCGGGCGCTAATTTTTCTGGAAATGACAAAACGGATAGTCTTGGAATCATTATCAATGAACAGGCTGTAAGGGAGCTTGATCTAGAAAATCCAATAGGGAGCTCCATTTGGGTAAGCGAAGATGATACGGTGAAAATGAAAGTCATAGGCGTAGTGGAAGACTTTCACTTCGAATCCCTGTATGAGTCTATTGGCCCAGTAGTTATTACCAATTGGAATAATCACGTTTTCCCAGTCGACTATTTTACGATCAAATACAGTGGAAATGCGCAGCAAGTATTAGAGCACATAGAGGAAGTAAATAGCACTTTTGATCCTGGTACTCCAAGTGAAATAAATTTCCTTGACGATCAATGGGCGCGCTTTTACAAAGCAGAAGAAAGTAGATCAACTATCATTTTGATTGCTACTTTGGTTTCTATCATCATATCTGCCTTTGGTCTTTTCGGATTAATCAACTTTACAGTAGAACGAAAAACGAAAGAAATAGGAGTTAGAAAAGTATTGGGAGCATCAGTAGCAGGTATTGTAGAGCTCATACTTAAAGATTACTTGATCATATTAATGATTGCGATGACTGTTGCTGGACCTATTGCTTGGTGGCTATTTGAAGATTGGTTGGCAGATTTTGCCTACCGAATCAATATTGGCTTAGATATATTCCTAATAGCATTTGCAGCAGTTTTGATGGTGTCATTTTCAACCGTTTTAACCAGAATATTCAAAATTGCTAAATCAAACCCAGTGAAGTCAATAAAGCACGAATAGTAGAAATTCAAGTACTTATTGCAACTAATGAGAATAATTGAGCTCATTATTTTATAAAAACCGAAACCATTGTTATGGAAAAGAGGTTGAAATATAGAATAATGAGCTTTTCTATTGCAATGAGGATTTTAAACATCTATCTTTGCCGATCGCTTTTTTAGACGCATAACTATACAGTTAATAAGATAATATGAGACAACTAAAGATTACCCAGTCGATCACTAACAGGAGAGAATCACACACTCTGGAGAAGTATTTTACTGAGGTAAGTAATGTCCCAATGATTACTCCTGATGAGGAGGTGACTCTTGCTAAGAAAATCAAAGAAGGCGATGATCTAGCTTTAGAGAAATTGGTGAAAGCCAACCTTCGATTTGTTGTATCTGTAGCTAAGCAGTATCAAAATAGAAGTTTGCCTTTGAATGACTTGATCAATGAAGGAAACCTTGGTCTAATAAAAGCAGCTAAGAAATTTGACGAAACGAAAGGTTTCAAGTTCATTTCATATGCAGTTTGGTGGATTCGTCAGTCTATCATGCAGGCATTGGCAGAGCAATCTAGAATTGTTCGTTTGCCAATGAACAAGTCAGGCGCCATCAACCAGATTAGAAGAGCTTATGCTGAGCTGGAACAAAAATTTGAGCGTGAGCCTACAGAAGAGGAATTAGCAGACATTCTAGAGATGAAGCCAAGCGAGGTGAGAAATACACTTGGAGCTGAGGTGAAGCAAATGTCTATGGATGCGCCATTCGGTGAGGACGAGAGCGGATCATTGCTAGATGTTTTGGAAAATCAAACAACTGGCGCTACTGATAATGGTCTTGTTTTCAATGATTCATTGAAAGTAGAGACAATGAGAGCTCTCTCTACGCTTACAGCTAGAGAAAGAGAAGTAGTAATGATGAGCTTCGGTATTGGATATGATAATCCATACACGCTAGAAGAGATAGGAGATGCTATGGGACTTACTAGAGAAAGAGTAAGACAAATTAGAGAGAAAGCACTTCAGAAATTGAGAGAACCAGGTAAGAACAGAAGATTGAAAGAATTCTGTGCTTCATAATTTTCTCAAAAGAGATTAATTTGAACCTCGATAATAATTATCGAGGTTTTTTTATGCCTATACAAAATCAACTTTCGTATTCGCTGGGCTTAAAAACTCAAGAAGGCAACAAAGCTTTGGCTAAATCTATTGCTGATTCGGAAAATGCTTCGCAGGTATTGGAACTTGTGCAATTCATTGATTCTAAACCCCAAAAGAGGCTGCAAATGGATGCCGTGTTGACATTGGCATACGTCTCGGAGAGAAATCCAGAAATGATGAAGAGGCACATTGATTTTTTGCTATTAAAATTATGCGATCCAATTAACCGGGTAGTCTATGGTAGCATGATCGCATTAGCACATGTGGCCTATTTAGTAGTAGATCAGCTCTTTCAAGATTTATCTAAAGTACTAGATGCGATGGGAGTAGGGACTGTTGTCACCAAGGATCATGGGTTCAGAATATTAGTAACCTTATATAAAAGAGAGGAATACACTGATGATCTTTTTTACATTATTCTAGAGCAATTAGTATTGGCGCCTGCCAATCAATTGGGACAATACACCGAACGCATGATTCCAGTAATTCTCCCAAATCACAAAGAAAAATTCATTGAGACTTTGGAAGGACTCAGAGATGGACTCACCAATGAGTATCATTTGAAACGCATGACCAAACATCTTAAAAAATTATACAAATGATTAGTTGGAACGATTTTGAGAAAGTAGATATGCGTGTAGGGACAGTTATGGAGGTTGCGGACTTCCCAGAAGCTCATAAGCCTGCATTTAAACTGTCCATAGATTTTGGATCTGAAATTGGCATTAAAAAGAGTTCAGCCCAAATCACAGCTTTGTATTCTAAAGATATGATATTGAACAGTCAGGTGATTGCAGTGGTCAATTTTCCGCCAAAGCAAATTGGACCATTCATGTCAGAATGCCTCGTTTTGGGCGTGTATAATGAACAAGAAGAAGTGGTTCTACTACAACCACAAAAGGAAACAATCAATGGTTGTAAAGTTGGTTGAGAATTAAGTTTTATTAATCAGACTCTGTGTCTTTCTTTGCGTTCTCATTAAACCAAAAAATAAATGCCTCAGCTTCACTTTGTTTCATGGAATGTCAATGGAATTCGAGCTATTGTAAAAAAAGATTTCCCAGAAGATGTTCGAGCGATGGATCCAGATGTCCTTTGTCTGCAAGAAACCAAAGGACAACCTGAAGATGTGAAAACCGCTCTTCAGTTATTTCCTGATTACCATTTAGCTGTCAATTCTTCAAAAGCGAGAAAAGGTTATTCAGGTACGGCTATCCTTTCTAAGGAAAAACCGATGGAGGTATTTTACGACATGGGTGTAGAGGAACATGATCAAGAAGGAAGAGTGATTGCTGCAGAGTTTGAGAGTTACTTTATTGTCACAGTCTACACACCAAACTCAGGTGAGGGGATGAAGAGACTGGAGTATCGTGAAACATGGGATGAAGCATTCAAAAATTACATTCTAAGTCTTGAGGATAAAAAGCCTGTAATTATCTGTGGTGATTTGAATGTTGCTCACACAGAAATTGACATTGAGAGAAATAAAGAAAACTACAATAAGCAATCTGGATACACGCAAGTAGAGATAGATGGTATCAATAATTTATTGGATGCTGGATATGTAGATACATTCAGAATGTTTTATCCTGAAGAGGTAAAATACTCTTGGTGGAATTATAAATTTCGTGCGAGAGAACGAAATGTAGGTTGGAGAATTGACTACTTCTTGGCTAGTACACAGATCAAGGATAAAGTGGAGGATGCGGTGATTTACAATGAATATTTTGGGTCGGATCATTGTCCGGTTGGATTAAAAATTAATATATAACATGGAGGTGAAACAAGTTCCTTTGAATGACATCCACGAAGAATTGGGTGCTAAAATGATGCCTTTCGCAGGCTTCAATATGCCAGTAAGGTATTCTTCTGACAAAGAAGAGCATATGACTGTCCGTGACTCTGTGGGGGTATTTGACGTGTCTCACATGGGAGAGTTCATGCTCAAAGGGCCACATGCTCTGGATTTGATCCAATGGGTGACATCCAATGATGCTTCTAAAATTGTGGATGGACAAGCTCAGTATTCTTGTTTGCCGAATGACAAGGGCGGAATTGTAGATGATTTACTTATCTATAGAATGGCTGAAGAAGAGTATATGTTGGTAGTCAATGCTTCCAATATTGAGAAAGACTGGAATTGGATTAAAAGTCAAGACAAGTGGGGCGTGGAAATGACTGACATTTCTGATGACTTAGCATTACTTGCAGTTCAAGGGCCAAAAGCCGTAGAGACTTTGCAGAAATTGACTGAAGTGGACTTGTCAGAGGTGAAATTCTACACGTTCGTGAATGGTGAACTCGCTGGCAAAAAGATGATCATTTCTGCAACTGGATATACAGGCTCAGGCGGGTTTGAGTTGTACATCAACAAAGAGGACGCTAAGGAAGTGTGGGACAAGGTATTCGAAGCAGGAGAGGAGTTTGATATTAAGCCAATAGGGCTTGGTGCGAGAGATACACTTCGTTTGGAAAAAGGATTTTGCCTTTATGGAAATGATATTACGGACGAAACTTCCCCTTTAGAAGCAGGACTCGGTTGGGTAACCAAATTCACGAAAGAATTTGTGAATTCTGAGAACATCAAAGCTCAAAAAGAAACAGGAGTCACTCGCAAGTTGGTAGGCTTTGAAATGGTAGAGAGGGGTATTCCTAGAAATGATTACGAGCTAGCAGATGCAGACGGTAACATCATCGGAAAAGTGACTTCTGGAACTATGTCGCCTTCGTTGAATCTAGGAATTGGGATGGGCTATGTGACCAAGGAAAATAGCAAAGCAGATACCGAAATTAATGTGGTGATTAGAGGGAAAAATGTGAAGGCGAAAGTGGTAAGACCACCATTTTTGAAATAGTTAGTAACTTTATAACATGAGTAAGCAGTTTGAAATCATAAAAGAAGAGCTTGAAAAATTACCGAGAGAACGGCAAGAGGAGCTAACTGAAAAATGGCTAGATGAAATAAAGTGGGCAGTGAAATTTGAGACTTCTCCAAATGAATTGGAACTGCTTGCCAATGAAGCATTAGCTGAATACAAGACAGGTAAAACTAAGGAACAATAGAATTAATTGAAATCAGTCACCACTTCCCGATTTAGGAAACTAAAAGAAAAACTGCCTAAGGGAATTCAGCTGCAGGCTGATAATGCCTATAACACCTGGAAAACAAATTCAAATCACCCATCCCTTCAATTCAAGAAAATACATGAACGTTTACCTATCTATTCAGTCAGGATTACTATATCCTATAGAGCAATTGGACGATTAGAAGGAGATGTCATGATTTGGTTTTGGATTGGTAATCACAATGATTACGATAAATTAATATCATCAATAAAATGAATAATATAGAAGTCTGTTTATCTCCTGAATTAATCCATCAGCATTCTTTACAAGGAAAAGTGGTGGTTGTTGTGGATATTTTTCGAGCTACGTCTTGTATCGTGACAGGATTGTCAAATGGAGTAAAAGCTATTAAGCCTGTAGGAGAAATAGAAGAATGCCTCGAACTTGGAAAGCAAGGCTACTTGATGGCAGGCGAACGAGGAGGCATCATGGTAGAAGGATTCAATATGGGCAATTCGCCTTTTGAGTACCAGTCTGATGAGGTTATTGGAAACAAAGTAGCTATTTCAACCACCAACGGTTCTCAAGCCATTATCAAATCGAAAGAGGCGGATGAGATTATAATCGGCGCTTTCTTGAATTTAGATGCAGTTGGTGAATATGTTCGAAAATCGAAAAAGGATGTAGTCATTCATTGTGCAGGATGGAAGGGGACTCCCAATCTAGAAGATACTTTGTTTGCGGGTGCTTTAATTGATGAATGTGGGGAAGAAATGAAATCTATAGGCGATTCAGCCTTGCTGGCTCATCAACTCTACATTGGCAATCATGAAAACCTATATGGCATAGCTAAGCAATCTAGTCATGCAGAGCGTCTTACCAATTTTGGGATAGAACAAGACTTAGAGTTTTGCATGACAGAAAATGAATATCAAGTAGTGCCTAAGTTGGTTGATGGAGAATTAATCTCTGCTTAGAATTTAGTGCATCATCTGGATGATTGTAAAGTAAAAGGGAATTCCAATCATGACATTGATAGGAAAAGTAATACCCAGTGCCATTGGTAAATAGAGACTTGGATTTGCTTTTGGGACGGCTATTTTCATAGCTGCTGGAACGGCAATGTATGATGCACTTGCTCCTAGGAGGGCAAATAGTAATTGATTGCCAATCGAATCGGTGATTTGAAAGCTTACGAAAAGGGCAATCATACCATTGATGAATGGCATGATGGTCGCGAAGAGAAAAGGGTAAACGCCTTTCTTAAACATGTCGGTCAAATGTTTACCACTTGAAATTCCCATGTCTAAGAGAAACACGGCTAAAAATCCTTTGAAAATATCAGTAGTAAATGGCTTGATCCCTTCTGCTTGCTCAGCGCTAGCTAAAAATCCTATGATAAGACTTCCAATGATTAGAATAACGCTTCCATTTGTCACAGAGTGTCTAATTATCGAGCCAACGGAAGTGTTGGATTTTTGACTTTCTTCTTTTCTGTAGTAATTGATTAAGAGCACTCCTACAATTATTGCGGGAGCTTCCATAAGAGCCATTACAGCAATCATGTGTCCTCCGAACGAGATTTGCTCTAGGTCTAGAAATGAGATGGTCGTCACGAATGTGACAGCACTCACAGATCCATATGAAGCAGCAATTGCGCCAGCATTCTCAATGCTCAATTTTCTTTTTAAAAGAAAAAAAGAAGCAATGGGGATCAAAAGTGCAAGGACTATTCCTAGGAGCATGCTAAGTATGATCTCTGTTGTGATACCGCTATGAGATAGTTCCTGTCCACCTTTAAACCCAATGGAGAGAAGAAGATAGATGGATATGAACTTGGATGAGTTTTCAGGAATCTTTAAATCACTTTTTATTTGAACTGCGATGATTCCAAGAAGAAAAAAAAGTAAAGCTGGATTGGTAAGATTGTCTGTTAGGCCTTGCAGTTCCATGGAGGGTTAAGTATTGTCTTATGGAGGATTTTTTTGCTGGCGCAAATGTGCATTTACTTTTTCATTAATTTTCATTTATGTTTTTCATGAATTATATAAATAAAAGTAATGAATCAATCCAGCATAGTTCAAGGCAATTAAAAAAAGCGAAAAAAATGGCGATCTTTATTCTTTCTTCTCGTTAACCCATTTAATATGACTTGGATCTATGTTTTAATAGCAGTTGTCTTTGCTCTTCAAATAGTGATTTTTGTTTGGGGGAGGCGTATTCGCAAGCGCGAGAAAGAAAATAACGTCCTAGTGAAATACGATATCAATACTAGACAAAGAGCTTGGCAACTACTTGCTGATCAATCCATCCCAGATGAGGATAAGGCTAAGATTAGAGAGGTTTATGATGGAGATAATTAGATATTATTCTTGATTGCTTTCTTTAGCCGTGTAATATCAGCACCATAAAACACTTCCACTAATTTACCTTCTTTGTCAATTACGATGTGCGTAGGATAAATATTAGGTAATCCTAAGAATGCTGAAAAGCACTCTTTTGTGGCTAAATGTTGATAGTCAAAATCAAATTTGTCTAATTTTTTTGAATGATTTGCGACTCAATTTCAAAATCACCAGGTGTAATTATAGAGATGAATTTGACAGATTCTTGATATTTCCTAACTACTTTATTTAGCTCTGGCATTTCGGCAATACATGGACGGCATGTAAATGCCCAATAATTAATGGTAACAACTTGTCCTCTTAAGGAAAGTAAATCAAAATTTTCACCTTTACTAGTTCTAAAATGGAGGTTGGGAACCTCTTTGTTCAAATAGCTATTCTCTGCATTGGACAGAGCATTTACAATATCTGCTACCTCTGATGAGGTTGAACATTGTGAAAAGGTTAGAAAATTTGATATTAGAAATAAGTAAATAAATATTAGTTCCTTCATAACTGAAAGATAATAATTTTATTTCAACTTCTGATTCTCTAGGTGTCTCGTAGAATCCCTTACATTCTTTTTTTCTAAGTTTTTTTCTAATGCCTTAGTTAGATCTATGCCAGTCTGATTAGCGAGGCAGATCAATACCCAGAGTACGTCGGCCATTTCATCTCCTAAGTCTCTGTTTTTATCAGATTCCTTAAAGGATTGTTCGCCGTAGGTTCTAGCCATTATTCTGGCAAGTTCGCCCACTTCTTCCGTGAGCATTGCCATGTTAGTGAGTTCATTGAAATAACGAACTCCCTTTGTTTTGATCCAATCATCTACGACTTTTTGAGCTTCCTCAATAGTCATCAGTTAGAACCAAGATTTTCGTTGATATGCTTTATTTCAAAACCTTCTTCACTCAGTTTCGATAAGAAAAATTCCATTCTTGTTTTTTCCTCATTCATTAAAGAATCCATGTTCGG
>JBGCFL010000151.1:0-11842 GCA_045106975.1 Ekhidna sp. | reverse complement strand
TTCAAATATGCTTATCATGAAAAGCAAAAAGGCACTCTTAGTATTTTTCTCACGGAAGAAAATGGGCAATATCTGTTGAATGTAAAGGACGATGGAAAAGGCATTCCTGATGAAATAGACATCAGGAAAACCAAGTCACTTGGCTTACGCCTTGTTCGTATGCTTAGTCAGCAATTGGAAGGAGATTTCGAATTCAAAAGCGATAATGGAACCAGCTTTGAATTGAAATTTGCAGCTTAGCACACTTCTCCATTCACATTACTACTTTTCATCAAGAACTGCAGGAAGAATGTAGTCTTCCACAATCGTATCTGCTTGCCTGTGCATATAGCTTTGATTATATGCGGTAGAAGTAACCACCACCACTAAATCCAACTCAGTGAATACAAAAACCTTACTTCCACCATTTCCACTGGCGCAAAAAACTTCGTATTCCTTGTCATTATACTCATATATTTTTTGCCAAAGAAGATAACCATAGGAAAGTCCGTCACTCCTTAAGTCATAGTGAACCGTCATGGACTCTTCCACCCATTTCTCTGGAACCACTTGCTTTCCATTCCATACACCTTTGTTTTTATATAGTTGCCCATACTTAGCAAATGAAAGAGAATTAAGCCTACATGATCCTGCAGTGTTTGGCACTCTGCTTGGTGTGTATTGCCATTTCACCTTTTCTATTCCTAGTGGATTGAATAGCTTCTCCTTTGCATATACTTTCAACCCATCTGGTGTTTTCTGATTAAGAATATCTCCAAGAATTACTACTCCAGCAGTAAAGTACTGCCATCGCATTTCGTCTTCATCAAAATCTTTCATTGGGACATCCAATGCGAATTTTACCCAATCAGGAGTAGGATACATGTTTTCTTCATTACCTGGTGAGGATGGATCGAAATCAAATCCATCAAATCCAGAATCCATCTTGAGTAGATTCTCGATAGTCACCTCAGCCTTTCTTGCAGAGTAGTTTTTATACTTCTTCAGTTCATAAAAATCTGCTAGCGTAGATTGTTTGGACAAAATGTATCCTTCATCAATGGCTATGCCTGCTAGTGTTCCTGCAAAAGATTTAGTAAGTGATCTCGTGTCATGAAGTGTACTTCTATCAGCACCACTGTAATACTCTTCCACGCTGAGCTTACCTTCTCTCAATACGACTACACTCGTAATGTTCTTGAGCCCATCCGCTTCTATTTTTTTGCGAAGATCTTTGATATAAGATTTTTGTATTCCCTTTTTGTTGACGCTTAGCCCTTCTATTTCTTTTTGAGCATACGAAATGTGTAGGCATAGCAAAGCCAGCCCATAAGTCAATATTTTTTTTGACATGGTATTTAATTTAGAATGTTAAAATGTATTTAGTCCTTCTTTTTCATCCGTTTTAGGATGAGGAAAAATGCGGCTATCATGGATGCTCCGCCAAAGAGCAGCATAGCCCCTAAGTATATAATGGATTTGTTAGGGGGATCAAGCACTATAGAAAGATAGTAGCCCACAATCAGACCCACAGAAACGCCAACGGATACAAGTCCTATGACAAAGAGCATGTAATATTTTTCTTCAGATTGAAACATGTCAGGATTAGCTCCCATTTCAATGATAGCCATCCTTTCCTTATTCCTTGTTGTGAAATAGTAATAGAATATAACTAGAGAAATCAGATAAAAACTGACGTAAGAAAGAGTAGTTCCGAAATCCATAATGTGGGTATTTTGATTAGAAGACTCGCCATTTAGAGTAGCGGTTACAACTTATTTTTAGTTTTTATATAATTGAGTGCCAATGGAAACAAAAAGCCTGCTATTGCAATGAGTAAGAGCCCTGTCCCTACGATGGTCGTATCATCATTTGTGCCAAGCGTAATTCTAGTTGCAAATGCAATAAGAAGTAGTACTACAAGAAATACTGACACTTTTAGAGGCCAAGAAGACATGATCAGAGGCCTTACAGCCTTTAGTTCCTGACTAGTAGGGGTGTCTAACTTACTAACTATTTTTTTCAATAGGCCCGAAGAAGGCTTAGCTAGAGATTTATTTTTTTCTTTCATATCAAATCATCTTTTCTGTTTTTCAAAAGCACTTTTAACTTTTTTCTTGTACGCATCAATTTCACCTTGCATTTTGATGCTTTCCATGTGGTGATCTCCGATATTTCTGATATCGATTTTTCACCCAAATAGAATAAGGTCACGAGTAATTTTTCATCCGCTTGCAATTGGTTCATAGCTACACCTATGTATTGCTTCATGTTTTGTAATTCCAAGTCATCTTGAAAGGGAACTAGCTTAAACTCTTCTGATGAACTATGATTTGCGACATCTTCCTTGCGAAGTAATTGCTTTGCATTGAGTCGAGCTCTTGTCAGTGCAGTGTTGTATACTATTTTGTAGAGCCAACTAGAGAAGCGTGACTCTCCATTAAACTGATGGATAAAGCGGTAAATTTTAACAAAGGCATCCTGTACTACCTCTTCTGCATCTTCTTCTTTTTTCACAATGGGCAAAGCAATATGAAAAGCCAATGTCTGATACTTTTCAACCACATATGAAAACGCAGAGCTATTCCCACTCTGCACCTCATCAATGCACTTTTGTAGTTTCGGATCATCCATTTATATAGTAAAGGACTTAGTAATCTCATGTTAGGTTACATGACTGAATTACTTTTTCCAAAAGTGGAATAACAATGTGTTTTTAGAAACCAAATTTTGAGTTTCTTTTTTTAATACTTACATTAATCCATCAATAATCTCTTTTGAAAAAACTTATTTTTAATTCAAAGTTATATACTTCCGTTTTACACAATAAATCGTTGTGGATTCTTTTTACTATCTTTTTTTATTTTGAAGCGCATTCACAGATTACATCCAATTTAGATTCAAAAAGTCAACTCAGCCAGTACATATTAAAAAAATGGAATACAGAGGATGGTCTTACTTCTGAGTCAACCAACGACCTTCTGCAATCAGAAGATGGCTATATCTGGATAGCTACATATACAGGATTACATAGATTCGATGGTAAGGACTTCACAGTATTTACAAGTCAAAATAGTCAGTTACCATCCTCCAATATTTTGAAAATTAGCAAAGACTCTAAAGGAAGGATATGGCTAGGTACGCTTCATGGTGTTGCAATCTATGAAGGGGGTAATATATTCATCCCAGAAGGTTTTGAAAAAATCAAAGATATTGTAGCGGAGGATATGTTTGTGGCTCAAAATGATGATGTTTGGATGAGTAGTAAATCCAATGAACTTTTTCTTTTGAGAAATAATGAAATACTAGATTTCACATCTAAGTTTGAACGAAAAAGTACCATTCTTGCGATAGGGCAAAAGATCGATGGCACCATTCTTTTTGGAACTGATGATTCGAAACTATTTAGTTATTCTCCAGATAGAGGTGTACAGCAACTTGAATTTGATTTGGAAGTGAATGGCATCAACGATATCACAACTATAGACCAGACTACTTATGTATCTACTGGATATGGATTGTTTAAATTGACTAATGAGGGACTTGAAAAGGAATCCTACTTGTCCAATGCTACCATTAATTCCTTACAATCAGATGGGAATGATATCCTTTGGATTGGTACAAATAGTGGACTATTCAGATATCAAATTAGTCTAAATAAACTTGATTATTTAACAGAAAATCAAGGTCTTCCAAATAATTTAATAAGGGATATTATCTTAGATAAAGAAGGAAATATCTGGGGGGGCACCTACAGAAACGGTCTATTTTTTTTAACAAATGGTCCCATCACTAGCTTTTCAAAAGAGGATGGTCTCCAATCTAATATTATCAGTAGCGTTACGGAGATTTCCAAAGGTCATTACCTTATTGGTAATGAAAATGGATTTCTAAACCAGATAAAAAATGGAGTGGTTTCTGATTATAAACCTCCAATTCCCATTCCTAATGCAAGAGTGAAAAATCTTTTTACAGATAGTAAAAATAGAATTTGGGTAAGTACATATGCTGGTTTAGTACTTCTAAACGGTGATAAAAGCAGAATTTACAACACTAATAATGGGTTTCCTGACAATTTTATCCGGTTGGTCTTTGAAGACAATGAAGGTACAATTTGGGTGGGGACTAAAAATGCTGGCCTAATTAAGTTCAATTCACTGGATAGTTGGGATGTTATTAATATTTCTGAAGGATTGAGTTCAGACTACATTATGTCCATCATACAAGACGACAATAATAATTTGATTGTGGGCACAATAAGTGGTGTGAATATTATCAACGATATGAAAATTATTAAAAAAATCACTACTGAAGATGGTCTGCCGTCCAATTTTTCTTTCTCCATATTTCCTACTCCCAACTATTTGTGGATGGCTACAAATGATGGATTAGTTGGGTATTCTGAAGAAAAGGTTGTTGCTTTTACAGTTGAAAATGGATTGCCATTTAATATAATCTATGATGTATTTGTGGATTCCCTAGGCTCTCTTTGGATGCCAGGCGAAAAGGCAGTCCTTAAGGTTGAATTGGCTGAGCTTGAAAAAAGCGCTGATCAGATGAATGGTCAAATTGAAGTTGACATCTTTGATAGAACCAGTGGTATGAAAAATAGCCATTTCTTAGGAGGTGTCTTGTCCTTCACTGATCAGCAAGGTGATTTTTGGATTCCTTCTCAAGATGGAATTGTCTACATACGACCAAGTAACCTTGAGACACCTAGTATAAAACCTAAACCTCTTTTAGAGGGAGTTTATGCTGATAATCAGTCCCTTCCGATTAGTAATATTGTAGCCGTTCCTGCTGGTGCAGACCGATTGCTTATTGATTTTACAGACATTTCTTTTAAGTATTCAGAAAAACTTCAATTTAGATATCGACTTGAGCCATTTGATGAAGAATGGATTTATGCTTCAAGTGAACGAAATGCGCTTTACACTAACCTGTCTCCAGGTAATTATGATTTTAAGCTTCAGACTGGAATAAATAACGTTTTTTCAGATCCAATTACAGTACAAAAAATACGCATAGATGCATCATGGTATCAGACACGATGGGCAAAATTGTTATTCATTCTCGTAATTTTTTCTATTGGCTTTCTTATTTATCGGATCAGATTAAAAACACTTACTCGACGGAATCAGAGACTTGAAGAAATGGTTGAAATGAGAACTGAAGAATTGAGTGCTCAAAAAGAAGAGTTAATGTCAGTACTAAAGAATTTATCGAGTACTCAAGAAAAAATGATTCAATCAGAGAAAATGGCTTCTTTAGGTATTTTATCAGCAGGAATAGCTCATGAGATTAATAATCCGCTCAATTTCATTAGTGGTGGAGTGTCCGGACTTGAGGGCATGTTAAGGGAACTAAATAGTGAAGAGTCCAAAAAAAATAAGATATCAAAATTACTATCGATCATTAAAGAAGGAGTTTCTCGAGCTTCGAAAATAGTATCAAGTTTAAATGAGTTTAACCATTCCAGAGAGAATGTGAAAGAACCTTGTGACGTACATAAACTATTGGAGAATTGTTTGGTTATGACGGAGCATCATTTAAAAAATAGAATAAATGTTTTAAAGGAATTCACGAAAAGTGATCCTATCGTACAAGCTAATAATGGAAAACTTCATCAGGTCTTTCTAAATGTTATCACGAATGCGGCTCAAGCAATACACGATAAGGGGACTATAGAAATTTCAACACGTATTATTGAGAATAGACTTGAGCTTATATTCAAAGATTCAGGTGAAGGCATTTCTAAAGAAAATTTGGAAAGAATCATCGAACCTTTCTATAGCACGAAAGCTCCCGGAAAAGGAACAGGATTAGGTTTATCCATTACATATGCTATTATTAAGGATCATAATGGAACGGTAAATTTTGAGTCAGAGTTGGATCATGGAACAAGTGTGATCATTACTCTACCAATAAATTGATTCATAAAATTTAATATCAGATTCTTTTCAGTTCATTCGTCACCGCTATTGTCTATTTCAAATATCAACTTTTCCATTTCGTCAACTTTATTTTGACTTAATAATATAAGCGATCATTTTGCTAAAGTTAAACGTCATCACCAATCTCAGAAACCAGCCTTTAGACGGGCTGGTTTCTCTATATTTAATGGTTAATAAACAGTATGTCAGCACTTAATATCATCATTGTAGAAGACGAAATGATCACAGCAGAATCCATCAAGGATATGTTGGAAGATTTAGGCTACAATGTGATGGGTATCTATATAAGGGCAACTAAGGCACTAGAAGCTATTAAGGAATTAAAACCAGACTTTGCTCTACTAGACATAAACTTAAAAGGCGAAGAAACGGGTATTTGGTTGGCGGAGCAATTACACGAAGAGCATAATATTCCTTATGTATTTCTTACATCTTATGGAGATAAAGCCACTATCGAAAAGGCGACTAACACCAATCCGTATGGTTATCTTTTAAAACCGATAGAAAAGCAACACCTTTTTGCTTCTATTGAGGTAGCAATAAAAAAATTTGGAGAAATAAATACGAAAGAGGAATCATCGGATTTTGAAGTAACTGTTCTAAAAGATTCTCTTTTTGTAAAGGATGAATATCTCTATGTTAAAGTCAATTTCAAAGACATTCATTATGTGAAATCAAGTGGTAATTATCTAGAAATCAATACAGCTAAAGATAAGAAGCACATAATTAAAGGAACACTAGGTTCATTCATTCAGACTTTACCAGAGAATATGTTTTTTCAAACACATAGATCATACCTAATAAATATTGAAAAAATTGAGGCATTTGGTGGAAACTATGTGAAAATTGGATCAGAAGATATTCCCATCACACCCTTAAAAAAGGATGAACTTTTCGAGTATATAAACTTATATAAGAAAGGATAAAAAAATCTACTTTAGACTCATTCTATAAGTGTATGATCCAAGTCCATTCTTATCAGCTGTAAAGACGATGATATTTTCAGATAACTCTATATCATATTCACCATTTAGAATCAGATTCCAATCAAAATTGGCAGTATAATAATTGGTGTCTGAAAAAGTGATTCGATCGTTTCCTATTTCGAAGCTTCCTTCACCACCTGCAGGGAAAAAACTTTCACCTTTTGAACTGGTATAATTATTCGAATTAAATGTAATGGTGACGGGATTGGAGAATATATTCCCATTTTTATACTCCACTGTAAACATTCCTTCATACTCACCTTCAAGAGTAGGAATGACAAAGGTCTCTTCCTTTTCACAACTGGAAAGAAATTGGAGGATAGACACCAATGTTAAAAGTAGGAGGGAATTACTCTTTATCATGTGATTAAAGAAACAGAAATGAAATAAATAGTTGGAAGCGCTATGAGATGAGGAGATACAATCCAGCTGCTAAACTCCCACCAACAATAGGAGCTATAACAGGTAGCCATGCATAATTCCAGTTGCTATCTCCCTTACCCTTAATAGGCAAAATAGCATGCATAATACGTGGGCCTAAATCTCTGGCAGGGTTGATTGCATAGCCGGTAGTGCCACCCAAGCCCAAACCAATAACAATTACTAAAAAAGCGACTGGTAAAGCACCTACCGAGCCAAGTCCAATTTTACCATTGGATGTGACTCCATCCATAGTGATGTCTGGTCCGGTGATATAGAAGATAACGAGCAGAAGCATGAAAGTTCCAGATACTTCACATATGAAATTAATAGGCAGATCCTTAATGGCAGGACCAGTTGAAAAAACACCAAGCTTGGTTCCCTGATCTTCTTCAGTATCAAAATGATTCTTAAAATTCAGCCATACCAAACCAGCTCCAAGCATTGCTCCAAGCATTTGTGCTAAACAGAAAAGCAGTACCTCAGACCATGGGAACAAACCAGCTACCGCAAGACCAATTGTAACAGCAGGATTGAGATGTGCGCCACTATAAGGACCAGCCACTACTACTCCACAAAAAACGGCCAATCCCCATCCGATGGAAATGACAATCCATCCTGAAGAGTTTCCATAGGTCCCTTTTAGAGAAACATTCGCATTGACTGCATGTCCGAAAGTGATAAGTGTAAAAGTGCCTAGTATTTCTGCAATGAAAGGTGTCATAACTGAAAGATAATTGGATAAATAGAAATCACGATCTTTTGCTCACTTAAATGAGAAAATCAAATGGCGAAACTATATAAAAAGGTATCTAATAATTATCCTTTACTCCTACTTCCCTTTTTGTAATACCTGTGAAATAGTATTTTCCTAGCATTGAGGAAACTCAAAATAATTATGAAAATTTTCTTTTACTCGGTCTGTTTTATTACCCTTTTCAATTCATTTTCACAAGTAAGCTTGGGTGTATTGGAAAAAGATGACCTCCAAGCTTTTATTGCTAATGAACAAGCTTATACGACTAATCAAGAGGCTTTTTTTCAAAGTGTGAAATCCAACGCTGAGAAAATCACCAAACATTTATTGTCAAAAAAAATAGATGTAAATGAATACAATGAGGTTGGCTCAACAGCATTGATTACAGCAGTAACTAATGGCAACTTGGCTCTCGTAGATTTGCTTATTGAAAATGGTGCGGATGTGAATAAGCATCAGGAGACTGGACTACAAGCAACCGCATTGATGTATGCCGGTTATTCTAATAAAGAAGAAATTGTCAATACGCTGATAGAGAATGGAGCAAACATTGATGATGTAGATATCAACAATGATCCAGCCATTAATTGGGCCTCCTACTATGGAAATATTGAAGCAATGAAGGCAATGATTAACAATGGTGCAAGTCTGAATATTAAAAGCAAACATGGTCTTCCAGTAGACGTGGTTTATAGGCTTTGGCATGCGGATTCTGTGGCTCAAGTTTTTAGGAATTCTTCGTTTGGAAATGAGCTGGAAAAGAAAGAGCAATTTTTAGTGGATGCGGTTCGTGAAGGCAATTATGCTAAGGCAGAAAAACTCTTGAAGAAAGGTGTTTCTGCAAATATGTTAGATGGGCTGGAAAGCCCTTTAATTCATGTCACAGCAGAGAAAGGGGATGTGCAAATGTTGAAACTACTGACTGATAATGGAGCTGATCTTTCAATAATGAATAGAGTGGGACAAAGCGCTGTGACAATAGCGGCTCGTTTTGGACATGTAGATATCGTAGATTTTTTGATAGAAAAAGGAGTTAGCCCAAACCTAGCAGGAGATGAATATAATCTTACTCCACTTATTGGTACAGCGGTAAATGGATCAATTGAAATCGCAGATATTTTAATAAAGGCAGGAGCGGATTTGGATGTTTTAGATGTGGTCAATCAATCTCCGGCAATGTTTTGGGCAATGATGTACGGTAACGAAGATTTTGTGCTTCACTTGATAGAAAATGGAGCTGACTATCAGAAAAAATATTATCAAGGTAAGTATGACACTAAATCCCTTGCAGGTTTCTATGAGTTTCCAAATGTGATCAACAAGATAAATCAGCTAGAAAACCCGCTTTTAGGTTCATGGCTAGTTGAAGAAATTCACTACATCTATCCTGACACAACTTATAAGGCTAAAATGCAAATGGCGGGACGGTTTATGGTTTCTGATGAGACCTATTCTATCATGTACAATCCGTATGGCAACATTAGAAAAAGTCCTGAAGACATGAGTAAAATGTCTCAAGAAGAAAAATTGTACTCTTTTCAAACAGTAGTCTTTAATAGTGGAAGTTATGAATTGGTAGGCGATGATATCGTGACCACTGCAGATATTGCTAAAGTGGCAGGTTTCGAAGGGGGTATTCAGTATTACAAAATTGAAAATTCAGAAGATGGAATGACTATTACTATGTACGATGAGACATATCCGTCAGGTAAAAAGCCCGAGTGGTTTGGGAAAATGAGCACCAAAATTTTCTTAAAAAAGGAAGACTAGAGTTAGTTGATGAGTGGAAAAAGGGAGTCGATCATTTTAGATCTTCTCCCTTTTTTTATTTCAGGCTAAATGGGTTTTTCTGGCAATAGAATATTTCCGTTTACATAATAGGATAACCCTACATTAGTTGTTCACGTGGTACTTTTGTGCTTCAATTTTTTGAAACTAAGAATCAGTAATTATACATGGCTTTTTTAAGAAATCTCTTAGCTACTCTAGTAGGGCTATTTATTTTTTCAATTGTAGGTTTTTTTATGCTTGCAGGCATTATTGGGGCATTAAGTGTGGAGGAGCTTCCTACAGTAAAGGAGAGTTCTATCCTTTATTTTCCGATGTATGGTGCTTTAGCCGATAAAGCTGTTGAAGATCCTGTTCTTACCGCTTTCGCGAATACTCCACCTGTCAATAGTTTGTTGGACATAGTTTCAGCAATTAAAAAAGCAAAGACAGATGATAGAATAGAGGGGTTATACATTGAGCCGATGTATTTAGCTGGAGGGTACGCTTCTCTTCAAGAAATAAGAGATGCAATAATTGATTTTAAGGAATCAGGAAAGTTTGTTTACGCCTACGGCGAATACATGAGTGAGTCTGACTTTTATGTGGCATCTGTCGCAGATAGCCTTTTCCTGAATCCTACTGGAGCTATGGAGTTCAATGGCCTAGATGCTAACATTACCTTCTATAAAGGGATGTTCGATAAACTTGATATTCGACCTCAAATCTTTCGAGTAGGGGAGTTCAAGAGTTTTGTAGAGCCTTATATAAGGAAAGACCTAAGTCCTGAAAATGAATTGCAGTATAGTGAGTTACTCAACTCTATGTATGGAACTTTCTTGTCTAATGTATCAGCATCACTCGACAAGAGCGTAGATGATTTAGCTGATATTTCTAATAATATGAAAGTAAGTCTTCCTCAAGATGCGGAAGATCACGGTCTAGTTCATAAAATTGGATATGAAGATGAGTTGAAAAGTGTCATGCTTTCTAAGCTTGGTTTAGAAGAGGATGATAAGTTGCCATTGATGAAAATGAATAAATACATTCAAGCAACAAAATCTAGAGGATCGTCAAAAAATAAGATTGCCGTAATAGTAGCAGAAGGAGATATTGTGATGGGAGGAGATGAAGGAATCGTGGGAGCAACATTCGCTAAAGAAATAAAGAAAGCTAGAGAGAGCAGTTCTGTAAAGGCGATTGTGATGCGTGTCAACTCTGGAGGGGGTAGTATGACTGCTTCAGATATTATTTGGAGAGAGTTAATGCTTACAAAAGGTAAGAAACCGATTATTGCTTCCATGGGAAATGCTGCCGCTTCAGGTGGATATTACATTGCTATGCCTGCGGATACGATCGTGGCTCAACCCAATACAGTTACAGGCTCGATAGGCATTTTTGGTATGTGGTTCAATTTTGGAGAATTTCTGGAAAACAAAATAGGGATAACCCATGATGTAGTAAAGACGGGAAAATATTCTGATTTGTATACCGTAACTCGTCCTCTTTCAAATCCAGAAAAAGCGATCATTCAAAGAGGAGTTAATGAAGGATATGAAACCTTCACTCAAAAATCTGCTGATGCGCGAGGAATGACTCAAGATGAGTTGAAGAAAATTGCTGGAGGAAGAGTATGGAGTGGGGAACAAGCCTTGGAGAATGGTTTGGTAGATGTTCTCGGCAGTTTTGATGACGCAGTAGAGCTAGCTGCTAAAGCAGCAGGGATAGAGAATGATTACAGGGTAGCATACTATCCAATTCAAAAGCCTTTTATTGAGGAATTTTTGGATAAAATGAATTCAAGAATTCAGGTTTCACTCTTTGGTGTGGAAGCAGATCCTGTATTGGATCAAGTGAAGAAATTAAAGCAGATGCAAGGGATCCAAGCTAGAGTAGCAGGCGATTTGGAAGTGAGATAAATCTGTTTGTTTTCAACCTTGTGACGACCTCAGCCAATAGCAATAAATGCTTAGCTAGAA
>JBGCFL010000150.1:0-4309 GCA_045106975.1 Ekhidna sp. | reverse complement strand
GAAGCCTTCCAGTTTTTGAACAACCTTAAGTTGATCAAACTAGCTGTGAGTCTAGGAAGTACCGAATCGTTGGCACAACATCCTGCATCCATGACACACGCTGGAGTAGATCCAGAAGAAAAATTGAAATACGGAATTACTGATAATTTGGTACGAATCTCTGTAGGAGTAGAAGAGCCAAAAGACTTGATCTGGGATATTGAGCAGGCATTGTCAGCCATTGAAACTTCTTCGAAGCAAGATTCAGATGCTTCATTGGAGCCAACTTTGGCTTAATCGAAACTATTCGTGATTGATCTTTTCAAGAGCTACTTTAGTTGTGTGAAAAGATCAATCATTTTCTTTTTTCTGCTCTGTTCATCATTATTTTCCTTTTCGCAAAGAGAAATTACAAATAAGAGTCATCCATTTCAGGTTTTATTTGCAGATAGTGCCGTCTATATCGAGAAGGAAGAGACTGTAAAACAGTTTGATTTTCTAAGTATTAACGATTCGCTTAAAGTAAAAGGAGAAATTGTTCTCATTCATTTTACTGGAAAAATCAGCGTTCTTAGTGATTTGAAATTCTCTGTTGAGGACTTAGGTAAAATCAGATATAAAGAAGGGTATTTTGAAAGGCCTGTTATTTCTAATATGAAAGTGTTCATCAATAAATCAATATCTGAAAAACCTAAAAATCAAATGGTTTCGCAATCACTAATATTGCTTTATCCCGAACCAAATAATGACGAGATATTTAAACATCAATATCTTGAACCTTTATTTCTAGCATGGAAGATTTTAAGCTATTATGAGTCAGCGGAAACAAAAATCACCATTAAAACAATTTTTGATGAGATTTTGATTGAAAGAATAACAAATGAAACATCCATAGAGATTTCACTTGATGAGCTTGAGGTTCGTGAAATACCATTAATTGTTAGAATTCATGTTTTAACAAATTTTGACCAAGAATACTACAATGAAATTGCGGTGTTCTTGGAACAAGGAAATCAACTAGTCACTTCTAAGAATGAGTATACTGATATTTTGAAGGCCTTATCAAAAGATTGGAGTCAAAATAAAATTGTCGCTAACATTTTTTATAAGAAAGCGATCGAAGAATCCAATCAAGACCCTCGCTTCATCAAACTATATGAAGATTTTCTAGAGCGAAATCCTGAATTTAAGTAACTCTTTATAAGACTCAAACCAACACCAACCTCGGCGGCACAGGCTCCATGATACTCGGGTCAGGAGAAAAGTGCTTATTGAAAAAGCCATTCATTTCATCTACCGTCTTATCTGAAAGTAGTGGAATCAACTCTTCCATCACCGCTCCAGAAATCATATACGGAGGGTTCTCCATGTTCAGTATCTTTCCTTTGCAGTGTGCATAGATCTGAAACTCAGAACAATCATCCGCATCCATCTTCTTAATCATGCATTTTTTCAAGCCTTCAACAGGATCACCAAACTGCATTTCCATTCGCTCCATTGGATTCATGTTTTCTTGGAAGTAGCGCATCATGCTTTGCATAGATTCCTTAGAGATCTCTTTTCTCATACGCTCTGCACATGACATACAAATCGCGTAATCAAAAATCACATCTTTCGCTTTGTAGCCTTCATAGTTTTTTACGGCTTTTTCTATGATGTACTCCGTGTTGTCATCTAGCAGATATTTATCGCATTCGATGCATCGCTCAAAAGGAGAATCAGTCTCAAAAGAATAAAAGTCTTTAGGAATAGTTTGCTCATTCATCAACACCAAAACTACACTGAAAGCCACAGGGACAAAAAAATAGTATGCATGCATAACAAATTTTACTTATCTTTGATTATTCCGTTACCGAAATGAAGAGAGAAGAAACCATAGATTATAACATTAAAAGCATCTGGCATGGCATTTCCAGAATGTATAATCAATATGGAATAGACTATGATGTCACAGCCTCCACTGGGTTTGTATTGTTAAATATAGATGCAGAAGAGGGAACTCCAGCAACTAAAATTGCCCCACAATTGGGAATGGAGTCTAGAAGCTTGACGAGAATGCTAAAGTCAATGGAAGAAAAGGGCTGGGTATGCCGAAAGAAAGATCCAACAGATGGAAGATCAGTGAGAATATTCTTAACAGACATTGGCAAAGAAAAGAGAGAGTTATCAAGAAGAGCTGTAAAAGGATTCAATGAAAAAATCAGGTCACTCATCTCAGACGATCAGCTTCAAACATTCTTTACAGTAGCCAAAAAAATCAACGAAATAGTAGACGATCCTAGGCTATTTGACAAAATAGCTGAACAAATCGCGCACGAATACGCAACCAACGGCATGTTGGACAATCATCAAATAGAGAACTAAAATTCAATTTTATATAAACAATATGAAATGAGCAAAATCTAAAATCTAACCCTTCACTGGAATGATTATTTTGTGAATTCCATACAACCCATAAAAGAACAATTAATATAAGTATGAAAAGAACCATTAAGAAAGCTGCAGTACTAGGATCCGGAATTATGGGTTCAAGAATCGCATGTCACTTCGCCAATATAGGCGTAGAGGTGCTATTGTTGGATATCGTACCAAGGGATCTTTCCGATGAGGAAAAAGACAAACCTGCTGCCAGAAACAAACTGGTAAATGGCGCCCTTCAAACAGCCATCAAAACCAACCCATCTCCACTTTACAATAAGTCAAAAGCCAAGCTGATCAGCACAGGCAACTTTGACGATGATTTGGCGAAAATCAAAGATGTAGACTGGATTATCGAAGTGGTTGTAGAAAACCTTGAAATCAAAAAGTCGCTTTTCGAAAAAGTAGAACAGCACAGAACACCAGGAACACTGATCACTTCCAATACTTCTGGTATTCCAATCCACTTAATGCTGGATGGCAGAAGTGACGATTTCCAAAAACACTTCTGTGGAACACATTTCTTCAACCCTCCGAGATACCTCAAGTTGTTGGAGATCATCCCTACTGAAAAAACGGATCCAGAAATTGTAGACTTCTTCATGCACTATGGAGATCTATTTCTTGGAAAAGAAACAGTGCTTTGTAAAGACACTCCAGCATTCATCGCCAACAGAATTGGTGTTTATGCAATGATGTCTACCATGCATGTGGTAGATGACTTGAAGTTGACTGTCAATGAAGTAGATAAATTGACTGGCCCAATCATTGGCCATGCTAAGTCTGCTACATTCAGAACTTCTGATTTGGTAGGATTGGATACGTTAGTGAATGTTTCCAATAACCTGCACGCTGCATTGACAGACGATGAGTCTAGAGATCAATTCAAATTGCCAAGAGTTGTTCAAGCTTTGTCGGACAACAAATGGTTAGGAGATAAAACAGGGCAAGGCTTCTACAAGAAGACAAAAATAGATGGCAAAAAAGCCATTTTGGAACTGAATCTTGAAACATTAGAATACGGAGACAAGACAAAAGCCAAATTCGATGTAATGGATACCACCAAAAACATTGAAGACGTAAAAGAGAGACTTCCTATCCTTATCAAAGATGGTGGCAAAGCGGGAGATTTCTACAGAGCTACTTTCTATGACCTATTCAGATATTGTACGAATAGAATTCCAGAAATAGCAGATGAATTGTACCGAATTGATCAAGCAGTAGCCTCAGGTTTTGCTTGGGAGGTTGGTCCGTTCGAATCTTGGGATGCATTAGGAGTTGCAGACACTGCAGCTAAAATGAAAGAAGCAGGAATGGAGCCAGCTGCATGGGTTCAAGAAATGCTAGACGGAGGACATGAGTCTTTCTACAAGTTTGAAAACGGCAAGAAGCATTACTACGATATTCCATCCAAGTCTTACAAGGTAATTCCTGGAACAGAAGGGATGATTTTCTTGAATGCATTCAAAAACAATGTGGTTTGGGAAAAACCAGGAGCAACTATCTACGATACAGGAGATGGCGTCTTGAATTTGGAATTCCATACTAAGATGAACTCCATCGATGCTGATGTTCTCGAAGGAATAAACACTGCCATCACCATGGCGGAAAAAGATTACCGAGGTGTGGTTGTTGGAAATGAAGGACAGAATTTCTCGGCAGGTGCCAACTTGGCTATGTTGTTCATGTATGCGGTAGATCAAGAGTTTGATGAAATCGACTTGATGATCAGAACCTTCCAAAATACGATGACAAAAGCACGTTTCTCAAGCGTACCTGTAGTGGCTGCCACTTCTGGTTTGGTACTTGGAGGCGGTTGCGAGCTATCACTACACTGTGATGCAATACAAGCTCATGCTGAATCATATGTAGGTTTGGTGGAAGTAGGAGTTGGTCTTATCCCAGGTGGGGG
>JBGCFL010000015.1:0-24614 GCA_045106975.1 Ekhidna sp. | reverse complement strand
GAATTTAATCCAAAACCAAATGTAGTCAGCAAGTTGAGCGTCAGCTGGGGTAGCAATGTTATATACAACATCAATTTTATCTCCTCTTTTATATTTCTTGTTTGAAGAAAATTTATGTTCAATTGGTCTAGTCATTCCTTCTTGATCTATGAAAAACACTTTAGGCTCAAACATTTCTATTGAATGAGTTACAGCTCTATTTTCAAAATCTGTACTAACTATTCCATGGTTACTTTCTCCATCCATAGTGGCTTTATCTATTCTGGATGCCACATCCGTAATTACACCTTCAGTGATCATTGTGTAAGGATCAAGCAGTAGTCTTCTCTTCTTTAAATAAGCGACAATCAGGAAAAGAAAAAAAATGGTTGAGCCAAGCCCACTTAAAAAAGAAACCAAAATCAACGCATCGTTTCCTCCGCTTTTTTGTCCAGCTAAATTAACACTTAGGTAAGTAACAATCCATGATTCACCTGTCCCCTTTTCTAAGACTATTTGTATTCGCCTATCCGTCTCTCTATGGTTGATATTTGCCTCGCCAAAAACTGTGATCCAATATTCGGCTGTCGCTTCTTTATCAGGCACATCGCTTATACTCGGTAAGAATCCAAATGACTCGATTGTCCCAACATCCGCCAAAACATCAGGAGAGCGCTTAATGGCATCAATTGCTGATTCATAAGAGGGTTGGGAAATTATGCTATACCTGTATCCAAAAACGCTACAGGCAATTACGACTAGTACGATTATACTATGTGCAGTTATCTTTTTTTCATTACGCAGCAATTGCTCCTTCATATCACACGCAATATATAAAATAGCGTTCCTCTAAATAGGGCAGTGAAGAATGACTTAACATCTTTGAAAAAATCTTCATTTTCTTTCAGATCAATCAATAAGAATATCAAAAGCATGAAACCAAAAAAAACCGATTCATTTCTGAATCGGTTTCTTAATTAGTAGCGGGAACTGGACTCGAACCAGTGACCTTCGGGTTATGAGCCCGACGAGCTACCAACTGCTCCATCCCGCGATATGAGTGCGAAATTACCACGCTAATATTTTTCCACCAAGAAGAATCGCAAATAACATTAATCAAATTTGATACTATTTCAATTTTCAAGTTAAATCACTCATTACTTCATTTTATTTAAATCATTCGTGCTAAATCTGTTCACTATATATTGAATGGGTGTTTGGTAAGCCTCATCACATCCGTGAATCATAAAGGAAAGCATTAGTATGCTTGATGTTATCCCCATAGCTTTGCCGTTACAATTTAGATATGGAAGATACGAAAGACTTTAAAGCTGGTTTTGTTAATATAATTGGACGCCCCAATGTGGGTAAATCCACACTTCTTAATGCTTTGATGGGCGAAAAGCTAGCCATCACAAGCACTAAGGCTCAAACTACCCGTCATCGTATGTTTGGCATAATCAATGAACTCAAGCACCAAATTGTCTTCTCTGACACTCCAGGAGCAATAGATCCTGCATATAAACTTCAGGAAAAAATGATGGGCTATGTCCATACTGCCTTAGATGATGCAGATATCATTTTATTCATGGTTGCTTTGGAAGATAAAAACGAGTATCCCGAATTGGTAGAAATGGCGTTGAATGCAGAAGCTCCTGTTATCTTTCTCATTAACAAGGCTGATCAGAATAAAGGATCTCAAACTTTTGATAAAGCTGCTTACTGGAAAGAACTCTATCCAGAATTGGAAATAATGAGTATTTCAGCTTTAGAAAAAAACGGCACTGAAATGCTCATGCAACGCATCTTAGAGCTTATGCCACATCACCCCCCATTCTTCCCTCAAGATGAAATTACTGACAAAAGCGAACGATTCATTTGTGCGGAAATCATTAGAGAAAAAATCTTCTTCATCTACAAACAAGAGATCCCTTACAGTTCCGAAGTAGTTGTAACAAGTTTCAAGGAGGAAGAAGAAATCATTCATATTGAAGCAGAAATTTTCGTAGAACGGGAGAGCCAAAAAGGAATCTTAATAGGAAAAAAAGCAGAATCCATTAAAAAAGTGGGCACTCAAGCTAGAAGGGATATGCAAAAGTTTTTCGGAAAGCAGGTCAACTTAAAAACCTTTGTGAAGGTAGAAAAGGACTGGAGAAAAGACGATAAAAAACTCACTCGATTCGGATACTAAATCAAAAGGCTTACGAGAGAACAACATCTTTATTTGAAATGATTAAATTCGGATAGAACTAATCTACCTGAAATGAAAATCATTTACGCTATCGGCTTTTCTTTATTTGCCTTAATCAACTTTTCCTTTTCTCAGTCTGATGAAAGACTTGATGATGTCTTTGAGGAAATTGATAAGATTTCTGATTCCTACTCCATAGATAATCCAATTTGGAGAGGACAACACCCATCAAAATATCCATTTCAAACAATCGAATCGAAAAAAAAAGAAGCAAATGAACTTAGAATTCAACTTAAAATGCTTGTTAACATCAAAGGCAGTGAGCTATCTGAGCAAAACAAAATCAATAAGCAGATCAAAATTTTGCAATTGCGAAACGTAATCAGTCAAATTGATTACCAACTATTTCTAATCCCATTCAACTCTGAAGGTGGTTTTTTTAATTCACCCTCATTTTTTCTGCCCAATTTATCTTTCAAGTCTACTCAAGACTATGAAGACTATCTCGAATGGCTACCCTCTTTCGGAGAGTACATTGAATACAACAAAAGCCTACTTGAAATAGGAATAAAAGAAAACATTCAAGCGCCGAAAGTAATCGTCAACAATATCATTTCATTACTTGAACCATGGACTGATACCGATCCTTCCAATCATCCTTTTTACCAACCCATAAAAAATTTTCCTGAGGACATCTCTCCTGTTGATAGGAAAAATATTGAAGAAAAAGCACTTTCCATTATCCAAGAAAAGATTCTACCATCATATTTAGGATTAGAAAAATTTCTATCCAATAAATATTTAAAAACCGCTCCTGAAAAAATTGGCATTCGTGAGATAAAAGATGGAGCAGCATACTACGAAAACAGAGTACTTCATTTCACAACATTAGAGATCAGTCCTGATTCTGTATTTGCTACCGGGGAAGCAGAAGTAAGGCGAATAAAATCTCAAATGGAAAAAATCATCTCTGATCTAGAGTTTGAAGGATCTTTTGCGGATTTCATTCAATTTTTAAGAACAGATGAGCAGTTTTATGCAAAGTCTGGTCAAGAACTTTTGAACTATGCTGCGTGGCTCAGTAAAAAGGCAGAAGGCGAATTACCCAAACTGTTCTCCAAACTATATGAACTCCCATTTACCGTTGCTCCTGTACCAGATGACATTGCGCCCAACTATACTGGCGGCCGGTATGTCCCCGGAAATAGAAACCAAAACAGGCCCGGCACCTATTGGGTGAATACCTATAACCTACCCAGTAGAACACTATATACTTTACCAGCTCTCTCCCTTCATGAAGCTGTTCCTGGCCATCATTTACAAGGACAAATTGCGGCAGAGTTGAAAGACATCCCTCAGTTTAGAAGAACCTACTACATCAGTGCTTTTGGCGAAGGATGGGGGCTATATTCGGAATACTTAGGAGAAGAAATGGGAATGTATGAAACACCATACGATCTCTTTGGAAGGTATACTTACGAAATGTGGAGAGCTTGCCGATTGGTTGTAGATGTAGGGATGCACTATAAAGGATGGACAAGAGAACAAGCTATTGATTTCATGGCATCTAATACTGCTCTTTCCTTACACGAAGTGAACACAGAAATTGACAGATACATTGGTTGGCCTGGGCAAGCAGTAAGCTATAAAATGGGAGAACTCATGATTAAGAAATTAAGATCAAGAGCAGAAAAAGCGCTTGGAAATGGTTTTAGCATTCAAGAGTTTCACCAAGTTATTTTAAAAAATGGGTCTGTTCCTCTCTTGATCTTAGAAGAACAAGTAGACATGTATATCTCTTCTAAAAAATCCAACTAACTGGCTTTTGTTTTAGCTATCTTCGCGTTTTGTAAGCATTCGTAAATAAGATTTTTATATTCATGGCCAATATTTTAGCAATTGTAGGACGACCTAACGTAGGTAAATCCACTCTTTTCAACAGACTGGTTGAGCAGAGACAGGCCATAATGGATAATGAATCGGGTGTTACAAGAGATCGTCATTACGGATATGGGGAATGGAATGGAAAGAAATTTACCGTCATTGACACAGGTGGTTATGTGGAAGGATCAGACGATATTTTCGAAGGCGCCATCAGATCTCAAGTAAGAGAGGCTCTTGATGAGGCTACTGCGGTACTCTTTATGGTAGATTGTGTGACCGGTCTCCATGGATTAGATCAAGATTTCGCTAACGTAGTAAGAGGGCTAAAGAAGCCTATATTCTTAGTTGCCAATAAAGCCGACAATCAAGAAAAGCACTTAGCAGCAAGTGAGTTTTATAACCTTGGAATGGACGCTGATCTATATCCTATTGCAGCGGCAAGTGGGGCTGGTACAGGTGACTTGCTAGATGATGTTGTCAATCTTTTTGAAGATGAGGAACTAGAGAGAGAGGATGTTCCTAGGATTGCTATTTTAGGTAGACCCAATGTAGGAAAGTCATCTTTCGTAAATGCTTTGTTAGGTAAGGAGCGAAGTATCGTTACCAACATTGCAGGAACTACACGAGACGCAGTAAATACTAGATACAATCAGTTTGGCAAAGACTTTATTCTAACCGATACTGCCGGACTTAGAAAAAAATCTAAAGTAAAGGAGGATATTGAATTCTACTCGGTGCTAAGAGCGGTACAAGCACTTCAAGATTCTGATGTTTGCATCATAATGATTGATGCTACAACAGGATTAGAATCTCAAGACATGAGCATCATAGGCCTAGCTCATAAGTACAAGAAAGGCATCATTCTAATGGTGAACAAATGGGATTTGATTGAGAAAGACACCAAGACTGCTAATGAATATAAGAAAGCTTTTGAGGAAAAATTAGGCCCTTTAAGCTACATCCCTATCATGTTTGCTTCTGTGTTAAACAAGCAGCGAATCATGCAAACACTTGAGCTAGCCCTCACTGTATTTGAAAATAGAACAAGAAAAATTTCCACGTCCAAATTGAATGAAATCATGGGCAAGGAAATAGAGCATTATCCACCTCCTGCTGTTAGAGGTCAGTATATCAAAATCAAATACATGACTCAGCTTCCTGTTCATACTCCAACATTTGCGTTCTTTTGCAATTTTCCACAATACGTAAAAGAGCCTTACCAACGATATCTGAATAACCGCTTGAGAGAAAATTTTGATTTCAGAGGTGTCCCTGTCCAATTGGTGTTTAGGAAAAAATGACCTCTGAGGAAGTCTTTCAGAAATTTATCCCTGAGAATGCAGTAAGCTATTGCAACAAGCTATATCAGAAGTTAGGTTTTGAGTTTAAGGTTAAAAAAGCACGACAGACCAAATTAGGCGATTACAGATTTGACCCGAGATTAAACAAGCATACCATTACCATCAACAATGATCTTAACCCTTATGCATTCCTTGTCACCTATCTACATGAAGTAGCACACCTTATTGCTTTTAAGCAGTATAAAAGAACTATCCAACCTCATGGAAAAGAGTGGAAACGCAGTTTTAAAGAGATCGCTGAACCCATGCTTGATGAAAGTATTTTCCCAAAACAAGTTTTATCAGCACTCAAGAGCTATTTTAAAAATCCAAAAGCGTCCAGTTGTTCTGATCCGGTTCTTTATCAGATACTGAAGCAATTTGATCTTCCATCCGACAATGTTCTACTAAAAGACATTCCTATTGGCTCCTCTTTCACCTTCAATAAAAGGGCATTCACTAAGTTGGAAAAGAAAAGAACCAGATCCTTATGCATAGAGATTGACAGTCAAAGAAAGTACATGATCTCTGATCTTGCAGAAGTGATTGAGATTTCCATGGATTGACACCTTGTTACTTAGACGTACCCTAAAGACCATTAGATCAAACTTTTCATTTCAAATCATTTTTCATATTTTATTTACAAAAGTGATGGTTATATGATTTTATTATTTACATTTATGAGGATAATAAAAATAACTATTCGTGAAAGGTGTCAATTTAGGAGAATTTGAAGAGCTCGTTTTACTTACTGTGGCTTCATTAGGAGAGGATGCATATGCTGTTTCAGTCAAGTCACAAATTGCCGATGCAGCAAATAGAAAAGTGAATATTAGCGCCATACACTCCGGACTTTATAGACTAGAGGATAAGGGATTTTTAACCTCTGAGTTTGGAGGATCCACCAACAAGAGAGGTGGCAAACAAAAAAGATACTTTAAGGTAACAAATGCAGGATTTACTGCATTGCAGCAATCCAAAGATCTAAAACAGCAGCTATGGAAGACTATTCCACAGTTGTCTTTTCATACCTCCCAATGAATGAGTGATTTCACAAACATTCAACCTCCCAAAATTGGGAGATTCCTGCTAAGGAAGATCTACGACAAAGATCTTCATGATGAAATATCAGGTGATCTTCAAGAAATTTTCATGGAGAGAATTGCTGATAGAAATAAAAAGTATGCCTCCTTTATGTATATGAAAGATGTGCTTCTCTCTACTCGGAATTATCACTTAAGAAGAAGAAAAAAGGTCATTCAAAATAACTCGACAGCCATGTTTAAAAATTATTTCAAAATCACATTAAGAACTATAGGGAAAAACAAAGTCTATTCTGCTTTGAATATTCTAGGACTTGCTCTAGGCATTTCGGCATTTATATTCATTCTTCAGTATGTTTCTTATGAAAATAGCTATGACAAGTTTCACAGCAATCATGAGGATATCTATAGGATCAGATATAAAGTATATAATGGAGAAGAATTAAACATTGACTGTGCTGCTGCTGTACCTCGTGTTGGCCCTTTCATGAAAGAGAAAATGCCGGAAGTGATTGATTTTGTGAGAACATTTCCAATGAGTGGAGTAATGTCAAGAGAAAATATCAAATTTCGAGAAAATAGAATTCAAATTGCTGACCCCTCATTCTTTACCATTTTTGATTTTCCGCTGGTACAAGGGGATCCGAAAAATGCATTAAACAGTCCTAATCAAGTTGTGATCACCGAGAGCATTGCTATAAAATATTTCGGAAGTACAGATATCATTGGAGAGGAAATAAAGTTCCACTCATGGGTAGGCGGCAACTTTGAGATAACAGGTATTGCGAAAGATGTCCCAGACAACTCTCATATAAAATTTGATTTTATCGTCTCCTATGAAACATTGAATAGTCAAACAAGAAACGATGAGACTGGTGAGTCAAATTCCGAAACTGCTTGGGGTTGGTATGACTTCAACTCATACGTATTGCTACAACCTGGAACAAATCCTATTGAGTTTGATGAAAAATTCAATGATGTGCTTTGGGAAGAAAGAGGAGAAGAATTTGAGGAAAGGAATAGGAGATCAGAGTTTCCTCTTCAAGCCATCACTGATATTCATTTGTATTCCAACCTCCTCCAAGAGTCAGAACCAGAAGAGCAAGGCGATGGAGATGCTGTTTTCTTTTTGTCAATAGTCGCTTTTTTCATCCTCATTATTGCTTGGGTCAATTACATCAACCTTTCTACCGCTCGCTCTGTTGAAAGAGCCAAAGAAGTAGGAGTAAGAAAAACAATGGGTGCTTATCGTAAACAGTTAGTCTATCAATTTTTAACAGAAGCTCTCGTCCTCAACTTTATAGCACTTGTCTTAGGATTACTCATTGTTATCCTTGGCATTAGGTATTTCAATCAATTGACAGATTCTCTTTTAAGCCTTGACTTTCTTAAAAACCCACAATTTTGGCTAGTCGCTTTAGGCGTATTCATTGCAGGCTCAACACTTTCAGGTATTTATCCTGCATTTGTCCTTTCATCATTTAAGCCTACCGCTGTTTTGAAAGGGAAATTATCAGGAAACAGCTCTGGCATTGTACTTCGAAAAGCATTGGTGATCTTCCAATTTGGAGCATCGGTATCATTAATTACTGGAACCATCATAGTGTACCAGCAGCTCAGTCATATGAAGAATATGAAATTGGGCTTTAATCTTTCTGACACGATGGTAATAAAAGGACCGGCTGTATTTGAAGGAGACACAAATAGCGAAGAGTTTAGGGAATTGTATAACTCAAAAGTAGATGCGTTCACCAATGAACTGATACAGAGTAATGAGATAGAAAGCGTTACAGCTAGTTCGAGTGTTCCGGGAGCTGAAATTTTCTGGACAAACGGCATCAAAAAATTTGAAGATGATCATGAGAAATGGAAAACCATTTACATAGCTGGAGTAGACTATGACTATTTTCCCACGTATGATATTGAGGTAATAGCTGGAAGAAATTATGGGAAAACATATTCCTCCGATACTGGTGCTGTCATACTCAATAAATCTGCTATTGACTTCTTAGGCTTTGAAAATGCTGAGGCTGCAATTGGTGAAAAGGTGAGTTTTTGGGGTACTGGAAAAGTCGTAGTTGGCGTGGTGGATGATTACAAGCAAATGTCTGCTAAAACCAACGTTGCTCCCATTGTATTTCCACTGGTACTCGGAAACAGGAGCTACTTTACACTTAAGCTGAACTCTAGAAACTACAACAATGCTTTTGATCAAGCAGAGAACACGTTTACTCAATTTTTCCCAGGTAATCCATTCGATTATTTCTTATTGGATGACTACTTTAACAGACTCTATAGCAATGAGCAACAGTTTAGCAGCGTCTTCACCCTCTTTGCTTTCTTCGGAATCATTGTGGCCTGCCTTGGACTATTTGGCCTCTCTTCCTTTAGCGCTCTTCAACGAACCAAAGAAATAGGCATTCGAAAAACCTTGGGAGCTAATCTTTCAGGAATAGTATATCTACTTACTAAAGAGTTCATCATTCTTATAGCCATTGCTAATGTCATTGCATGGCCAATTATTTATATGATAATGAATGGATGGTTAGACAACTTTGCAAACAGAATCACAATTAGTCTTCCTGTGTTTGTTTTATCGGGATCCTTAGTTATTGTAGTTGCAATTGTTACCGTAGGATATAAAACACTGAGGACAGCCAAGTCTAACCCAATCAATGCGTTGAGATACGAATAAGTTATTAAGATTACTAGTTTAATAGAACTCTAATTGGAATAGCATCATTAATAACGTCATATAAAAGAAGAGAGAAGATTAATGTTTACCCAAATTCCTTTATCAAATAAATAAGCAAAACAAGTACTAAACCTATCAAAAGAATGATTAATTGAATATCGGCTGACTTAGTTGATTCGGATTTTTCAATATCATCTTCATCTAAATCCATTTTTTATAAAATTGAATAAGTTATTTAACTAAGGATTTGGAAGAGTTATAAATAAACTAATTCTTTAAGAACTTGTAAGCTTTTTTGAATCGCTTGTCCTCGTCCTTAACTATTAGAAAGTAGTAACCAGTCGCAAGATTTTTAACAGAGATTTTATGTTTCCCATTTCCTAGATCTTCTGCTCTGATTTGAAGTCTGTTACCAATCATTGAGTTCAACTCAAATGTCGCATTGGTTAGTGATCTGTCTACTTCAATAAAAATAGACTCTACCGCTGGATTGGGATAAATACTGATTTGCACATTTTGATCAAATCCATTCGAACCCTTTTCCTGAGAAAGGGCAGCTCCGCTCATGGCGAGGGCGAACGATAATATGATTAGTTTATTGCGCATTAATAACTACAAATTACGGGAAAAAAATCGAATAGTTCTCATTGGCCACAGAATATTCAACGTTAATTAACGTTAAGCCGACTTTATTTTTCTCCACTAATCTTTCAAAAAGGCTAATTAATAGAAGAAGAAATCATTTTAGTATTCAATTTTTACTCAATCAACTAAAAATGAGATTTCATGAAAAATACCCACTTTGGGGTAGCGTGAAATTCAGAAATTATCTATCCACTTCTCCCATTAGAAGATCCAGCGAACCTACGATAGCAAACATATCGGCAAGCATGCTTCCTTTACTGATCTCTGGAAGTACCGACAAATTACTAAAACTTGGCCCTCGAGCCTTACATCGAAATGGCTTATCATCCCTGCCATCGGTTCGGAAAAAGAAACCTAATTCTCCTTTCGGGTTCTCTGCTCTTACATAAAAGTCCTGAGCCTTTGGTCTGATTTTCTTAGGGACTAGCGCTCTAGGATCAAATTCTTTCGTTCGCTTATGCTCTCCAGTCAATTTTTCAACACACTGCTCTATGATCTTCATGGATTCCCAAATTTCCTGATACCTGACCCAATTTCGATCCCAGCAATCACCGACCTTTCCCATCTCCCCTTTCCCAACAGGCACTTTAAAATCAATCTCAGGATACACGCTGTACGCATCTACCTTTCGAAGGTCAAATTTCAATCCGGAAGCACGAAGCATTGGCCCTGTAATGCCATAGTTGATCGCTAAGTCAAGAGGCAATACTCCAACATTGGCTGTACGCTCAATGAATATTTTATTTTGAATCAATAGATTTTCAGAATCCTTGAGCTTTGGTTTTAGATAATCGACAAATTCTTGTGCTCTATCTTCAAATCCAACAGGAAGATCATAGAAAAGTCCTCCCACCCAAACATAATTGTAAAGCATACGAGCACCACTAGCCCATTCCAGCATTCTAAGGATGTGCTCTCTATCACGCATCATCCACAGGAAAGGCGTAACTGCTCCTATATCCATACCATATGTACCTATTGCCACAAAATGTGATGCGATGCGGTTGAGTTCAGCAACCAATACCCTTATGTATTCAACGCGTTTGGGAATTTCCTTATCAATACCAAGCATACGCTCCACGCCCATTACAAACCCCCATTCATTATTCATGGCAGCTACATAGTCCATCCTATCTGTGTAAGGAATGATCTGATTGTAGGATAACGACTCAGCGTGCTTCTCAAAACAACGATGTAAGTATCCAATATGCGGAACCACATCTGTAACAATTTCACCATCAGAAACAACTTCTAACCTCAAGACGCCATGCGTTGCTGGATGCTGCGGCCCCACATTGATGATCATCTCTTCGGTTTTGAGATCTGACTCTTTATACTTTAAAGGTTCTGATTTAGTTAAAAATGACTCCATTAGTATTTCACCTTGATATCATGGTATTTCTCCTGCTCTACATAATCTTTTTTTAATGGAAATCCTTCCCAGTCATCTGGCATTAAAATACGTCTCAAGTCGGGATGATTATTGAAATGGATGCCTAACATATCGTAAGCTTCCCTCTCATGCCAATCTGCCGTTTTCCAAATATCAGAAACAGTGTCAATGGAAGGATTATTCCTCTCTATCAGCACTTTAAGCATCAAATGAAGATTGAATGGAATGCTGTACAAATTGTAAATTATCTCCATACTCCCTTTTTCTTCTCCATTGTCCAAACCTGTCAGACATGACAGCTGATCAAAGTAAGTCTTTTCATTTGCATGCAATAACTCGCAAACTTCATGAATACTTTTAGCATTTATGATCAACGCATTGGGTGTTGCGCTCAAGTCTTCCCCTTCTATTGCATCCGGGAAGTGTTGATTTATCAATGTCTTGATTTCTTCAAACATCACTTTTCTCTTCCATGAGCTTTTCTAATGCCCTAGGTCTCATAATAGATTCTGTTCTGATTTTTTCTTGAAGCTTTAGGAAACCCCCAATTAAAGCTTCTGGCCTAGGCGGACAACCAGGTACATATACGTCTACAGGAATTATTCGATCCACTCCTTTTAGCACATGATAGCCGTGCTCCCAATATGGGCCTCCACAATTAGCGCATGAACCCATAGAAATCACATATTTTGGATCTGCCATTTGTTCATACAGCCTCTTCACCCTGTCAGCCATCTTAAAGGTGACTGTTCCGGACACTATCATTACATCAGCCTGACGAGGAGAATTTCTTGGGATAATACCAAACCGATCTAAATCATATGAGGAAGATGCTGTAGACATAAATTCAATTGCACAACAAGCGAGACCAAACCCGACAGGCCACAAACTGCTCAAACGAGCCCAGTTGAGCAAGTCATCTAACTTGGAAACAATGATTCCTCCCTCTCCTGTCTTTAATCCTGATATCTCAGGCAGCTCAGTTTCTTTCATTGAATTCATCATATACCTTCATTGGTATTTTAGATTTAAAATTCGATTTTATTGGTCTTGGACGCACCCACTCAAGCATCCCTTTGGCCCAAACGTAAGCCAATCCTACTGCTAATATGCCTATAAAAATAAAGGTCTCAATCATGGAGAATTTGGCCCAAAGTCCATTTGTTTCTTCCACCAGTTGCTCATCTCCAAATACTGTAGCCCAAGGAAAAAGGAACACCAATTCAGCTTCAAAAAGTAAGAACACAAGAGCTACTATATAAAATCTCACATTGAAGATACCCCATGCTCCTCCAGTTGGTTCCTCTCCTGATTCATATGTAGTCTGCTTTTCTTTGGTAGGATTACTTGGACGTAGAACTTTACCCACCAAGAGCATCGTTAGAGCAAATCCTATTGCACCCACGATGAAGAGTAAAACGGTTCCAAATCCACTGATTTCCAACATATTGGAAAATTACCCAATAAGATTGGCATTAATAAAAGGAATCGATATTTCTTGAATAGGATTTATTAGAAGACGAGCCATGGTAAGATTAAGGCAGTAGCTTTTGATCAAAACGTCAAAGGGTTCAAATGCTTGAAATGACCATTTTGCTTAATTCTATCTTGAGCACTTTGAGCTCGCTCTAAAGAGGGTATCAATTTTTGCAAATGATTGGTCGCAAATCTTAGTCGTTCGCTTTCCTTCCTCATATCTAACAGCATGTATTCTTCTTCCAGCTTAAGACCAATTTTATGACCAATATCAAAAACAGATTGTATTTCAGAAACATCAATATTGACCTCTTTTAACCAACCAAATAACTCGCTCACCAATTCTTTAAATAATATGAGCTGAGTCAGGTCTTTATCATTCTCTTCTTCTAATAACGTAACTGCTCCTCCTGCATACAATCTATCTTTCCATGGATTGTGGAATTCTTCCACTTTAAATACTCTGAGTCCTTGAGTCTTTATATCCATTCGCCCATCAGGATACTCTTTTGAGATCTCCACAATCTTTACTTCTGTGCCTATATCAATCGTATTTAATACATGAGATGGAATACCAAAAGTAGACCCATCTCTAGTGCAGTCAGCGATCAACTGTCTATATCGAGGTTCGAATATATGGAGATTGATCGCCTCTCCAGGAAAGGCCACAATGTTCAACGGAAACAATGGTAGTTCATGCATTACTAGACCAAAACTAGCTGAAGACAGAATAGTTTAATACTTTCGATGATTATGAAGGTTGTCAAGATAAACAAAGGAAAAACTATTGCGTTTCACATTCGCTTTGCAGGTATCATAGTAGCTATAGCAATCTGCATGAAGCTGCTCACCATTCAACCGATGAATTTGGCTATTTTACTTACTATTCCTTTCACTATGTTAGTTCCAGCTATCTGGTTCGCATCCAACATCATTACCATAGACATGGATAAAATGGAAATTCATGATGGCGTTTGGGTATTGGGAAGAAAGTTTGGCAAACCAGAAAAATTTAATAGTATTGATAAGTTCTTTATGAATAAAGTGAAAACACGACAAACCATGTATTCACTCTCGAATAATCAAAACATTAGTACCAATTCAGAATTTAAGGTATTTGTAAAGCTGAATAACGGAGATAAGTATTTCCTATTTAGTCATCCATTGGAAGAGCGAGTAGAAGAAAAATTAAATGAAGTAAAACTGAAACTAGGCTTGAAAAGCTAGTTTAGATTATAGTATATTTATTTCTTGAATTTCTTTAAAACAATCACCAATCTCGGCATTCAGGATGACACCCCGGTTTATGAAGGCACGCGAATTCGGCTATTGAATTCACTGACACTTATTGGCATTATATTTTTCACGGGCTACATCGTATTTAATATCTACAATGGCGTCTACAAACAAACCATCGTCGAGATATTCTACATTACGCTAGTCAGTATCCCTACCCTACTTCTATCTGCCAGTCATAAGCATTTCATTGCCCGAAACTACCTTTCTCTATCCAGTCTATTCCTATTTCTAGCTATTTCTTGGTTTACTATTTCCAGCAATAGAGATACAGACGCAGAAAATATTATGCTGCTGTATGCAGTGGTGATTCATTTTCTTCATAATAGAAAAAGATTGCTATTTGGAGTTATCGGATTCAGCACATTCATCTATCTGAAATATTATAAATGGACGCTCATCAAGACTCCAATGGATACCGATCAGATTATCTTGTTTGTTAATTACGGCGCTATCTATATCGGCATTTTTTGGGTTGTAGGTATCTTTATTTCCAGTATTGAAAATCTTACCGAAAATGAACTTCGAATTAAGAAAGATCATCAGCTAGACAAAGAAGTAAAAGCACTATTGAGATCAATGATTGATTCTCTACCCATATTTACAGCTCTCATTGATTCGAAAGGGACTTACATCGCTGTAAACGCTCTATATGGAGAAGCTTTTGAAAGGGGCGTGAGTGAAATAGAAGGGCACCATATTTCTGAAATTATGGCTCCTGAAATTACTGAATTGCACCAAGCTTACTTTAATGATGCAATGAATGGGAATATTGCCAAATTCGAATCTATAGACAATAACTTGCATTACACTGGAGCATACATTCCTATTTTTGATGAAGAAAATCAAATCAAATATTGCTCAGTCCACGCGATAGATATTTTTGCTATTAAAGAGGCTGAAAAAAAGTTAAAAATCAGTAATGAAGCAAAAGACCGTCTTTTTGCTATCATTAGTCATGATCTAAGAACACCCATTTCTCAACTACAGTCACTACTAATGGTTGCTAAGAGTGCAGATCCTGTAGAGGTTGTGAAATACCTATCTTCGATAGAGGAACATTTCACCAGCCTTCTCTTCACTATTGATAACTTACTCAATTGGTCCAGAACACAGCTAAATGGCTTCAAGGCACAGTCAAGTTCATTTGAATTGACCGAAATAGTGAATGACACTAAGAAGTTGATTCTTGAGAAAGAGAGTAAGAAAGGTGTTTTAATCTCTCATAAACAAAATAAGAAATGGAAGGTAAAAGCTGATCCTGAGCACATTCGTATTGCTGTTAGGAATATCCTGAGTAACTCTATTAAATTTTCAAATGCAGACGATACAGTTCAGATAGAATATCAAGCGACAGATAACCATGTAAAACTGTCCATTATTGATACAGGCATTGGCATTGATGACAAGGTAATTGAGGCCTTGAAAGAAGGTAATATCAACACCTCAAAAAAAGGCACTGCTGGAGAAAGAGGAAGTGGTATGGGGCTAACATTATGTGAAGCTCTTTTTAAAGAAAATCAATGTTCGATGACTATTGAAAAAAATAGTGACAAAGGAACCACTGTGAGTATCCTTATTCCTTTAGACCAATCTTAATCTCTAGAGAAAATAACCAATAGTGTAGATTGATAATAATAGTCAACGATGGTTAGATTTGCCGAATCCAAAAATTAACCCATGGCAAAGTTTCAAACCCTAAAAGTAAACGCTCTCTCAAGACCTACCGAAGATTCTGTAGCTGTCTCTTTTGAAATTCCTTCTGCATTGAAAGAAGAATTTCAGTTTACTCAAGGGCAGCATATTACTTTAAAAAAAGACATAAATGGAGAAGATACTAGAAGGTCTTATTCGATCTGTTCTTGCCCTCTAGATGAAATCCTAACTGTAGCTATCAAAAAACTAGATGGCGGAGCATTTTCCACCTATGCCAACCTATCGCTGAAGGTAGGTGATGAATTGGAAGTTATGGCTCCTCATGGTCACTTCTATGTTCCTTTAGATAATGAGAATGAAAGTTCATATGTTGCTTTCGCAAGTGGAAGTGGGGTTACTCCTATTATTTCCATCATTGAAACCACTCTTAGAACTGAGCCAAAGAGCGAATTCACATTATTTTATGGAAATAGGAAAACTTCTAGCATCATGTTTCATGAAAGGTTGGAAGCTTTAAAAAATCAATACATGGGACGATTTAGCTTATATCATGTCCTAAGTAAAGAGCGACAAGAGTCTGATCTTTTTAATGGAAGAATTAATAAAGAGAAGATAAAGGGCTTTGCGAAAGTCTTTTTTGATCCTGCTTCGGTAGATCACTATTTCACCTGTGGTCCTGAAGAAATGATGTTGTCTGTGAAAGAAGTATTGATGGAACTTAAAGTTCCTGAAGAAAGAGTTCATCTAGAATTGTTTACCTCTCCTCTTGGTAAACTAGGCTCTGGTGATAAAGAGTTGAAGCATGAAAAAGCTAGTGCTGAAATCACCATAGAACTAGATGGAAATAGCATGACCTTTCCTTATGATTCTGAAGAATCTATTTTGGACGTAGCATTTCAAAATGGTGCTGATCTACCTTATGCCTGCAAAGGCGGAGTTTGCAGTACATGCGCCTGCCGCGTAGTAGAAGGTGAAGTAGAAATGGATATTAATTATGCACTTGAGCCTGATGAATTGGCTAGAGGAATAGTTCTTAGTTGCCAAGCTAGACCAAAGACGGAAAAGGTTAAGTTGGTGTTTGATGTTTGATAACTGAGTTGATTGAACTGCACATTTATCCAACTCTTCATTCATTACTTTCTCAAGGCAAATCTCTATCAACCTAGACTGGATAGAGGCGGCATCCCCGAGCGAAAAGCGAGGGATATAGCCGAAAGCGAGAATATCGTGTCATTTGGATGCAAAAGCTTCTCTCCGAACAAAACCATTCTAGCATTTAACTAGTTATCCGATAGACTATTCAAGCAATTCACTAAATTTGAAACATGGATATAAAGAGTCTAGAAGATCGCTTCAACGAGAAAATAGATAAGGATATTCGGATAGAGCCGAAAGATTGGATGCCGGATAATTATCGCAAAACACTGATACGCCAGATGTCGCAGCATGCGCATTCGGAAATTGTAGGAATGTTGCCGGAAGCCAATTGGATAACGAGAGCTCCATCTTTGCGGAGAAAAGCTGCTGCTTTGGCTAAAGTGCAGGATGAAGCTGGGCATGGGTTGTACTTATACAGCGCCTGCGAAACATTGGGTGTTGAGCGTGATCAATTACTCCAAGATCTGCATTCTGGAAAAGCGAAGTATTCAAGTATTTTTAACTATCCTACATTGTCCTGGGCAGATATGGGTGCAATTGGTTGGTTAGTGGATGGTGCTGCCATCATGAATCAGGTGCCTCTTTGTAGAGCGTCTTATGGGCCATATGCTAGAGCAATGGTTCGTGTTTGTAAGGAAGAGTCTTTTCACCAACGTCAAGGGTTCGAGATCATGTTGACGCTATGCAAAGGTTCTGAGGAACAGAAGCAAATGGCACAAGATGCTTTGAACAGATGGTGGTGGCCTTCATTAATGATGTTTGGCCCAGCTGATGAAGCTTCTACTCATACAGCACAATCAATGAGATGGGGAATTAAGAGATTTACTAATGATGAACTTCGTCAGAAGTTTGTAGACGTGAGTAAGCCTCAAGCAGATTTATTGGGACTTACGATTCCCGATGCTGATTTGAAATGGAATGAAGAGACTGGTCAGCATGATTTTGGGGCTATTAACTGGGATGAATTCTTCAACGTTATAAAAGGAAATGGTCCTTGTAACAAGCAACGACTAGCTGCCAGAAATAAAGCTTACGATGACGGTGCTTGGGTGAGAGACGCAGCAGCGGCCTATTCTGAGAAGAAAGCAAAGAGAAAGCAACAAGAAGCGGCGTAATAAAGTCGTCATGCTGAACTTGTTTCAGCATCTATTTACCCGCTTGTCTCCTTCGATAAGCTCAGGATAGCAAGTTAGTTAGAGCTTAGAACAGTATATTCTGAAATGAATGCGGACAGCCAGTCTCAGAATGATTAAAACAATAACAAAATGAAAAATTGGCCCCTTTGGGAAATATTTATACGAAGTAAAGCTGGACTAAATCACAAACATGTGGGGAGTCTTCACGCTACAGATGTGGAAATGGCAATTCAAAATGCCAGAGATGTATATACTAGAAGAAATGAAGGCGTGAGCATCTGGGTAGTGAAATCGGAGCATGTAACAGCTTCTGATCCTGATGATTCTGATCCAATGTATGAGCCTGCAAAAGATAAAGTGTATCGTCACCCTACATTTTATGAATTGCCTGACGAAGTAAAACACATGTAGCAAATCTTGCTGGAACGTCATCCTGAACTTGTTTCAGGATCTTTTAGAAATTTTAGAACAGATTCTGAAATAAATTCAGAATGACCCCCGGAACGAAAATGAATCAACATTTATATAATTTCACTTTACAGCACGCGGATAACTGCCTGATACTCGGTCAGCGACTAGCAGAATGGTGTGGACACGGTCCAATATTGGAACAGGATATTGCGATGACCAATATTGGTCTTGACCTTATTGGACAGGCCAGAATGTGGTATCAGTATGCAGCAGAAGTACAAGGTGAAGGAAAATCAGAGGATGATATAGCTTACTTGCGAGATGCGTGGGGATACAGAAATGTCTTACTTGTAGAGCAACCCAATGGCGATTTCGCTCAAACGATCTTCAGACAGTTTCTATATGATACGTATAGCTGCTATTTCTATGAAGCTCTGATGAATAGTTCTGATGAGCGATTGGCGGCTATAGCTGCAAAATCTCATAAAGAGGCACTTTACCATATCAAATGGAGTGGTGATTGGGTGATCAGATTAGGTGATGGCACGGAAGAAAGTCATCAGCGAATGAAAGATGCTGTTGAGGCACTTTGGTCTTATTCAGGTGAACTGACAGTAGCTAATGAAACAGAATCATTTGCTACAAATGAAGGATTCGGAATAGACTTAGAAGCTTTAAAAGTTAAAAGAGATGATAAAATTAAAGAGGTTTTAGAAGAAGCAACTTTAACTGTTCCCGAAAGTACTTATGCTCATACAGGAGGAAAGGATGGGACTCACTCAGAATATCTAGGATTTATTCTCTCTGATCTACAATTTCTACAAAGGGCATATCCTGGAAATGAATGGTGAAACTTTTTTTTCTCATATTCACTATCCTGTTTTTTCTTTCTTCTTGCGAAAAAAAAGACGAAAGATCAGAGCTATCTCAGAGTATAAATTCCCTATCGAAAGATGACCAGTTTCGTCTTCTATCCAGTGAAAGGCTGGCTCCAAATGATACCCTTATTTCATATGATGGGTCTAAAATTTTGTTAAGTGAGATAGATGGAGATATTATTGTTATTGACTTTTGGGCTACATGGTGCTCTCCATGCTATAAAGCAATACCAAAATTTCATGATCTCGCCAGCAAATACAAATCAAATCAGGTCAATTTCATCCTTGTTTCTATAGATAGTGACATTGACTTCTGGAAAAGCGAAGCTTTACAAAATGAATGGACTGATAAAAGTTACTGGATAGGTGATGAAGGTTTTAAAAACAAACTCTACTCATTAGTATACGAAGAACTGGAATTAGAAGATGGTAAATCAATAGTTACTGCATTACCACACTATTTAATAATTACTAAAGCTGGAGAAATTCACTTAAACACAGCACAAACAACTCCTGCAGCAGTATCATTTAAAGAGTCGATAGATAGCTTGGTTCAAGCTCTGAAATTTTAATGAAATGACTATTTCAAGAAACCATATTCTCCAACTACTTGAATCTGTTACAGATCCCGAGATACCTGTTATCACTATCGGAGATTTAGGAATCATCAGAGATGTGAAAATTGAAGGTGATCACATTGAAGTTATTATTACTCCAACTTATTCTGGCTGTCCAGCTATGCTAGAAATAGAGCGAGACATCCATAATGCGTTGAAAAAAGAGGATATTCACAATTTCAAAATCACGACAGTACTTTCTCCTGCTTGGACTACTGAGTGGATGACTGAATCTGGCAAACAGAAATTAAAGGAGTATGGAATTGCGCCTCCTAATCCAACAAATCCAGAAGACGTTGCTTGCCCTCAATGTGAGTCGCATAATACTGAGTTGTTAAGTCAGTTTGGTTCAACTGCATGTAAGTCATTATACCGATGTAAAGACTGCAGAGAACCCTTTGATTATTTTAAGTGCCACTAGCACTCATTTAAGTAAGACTTTTATGTCAACTTACTTTTTCTCCATTGCCATGATCTCATTTCTGAGTTGTATAGCTCTATCCGGGAAATCTGTAATGATGCCATCTGCTCCAGCATTTAGCATTTTGATCATATCATCTCTCTCATTTACGGGATAAGCATGCACCTCATAGCCTTTCGCATGCATTTGAAAGATCCTTCTTGGAGACAAAGTAGTCCACTCAGGATTGATCGCTTTCATACGATTACTCTCTTTTGCTTGCCCCATGTGAATTCTAGTTTCAATATAAAATGCAATCAGTGGCGCAGAATCTTCGCCTATGATGAGTGCTTTTGTCTGGATCAATGAATCCAACTCATGCACCTCATTTAGATAGGTAGGTTCATAAGATTGTAAAATAATCCAAGATTCACCGTCATCTTCACTCATCACGACTTCCACCAACTTCTCAGCAAAATCATGATAATGAGGATGATCCATGTGCTTAATCTCAATCAAAACGGTAGTTTGCCCATCTATGTAGTCTAATACTTCTTTAAGTGTTGGTATTTTCTCTGTTTTATACTGAGAATCAAACCATGAACCTACTTCAAATTGCTTAAGCTCCGCAAGCGTGTAATCATGAACATCTCCAGTAACAGGATTTCCTAAGGAATCCTTCGCTAATCGATCCAAACGTTGATCATGAAAGACCACAATTTCTTCATCAGCTGTATGACGAACATCTAGCTCTATTTGATCTACGCCTAACTCAAGCGCTCTCTTGAAAGCTGCCATCGTATTCTCAGGTGCCGTCCCTGAAGCTCCTTTATGAGCAATGATTTGAAATTCTTTTCCTCCAAGTCTGTCTAGGCTTGTACTCGCAAAAACAGTTCGATAAAACCATGGTTCAAATAGCGACAAAGCGCCAAAGAGTAAGAAGAATGGTGTTGAGTAGAGTAAAAACTTCTTGGTCATTAGAGTGATAATTTGAAGGAAAAGTTAGCGAAAAACTATCAACCCGAAAAATTAGGGTGATAATGATGATTTATTGGTCGGTTAATTCTGCTAGATCTATGCCCAATTCTCCTAACTGCCCAGCTGATATTGGAGAAGGGGAATCTATCATTACGTCTCGTCCAGAATTATTTTTAGGAAAGGCTATAAAGTCACGAATACTCTGTTCTCCGGCCATAATAGCACACAGTCGATCAAAACCAAACGCTACTCCTCCATGAGGTGGTGCCCCATACTCAAATGCTCCCATTAAGAAGCCAAACTGAGCTTCAGCTTCTTCTTTCGAAAAGCCTAATACTTCAAACATTCTTGCTTGCATTGCACGGTCATGTATTCTTATGGAGCCCCCACCAGCTTCCACTCCATTAATTACCATGTCGTAGGCATTAGCTCTCACTGCTCCTGGATCAGAGTCCAGTTTTTCAATATCTTCAGGTTTAGGAGCAGTGAATGGATGATGCATTGCATGGTATCGTGCAGAGTCCTCATCCCATTCTAATAAAGGAAAATCCAACACCCATGCCGCAGCAACCTTATTCTTATCTCTTAGACCAAGCTGCTCTCCCATTTCTAATCTAAGTTCGTTGAGTGCCTTTCTTGTTTTATCTGCCTCTCCAGCAAGAATCAACATCAAGTCTCCAGCCTTAGCTCCATTCTTTTCAGCCCATGCTTTCAATTCATCTTGATTGAAAAATTTATCTACGGAAGATTTATAAGTTCCGTCTGCATTGCACTTTACATACACCAGTCCCTTTGCTCCAATTTGAGGTTTCTTCACAAAGTCAGTCAACTTATCCAGCTGCTTTCTAGTGTACTCAGCGCATCCTTCTGCATTGATTCCAACCACTAACTCAGCACTATCGAAAACCACAAAATCTTTACCCTGAGCTAGTTCGGTTAATTCGCAAAATTGCATTCCGAATCGCAAGTCAGGCTTATCTGATCCATACAATTTCATTGCGTCATCATAACTGATTCGCTGAAAATCAGCTAACTCAATTCCTTTGATTTCTTTGTAGAGAAACTTAGTCATTCCTTCGAAAGTCTGAAGTACATCTTCTTGCTCCACAAATGTCATCTCACAATCTATTTGAGTAAACTCAGGCTGTCTATCTGCTCTCAAATCTTCATCACGAAAACATTTCACTATTTGAAAATAACGATCCATTCCCGCTACCATCAGTAGCTGTTTGAAAGTCTGAGGAGACTGTGGAAGTGCATAAAACTCACTTTGATTCATTCTTGATGGAACCACAAAATCCCTGGCACCCTCAGGTGTAGATTTTATTAAATAAGGAGTTTCTACTTCTACAAATGCTTCACCATTCAAATATTCCCTCACCTTTTGCATCATAGTATGACGCAATTCTAATTTTTCTCTAATCGGAGTTCGTCTTATATCTAAGTATCGATACTTCATTCTCAAATCCTCTCCACCATCAGTTTCGTCTTCAATAGTGAATGGAGGAACATTGGAGCTATTTAAAATTTCCAATGAAGTAACTCTTACCTCTACGTCACCCGTAGGCATTTTATTATTCTTAGAATAGCGCTCTACAACCTCTCCTATCGCCTTAATCACAAACTCTCGACCTACTTTTTTGGATTGTTCTATCAAGGAAGCTTCCGTTACCCCCTCTTCAAAAATTAACTGGGTGATACCATATCTATCCCTCAGGTCTATCCAAACCACACCTCCTTTATCTCGTTGCTTTTGCGTCCATCCACAGAGGGTTACTTTTTCCCCTATATGTTCTGATCTCAATTCTCCACATGTGTGCGTTCTTAACATAATCTCTCAGTAATTTCAAAAATGAACCGCAAAGGTATGCTTAGAACTGGAAAATAATTGTCTCCCCATTCTTTAATAAATACATTAATTGAGCATCAAATCTCCTATCTAAATACTAGACTTAAAATCTTGCTTTTTTTGAAAAGACGATAAACCATAATATTCAACTTAGTTGATAGTTTTGAGGTATGAATAAAATGTATGTTGTAATCAGCCTTCTCCTATCATTAAATGGAATGGGTCAATCAATGAATTTGGTTAAGGTGGGTCCGGATGAGAAAATTTCTATCAAGATACCTAGTAGCCTCACAAATATGACTGACGAAGACAGGATGAGTAGAGTATATTCAACAAAAGTTCCTTTAGCCATGTATTCGAATGAAACCCAAGAAGTCACATTTGGAGTCAACTATAACATCATGAAATGGACTGAGAGTGATACAGATCTGATTTATGGTTTCTATAAAGCAAGCATTAATAATCTTTTTGATAAGGTTGATTTTATTCAAGATGAAATAAAAATGATTAATGGTAAAGAATTTATCATTTTCGAGCTTGTTGGTGAAATTCAAGATGACAATGCTTTTTCCACAAAAGCATCACAAAAAAGCTATTCATACATTGCTTATACTTCTTGGAAAGATCAGGTCCTTTTGTTCAACTTTAGCTGCAAGGCAAGATTGTCCAATCAATGGAGTAATACCGCCAATGATATCATTGAAAGCATCAAAATTAAGTAATGGAATTAAGCGTTTACAGTGATGAACATTTTATGAAGCAAGCTTTTCTTGAAGCTCAAGCAGCATTTAAGGAAGGAGAAGTGCCTGTAGGTGCTATTGTAGTTTGCGAAAACAAAATCATTGCCAAGGATCACAATAGATCTGAAAGACTGACCGATGCAACAGCTCATGCAGAAATGCTTGCAATTAGCGCTGCTCAAAATCATTTAAGCTCAAAGTACTTGAACGAGTGCACACTTTATGTGACACTAGAACCATGTTGCATGTGTGCAGGGGGATTATTCTGGACACAAGTCGGAAGAGTTGTTATTGGAGCACTCGATAAAGAGAAAGGCTTCTCCCAATTCAACAAAAATATCATTCATCCAAAGACTGAATTAAAGCTTGGCGTCATGGCAAACGAATCTGAATTATTACTAAAAGATTTTTTTAAGAAAATTCGAGGCAACTAAACGCCTCCATTTTTAGTTACCTTTACGAAACAAATTTTAGAACTTATAAACCAACAATAATTATGGCTTTCGAATTACCAAACTTACCTTATTCACACGATGCACTAGAGCCTCATGTTGATGCTAAAACAATGGAAATTCACCACGGAAAACATCACGCAGCTTATGTATCCAAAGTGAATGCCGCTATAGAAGGAACAGATATGGAAGGTAAATCCATTGAAGATCTTTGCAGAGATCATTCTGACAATGGTGCTGTAAGAAACAATGGTGGTGGCCATTTCAATCACACACTTTTTTGGTCCGTAATGAGTCCAAATGGTGGCGGAGAACCTTCTGGCGCTTTAGCAGATGCTATCAATTCAGCTTTCGGTTCTTTTGACAAATTCAAAGATGCGTTTAGTAATGCTGCTGC
>JBGCFL010000149.1:0-6686 GCA_045106975.1 Ekhidna sp. | reverse complement strand
TAAGAGATGAAATTGCTGAAAGTCTAAGTCTAGTTGCCAATCTTGATAATGATATTATTAAAGCAAAAAACACTCTTCTGTCCAGTGAGAAAGTAATGCTCCAAGTTGGGGAAAAACTGAGTGAATCAAGAAAGCTATCTGCACTAAACTTTGCAGACGAGATGGAGAAAATTATTCACAGAATTGGGATAGAAAATGGTTCTGTTGAAATTAAGGTGAATTCTTCTGAACCAACAAGTGATGGCTTGGATCAAATAGACATGTTTTTCAGTGCCAATAAAGGAGTAAGACCTCAAGAGTTAAAAGAAGTTGCCTCTGGCGGTGAATTCTCAAGACTCATCTTTGCTGTCAAGTATTTAATAGCAGACAAGACAGCTCTTCCTACTATCATTTTTGATGAGATAGATACAGGTGTATCTGGTCAAGTTGCACTCCAAATGATTGGGATGATGAAAGAAATGGCAAAGAATCATCAAGTCATCAGCATTAGTCACTTGCCGCAGTTTGCCGCTGGTGGAGACGCTCATTATTTCGTTTACAAAGATCACAGTTCAGAAAGGTCTATGAGTAAAATGAAGTTGCTAGAAGGAGAAGACAGGATTTCAGAAATAGCTAAAATGATTGGTGGAGAAAATCCAGGCCTACCCTCTATTGAAAGTGCGAAAGAATTACTAGGTATTAAATAAGAATTTTTAAAACTCAAAGCATGGCATACAATCTACTAAAGGGGAAAAGAGGAATCATTTTTGGCGCATTAGATCAAAGTTCTATCGCATGGAAAGTAGCAGAAAAGGCTTTGGAAGAAGGCGCTGCTTTCACGTTGACCAACGCTCCTATAGCAATGCGAATGGGTGAGATTAATAAGCTAGCGGAAAAATGCAATACCGAAATCATTCCTGCAGATGCTACTTCAATCGAAGATTTAGAAAACCTTTTCAACAAGTCCACAGAAATTCTTGGAGGGAAAATTGATTTCGTACTTCACTCCATTGGAATGAGTCCTAATGTAAGAAAGGGGAAAGATTATGGTGATTTAAATTATGATTGGTTTCAAAAATCCCTAGATGTATCAGCGTTATCATTTCACAAAGTCATGCAAACGGCCGAAAAACTGGACTCCATGAATGAGTGGGGTTCTATTTTAGCACTGTCCTACATTGCCGCTCAGAGAACATTTCCAGACTATTCCGACATGGCTCAAGCAAAGGCTGTGTTAGAATCCATAGCTAGAAGCTTTGGCTATCGAATGGCTAGAGATAAAAAAGTAAGAGTCAACACCATTTCACAGTCTCCAACCATGACAACCGCAGGGTCTGGGGTACCGGGATTTGACGTGTTTTTTGATTACGCAGATAAAATGTCTCCACTAGGAAATGCGGACGCTGAAAGCTGTGCAGAATATTGCATTTCAATGTTCTCTGATTTCACTAGAATGGTAACTATGCAAAATCTAATGCATGATGGTGGATTTTCCAGTTCTGGAATTACTCAAGAGTTAATAGAAGAGTTAAAAAAATAATGACAGTGTCATCCTGAGTTTATATATGAAGACACTTCGATAAACTCAGTGTGACATTCACTTACAATGATCACTTTCCCAAACGCCAAAATAAATCTTGGACTCTCTATTTTGAGTAAAAGAGAAGACGGCTTTCATGACATTGAAAGCTGTTTTTACCCTATTGATTTAAAAGACGTTTTAGAGATCAACAAGAGTAGTCAATTCAGTTTTCACTCGCACGGTTTAGACATACCTGGTGACAGTCAATCAAATCTTTGCATCAAAGCTTATCAACTTATTCATTCCGACTTTAACATCCCTCCTGTCGAGATCAATTTATTGAAGAAGATTCCAATGGGTGCTGGATTAGGAGGTGGATCAGCTGATGGTGCTTTTACACTGAAAATGTTGAATGATCTTTTTGAACTTAATATGTCAAGTCAGCAACTAGAAGAATATGCCCTTCAGCTTGGGAGTGACTGTCCATTTTTTATCCAAAACAAACCCTCAATAGCTACTGGGAGAGGTGAAATATTAAGTGAATTGGAGCTAGACCTGTCCTCTTATAGAATAGAAATAATTAATCCGAACATACACATTTCGACTAAAGAAGCTTATGCTGGAGTAAGCCCAAATACTCCTTCAACTTCCATTTCTAAAATTCTTTCTAAACCAGTCAGTGAATGGTCAAATTACTTGATCAATGACTTTGAGAACTCGGTTTTTCCGAATCATCCAAAAATTGAAAATGTCAAAAAAGAAATGTACCAGAGAGGAGCTGCCTACGCATCAATGACCGGAAGTGGCTCTACCGTATTTGGCATATTCAAGTAAAATTTTATTACATCTACAATTATAAAAGAAACCTTTTATAACGACCTTCGTATATCATCTACATTCATGAATGAAATAAGGGTGAACGACCCTTATTGCTTATTTAATTTATTATGAAAACTGAATCTTATCAATTGGGAGAGCTGGAAGAGCTTGTTCTAATGATGGTTGCTATTCTTCAAGAAGACGCCTATGGCGTAAAAGTCATGGATGAAATAGCATCTCAAATCAATAGAAAAGTAAATATCAGTGCAGTTCACACAGTACTTGACCGCTTAGAGAAAAAAAGATTTGTATCCTCTGAAATGGGTGGAGCAAGTGCTGAACGTGGTGGCAGACGAAAGCGAATATTTAAAGTAACCGCAGAAGGTTCTAGAGCAATTGCATTTGTACATGAAACGCGCAATCAACTCTTTAACAAAATCCCAAAAGCTGTTTTAGGTTTTCAATGAAACAAAGCAATCCACCAAAATGGGTATTAAGGATGCTTCCATTTCTCCTGAAAGATTACTATTTGGAGCAAATTGAAGGTGACTTATATGAACTTTTTGATAGAGAGAGATCTCCCAGAAAAGCCAAATTAAAATTTACATGGAATGCCTTTCGGTTTCTCAGGTTTCGGTATTTAAAAGAAGTAGACGATTACGAACAACTAACTCCTCTTGCAATGGTTAAAAATTATCTCAAAGTAGCAATTAGAACACTCCTCAAGCAAAAATCATATGCCGGTATCAATATAATAGGTCTAGCAATCGGCTTAGCCTCTTGCCTACTGATCATGATGTATATTTTTCATGAAAAGAGCTATGATAAATTCTATCCAGATGTAGATAGAGTATACAGGTTAGCAAATGGAACCCGAGGAAGCTACACGCCTCCATTATTGGCAAAAACAGCAATGACTGAATACCCACAAGTGGAAGTAGCTACACGTATATCCGGTTTATGGCAATCTCATTTCAAGATTGGGGACAAAGGATTCATTCAAGAAGGAGGTGCATGGGCTGATGAAAATATATTTGAAGTTTTTCAAATGGAGTTTATTAGTGGAGATCCTAAAAATGCCATCACAGCACCAGAGCATATAGTCCTAACTGAAACACTAGCTAAGAAGTGCTTCCCCAACGAATCTGCCATGGGTAAGACTATCAAAGTGGATGGAGAGTTGATGAAAGTAAACGCAGTTGTAAAAGATCCTCCAAAAAACACTCATTTCCCATTTCAATTCATTGCAGCAAGCTTGATTGAGCCTGGAGATAATATAAACTGGACAGGAAATAATTATTGGACTTATGCAAAAATCAGCAATGGAACTACTGCTGAAGAGGTCAACTCGAAAATGGAGGAACTATTCACCAAATACATTGGCCCAAAATTGATTGACTTTACCGGACATGACTCTTTTGAGCAATTGATGGCTGAGTATCCTAATCGTCATTGGGGATTTACTTTGATCCCAGTTACCAGCATCCACCTAGACAATCCCCACTTTTCTATGGGTGCGAGAGGCGATGGAAAAAATGTAATCATTTTTTCTCTAGTAGCAGTTTTCATATTGCTTATAGCATGCGTCAATTATATTAACATGTCTACAGCAAGATCGGCTGTGAGATCTAAGGAAGTAGGAATAAGAAAGGCATTGGGTTCCCAAAGAAAAAGCATCATTGCACAATTTCTTATAGAATCTTTATTGATCACATTCTTCGCGATTCTATTAGCACTTATTATCTCTACAGTTTCAGTTGACTATTTTAATCAACTTACAGGGAGAGAATTCAATTTAGCAGATCTTTATTCTTCTAGAAATGCACTGTCAATCGTTAGTTTGTTAATTGTAGTAGGATTGCTAGCAGGAGTATATCCAGCATATGTTATCTCTAGTTTTTCTCCTCTAAAAGCACTGAGAGGACAACTGCAACAAGCAGGAAAAGGTGGATTGAGAAGTGGGCTTGTTGCCTTTCAGTTTGCTATCTCTATATTCCTTGTGGCGGCTACAAGCATCATCTATCGGCAAGTGACATTCATGCAGTCTCAAGAATTAGGAGTCAACATTGATCAGACATTAGTGATCATGAATGGTCGTGAATTAGGTGACAAATATGACTTATTCAAAACCCAACTTGAAGGAATCTCAAGCATAAAAAAGGTTGCTAAAGCCAGCAATATCCCGTTTCATGGATTTGGAGATTGGACATATACCTATGAAGACAATCAGACAGTAAGCCCATACAATGCTTTTATTGAACCAGGTATTGAGAAAATTCTAGATTTAGAACTTGTGGAAGGACGATTTTTTGATAAGAATAGAGTCACTGATACTGCTGCTGTTGTAATTAATGAATCGCTAGTAAGAGAATTAGGGTGGGATAAACCTCTTGGCAAAAAATTGAATCGATCTCAAGAACTTGAATTTACTGTAATTGGCATTATGAAGGATTTCAACTATACTTCACTCAAACGTGATATTAGTCCAATGATCTTTCGATATGGAAGTAATACTCAGGAAATTGGCATGTATCATCAAGCATTTGTCCTAGCTAAAGTCAATACGAATGATATGGTTAGAACATTGAATGAAATAGAAGAAAAATGGAATCAGCATGTTCCCGAATATCCCTTTGACGCAACCTTCCTGAGTGACTCCTTTCAAAAACATTTTGAAGCGGAGCGAAAATTTGGACAAGTATTCACCACTTTTTCTGCTCTTGCTATCTTAATTGCATTTTTAGGACTTTTCGCTTTGACCACATTTGTCCTTCAAAAAAGGTTTAAAGAAATAGCTGTAAGAAAAGTATTGGGTGCAAGTGTTCCTTCTCTCTTACGAATGATGATTAAAGACTTTACCCGTTTGGTGATTATTGGGGGTATAGTTGGCATTGGTTGCGCCTTTTATTGGCTCAATCAATGGCTAGAAGGATATAGCTATCGTATTGACCTTGCATGGTATTTACTAGTTGCTCCTATTGTACTAGTGCTCATACTTACCTGGGTTGTGGTGAGTATGAAATCATATAGAGCAGCTGTTGCCAATCCATCCAATGCCTTGAAAGACGAATAAGAAAAAGACCATTCTATAGCTTTAATCAAGTCATATGATTTAATTTATGATTTGATTAAAGCATTTATGAATTCAATCAAAGAAATTTGGCAAGGCATACTTGAATTTTTCACCAGTATAGGAGAACTATTCACTACTACATTATTTAAACTGGGCAAAAGCGACATCAGTTTAGGCAACATTCTATACTTCATTTTCGCCTTTGTTTTACTATCATATCTATCTAAGCGATTTAAAAATTTCTTAGTAGACAAAGTGCTGGCAAAAGCAAATTTTGAGCGTGGAGCAAGAAGCTCTATCGGAATGATAGCACGATTCATATTCGTATTTATTGGTGCCATTTTCATTATTCAGACAGCTGGTATAGATATGAGCTCTCTCAGTCTATTAGCTGGTGCTTTGGGAGTTGGCATTGGCTTTGGTCTTCAAAACATCACAGACAATTTCATTTCAGGCATTATCATACTATTTGAAAAGCCTATAAAAGTGGGCGATAGAATTGATGTTGGAGATATAGAAGGAGATGTCATTAATATCTCGGTAAGGGCAACAACTATATTAACGAATGACAATATATCAGTAATCGTTCCCAATTCGGAGTTCATTTCTTCAAGAGTTATCAACTGGAGCCACAACGATCGAAACATTCGTTTCAATATTCCCGTAGGAGTGAGTTATAATGAAGACCCTGAAGAAGTAAGAGATATTTTACTTCAGGTAGCTGAAGAAAACAAGCACATTCTAAAATCTCCAGAACCATATGTCTTTTTTGAAGAATTTGGAGATAGTTCTCTCAATTTCAACTTAGCCATTTGGACAGCTACGCATACTGACAAACCAAGAAGACTAAAGACAGAACTCTACTTCGATATTTTTGCCAAATTCAAAGAAAAAGCAATTGAAATACCATTTCCACAAAGAGATGTTCATATAAAATCAGAATCCTAATAGCAAATAATAAATCTATCTACATTAATGTAAGGACTTGAAAAAATCAATCGATTTCCAATAAGTAAAGTCTATAAATCAACACTTTTAGTCAAATCTACAACCTCAAAATTTTACAATTTCAATAATTCATAACCTTGACATCTTAATAGATAAGGATTACAAAATATGATTGAACAATAAGGTTATCAGTCGTTACATTTAGCATTTACTTCGATTGCTAATTTACACTGTTCAGAAGGGGATAATGATCAATTAGGCTCCATAAATATTCTATTTTATTGATAAGCTAATTTAAGGACGATACAATTTGGGCATAAAAAAAGCCCTCTTGTTTAAGAGGGC
>JBGCFL010000148.1:0-9681 GCA_045106975.1 Ekhidna sp. | reverse complement strand
TTATTGGACTTGACAGCACCAGCAGTTTGAATCGCACCTCCAAAAAGAAGCAACTTTTCCGTTAGCGTTGTTTTGCCTGCATCGGGGTGGGCAATGATGCCAAAAGTTCTTCGTCTACCTATTTCCTGCTCCAGTGTCATAATTCAATCCAATTGAGCGGCAAAGTTACCAAGGGAAGTTGATACGATGTATACAGCTTCAAAAAAACTGTTTTATTATGATCCTTAAGGAGAGGATTAAAAAGGTAACTATGATTACTAGCGCTCCTTTCTTACGTAAAGTAACTTTTGAAGTCATGAAGCTTTTAATGAATAGAAATAGTCCACTACCGAATCCAACTGATCCAAGGATGAAAAAGAATAGCTGCGATATATTAATATTTTCCATAGAAAGTTTCAATTAGGTAATTTCACAGCAATTATAGCCCCTAAACAGATGGAATCAGTGAAACAACGAAACGCTCTCTATAGAAATGATCTTTTTAGGCACTTGGATGGTATTGCGATAGCACCAGCGGCTTTTGAATTGTATCAAAAAGGGGTCTTAGATTTTCTGTTGAATGAGAAATCTGCAGACCTAATTACAATAGCAAATAAGTTTCAATCGAATAGTGGTTATCTAAACGTAGCGCTTCGGTTATTGGCTTCTCAAGGTTGGTTGGACTATAATGTTGACAATGAAACGGGGGCTATCTCTTTGGCGATTAATGACAAAAGTGAATTAGCCTTTTCTCATTCTGATAGGTATAAAGAGGTAGTCGATTTAATTAAAATATCAGGACAATATCACGAAAGAAAGTTTGAAAAGGAGCCGTTTTTGATCTGGAGCAAAATTGCTTCAGCTTATCAAAAAGAACATTTTGAGCTGTCTCCAGATACAAAGGTGCAATCGGTTCAGAATCAAATACTGAAACACATCGAAGGAATTTTAGTTGGCCCGAGTACTGTTCAGCTTGGAATGGGAGGGATGTTTCATAAGTACTTTATGGAAACTTCTTTTTCAGCTTCGGAGTATCATGAAGACCCAGAGAGCTTCGAACAAATCCTTGATTTTTTCACCTTCCTTGGATGGTTTGAAAAGAAGAATGGCAATTATAGATTTACAGAGAAGGGACTCTTTTTCGCAAAACGATCTTCTGCTTATGGAGTAACTGTCTCTTACATCCCAACTTTTAGAAAGCTAGATGAATTGATTTTTGGGAATTCTAAAGCCTTAAAGGTAGGAGAAGGTGAAAAAGAAATAGGAGTAGACCGAGAAATGAATGTTTGGGGAAGTGGAGGAGCACATATAGCCTACTTTCAAAAGATTGATGAGATCATAATTGATCAATTTAATAAGCCTATTGATGAACAGCCCAAGGGTATTCTGGACATGGGCTGTGGTAATGGCGCCTTTCTCATTCACATATTTGATGTCGTCTTTAATAAGACCAAAAGAGGAAAGATGCTGGAGGAGTATCCTCTTTTTCTAGTTGGTGCAGACTATAATGAGGCAGCTTTAAAAGTGACTAAGGCAAATTTGATTAATGCGGATGTCTGGGCAAAAGTAATTTGGGGAGATATTGGCGATCCGAAAAGATTGGATGATGATCTTCAAGAAAATTATGAAATACAATTGGGCGACTTACTCAATGTGCGAACGTTTCTTGATCATAATAGAGTGTGGGATGATGTAGAAGTAAACTTAGATGCAACCAGTATTTCTACAGGGGCATTTGCTTCATGCGGAAAGCTTCTGACCAACAATCAAGTAGAAAGTAACCTCAAATCACATCTGACTAAGTGGAAGCCTTATATTAAAAAATTCGGATTGATTATGATTGAGTTGCATGCTTTAGATAGCAAACTGACAGCATCCAATCTTGGGAAGACCGCATCTACTGCTTATGAAGCCACTCATGGTTTTTCAGATCAATATATTCTTGAAATAGATAGCTTTGACAAAGTAGTGTCGGAAGCAGGTTTGATCAATGACGTAAATCACAGAACCAAATTCCCCAATTCTGATTTAGCAACCGTAAGTATTAACTATTTAATAGGTAAAGAATGAAAAAGCCCATACGATATGGCCTCTATGTTTTAATAGGATTTATCATCTATCAGGTCATAAACTCAGGAGAAACATCATTTACTCATGAAGACGCCAAGAAAACCTTGATCATAGGTATGGCAGTTGTGTTTATACTTCTTCTTCTTGTAAGGACAATGAAGAACAGATACGACAAAGGGAATGAAGAATAGTAGTCTACTGATAGCTATTTCTCTTAGCTAGTTACAGTTTCTAAGTCTTTTTAGTAACCATCCAGACGCCAGCAAATACGAAGCAAACTGCTATTAAGTGTTTTATTAGGAAAACCTCTCCGAAAAATAGAATGGCAGTTAGAGTTGCGAATATTGGTTGTAAGTAAATGAATGCCCCAACTACGGATGAATTTACTTTTACAAGTGTCCAAGCGTTTAAAAAGTAGACAACTACAGTAACCATGATAATTGCGTATGCAGCTCCCCACCAGACTCTTGTGGGAAGTGATACGAAATCCACTTGTAAAGCTTCATTTATGCCCACAGGAAAAACAAAAATGATCCCAATAGTAAATATCCAAGTGACAACCGTCATTGGTTTATACTTCTTCATTAGAGGCTTTACTAAAACCAAATAAAGAGCGTAGCTACTTCCATTCAATAGCACTAATAAATCTCCTCGCCAGTTTCCAGCAGAGGTGACTACATCTGGCTTATACACTATGATGGTAGCTCCAATCAGACCGAGTACAACGCCTATTATTTTATACTTAGTGATCCTTTCTCCTAGTATCAGTGCAGCCCAGATCAAGACAAGTATAGGCGTCAATGTCATGATGATGGATCCATTGACAGCAGAGGTCAAACTTATTCCCTTGTAAAAAAGCAATTGATTGACAGCTACTCCAGTTAGTGCACAGATGGTCAATTTTATTCCATCCACTTTCCAATCAATTTTTTCTTGATTGAAGTAATAGAATAGCCAAAAAATGAAAGAGGCTAATATGACTCTTAAGACAATAAAGCCAAAAGGCCCAATATGTTCTGGAACAATGATTTTGAGAACACTGTAATTGATACCATAGAATAGGCTAACGAGTGTAAGGGCGATGTATACTTTGAGGCTACTCCAGTTCACAATGCAAATGTAGCTTTGAGGATGACGAGATTTCTTAATTTTAAAATATGTTTCAAGATACCTCACCTCTAGCCGAAAGAATGCGCCCTTCTAAACTATCTGATCTGGTTGGTCAGGAGCATTTAGTGGGAGAAAAAGGAGTACTGAAAAGGTCCATAGCGATGGGGCAAATACCATCAATGATCCTTTGGGGACCTCCCGGAACGGGTAAAACGACCATTGCCAATATCATCGCCAACGAAATAAAAATGCCATTTCATACGCTCAGCGCGATAAGTGCTGGAGTAAAAGATGTGAGAGAAGTCATTCAAAAAGCGGGAGGAGGTCGTAAGTCCATTCTCTTTATAGATGAGATTCATCGATTTAACAAGGCACAGCAAGATGCTTTACTCGGAGCGGTGGAAAAAGGAACCATTGCCTTAATTGGAGCAACTACTGAGAACCCTAGCTTTGAAGTAAACTCCGCATTGATTTCTAGGTCTCAAGTCTATACACTCAATGCCTTAACAAAAGAAAATTTACTCTCGATTGTAGAGCATGCTTTAGCGGAGGACTATGATTTGAAAAAGATCAAGGTAAAGCTCAAGGAAACCGAGGCACTTTTTAATTTGTCGGGTGGCGATGCAAGAAAACTATTGAACTTGCTAGAGCTGGTGATCAATAGTGATGAGGGGAAAACGAAGATCATTACTAATGAAAAAGTAATCACTGCGGCGCAGAGAAAAACGGTGCTCTACGACAAAAAGGGGGAAATGCATTACGATGTAATTTCAGCTTTTATAAAGTCAATTAGAGGAAGCGATCCAAATGCGGCGGTATACTATTTAGCTAGAATGATAGAAGGAGGCGAAGATGTAAAGTTCATCGCGCGAAGGTTAGTGATATTAGCTTCGGAAGATATTGGTAATGCAAACCCTACAGCATTGGTCATGGCGACAAATGCCTTTCAAGCAGTAAACATGATTGGCTATCCCGAATCAAGAATAATTCTTTCACAATGTGTGACCTACTTAGCTTCATCACCTAAAAGTAATGCTTCTTACATGGCTATCAATCAAGCGCAAGCGTTGGTGCAAAACACGGGTGATTTACCAGTGCCAATGGCTTTGAGAAATTCTCCTACTAAACTCATGAAAGATCAGGGTTATGGAAAAGGATACAAATATGCGCATGATCATGAGCTGAATTTTGCCTATTTGGAATTTCTACCTGATGAAATCAAGCAAACTAAATTGTATGATCCAGGAAAAAATCCTCGCGAGGAGGATTTAAGAAGATTTCTAAAAACCAGATGGAAAGAAAAATACGGGTATTAAAATTTAAAGGCGATTCCCACCTTAATTGTCAATAGATCAGTTGTAGATTCTCTAGGTCTAGAGCCTAGCGCTAAATTGTCCCCACCAATATCATCAATTTGAGGATCGTCTTGACCACTAATATCTCCAATGTCTGTGATAGAAACTTCCCACGATTCTGTATCTGTACCATCAAAGTACTGAGCTCTTTGACCTTTAAAGTAGTTGGCTCTTAAGTCTATAAAAGCATTTCGTCCTATTTTGATCATGAAACCTCCCCCAAAACCGTAACTAAAAATCCAATCGTCCAATACAGTAGTTCTAGAGATTAAATTGGATTCATCTGGATCTTCTGCCCAGCGTAATTCGTCTGACCTATCCTCAATTTTCGTATTGGTTGATATATACCTAAAACCAACCAAACCTTCTGCATAAGGCTGAATGAGATCAAAAGGAGCAACTGCTCTTAAAAAAGCATGAGTGCCAAAAATACTGTTGGTATTAACCACTCTCAAGGGTATTGGCAATGAAGCAATGAGTGTTCCATCTTGAGCCACAATATCTGCCGAAAGATCCAAGTTTTCAGAATTGAACCCATATACCATATAATTGATGTCTAATCCTAGATATATAGGTACACTTTTTTGAAATGGAAACGCAAGAGACAAATCAAAACCAACTCCGGTGGCGTCAGTATTTTCTCTGAAAGAATTTTGAGGGACTCCAACAGATAGTGCTAAGCTTCCCATTTGGGAGAAACACATTAAAACTAAAAGAGAGAAAATGGATGTAAGTGATAGCTTTTTCATAAGAGTCTTGGTTGACAATGCAATTTACTAAGTATAACTTTCATGTTCAATTCAATTATCGTACCATGTCTATACTAATCGGTCCTTTCAGACAAATTTTGACTCTTAAAAACACCCATTTGAAAGGTGTATTGAATGATGACACACTTGATCTTATTGAAAATGGAGGGGTTTTGTGTGATGGTGAAAAAATCCTTGAGGTAGGATCATTTGATGACTTGGTCTCCAAAGCAGATCATGTTTCAGAAATAGAATCAGATCAAGTTTTGCTGCCAGGCTTTGTTGATTGTCATACGCATCTAGTATGGGGAGGGACAAGAGCAAGAGATTATACCCTGAGAATGTCGGGCGAGTCTTATGAGAAAATATTAGAGCAAGGAGGGGGGATTTTTGATTCTGTAGCAAAGACCAGAGCGGCGGAAAAAGAGGAGCTATTGAGTGGTTTAGTCAGGCGAGCTAATAGACACTTACAAGATGGAATCACAACCATAGAAGTGAAAAGCGGATATGGGCTAGATGTGTCAAACGAATTGAAAATTTTGGAGGTTGTGAAAGAGGGAAATAGTAAAGTAGCAGCGGATCTTATTCCAACTTGCCTCGCCGCTCATGTTTGCCCTAAAGAATTCACTGACAAAAGAGAATTTTTGAATCATATAGAAAATGAGCTATTCCCTCTTCTCCAATCCAAACAGCTAACAAATCGAATAGACATTTTTGTAGAACCCTCCGCCTTTCCATTAGAGATAGCAAGGGACTATATGAAGGCGGCAAAGAAGCATGGTTTTGATTTGACAATACATGCAGATCAATTTCATACGGGAGGTAGTCAAATTGCAGTTGACTTGGGAGCGCAAAGTGCGGATCACTTAGAGGCAAGTACAGATAAAGAAGTTGAGTTATTAGCAAAATCAGATACCATCGCGGTTGCACTTCCCGGAGCATCTTTAGGTTTGGGGATGCAGTTCACGCCAGCTCGTAAACTATTAGATGCAGGAGCGTCTTTGGCTATTTCTACTGACTGGAATCCTGGCTCAGGACCAATGGGCGATTTACTAGTTCAAGCATCTATTTTGGGTATTTATGAAAAGCTCTCATCAGCCGAAATTTTTTCAGGAATTACCTTTAGAGCGGCAAAAGCACTGGGATTAGAAGACAGAGGAAGAATCACCAAAGGAATGAAGGCCGATATGATTTCATTTCCAGTAGATGATTATCGAGAGATTCTGTACAATCAAGGAAAAATTAAGCCGAGTAAAGTCTGGAAAAATGGAAAGGAAGTGAGCAATGTATAAACCAGGGAATCAATCTATTTGGACTGGAAGAAAAGATGCAGGTTCTGTCAGAGATGTTTGGCATCAGGTTGTGAAAACAACAGATTTAAATAAAGACTTAACAGAAGCTATTTACTTTCTTGGGTTTTGCTCTGATGTAGGTGTCAAAAGAAATTTTGGACGTGTTGGAGCTGTAGAAGGACCAGATGCCATTCGTAAGGCAATGGTCAATTTGGCTGTGCATTTTGATGATAGCGTTCAAATTTTTGATGGGGGAGATGTAGTTGTAAGTGCTGATCAATTAGAAACAGCCCAAACGGAACTAGCGAGATATGTTCAAAATTTAGTAAGCAAAAGGGCTTTCCCTATTCTCTTAGGAGGCGGTCATGAAATAAGCTATGCGCATGGCAAAGGAGTGTTAGATGCTCTTGAAGGAAGGAAAATTGGCATGATCAATTTTGACCCACATTTTGACTTAAGAAACTATTCCAATGGGCCTCATTCAGGAAGTTGGGCGAAGCAGCTTTTTGACGAATACGAAAACTTCCACTATCTACCAATTGGTATTAATGAAGCTGTTAATATTCAGTCTATGTTTGATTTGATGAGAGAGAGAAAACAATCCTTCATTTCGATGGATGAGCTCCTTGGGGAATCCAAGGAGGAATTGATGGCTCAAATCAACTTCTTCACAGAGTCGGTTGATCATGTTTGCATCACCCTTGACTTGGATGTTTTTTCAGCAGGGGTTGCGCCGGGAGTGAGTGCCGCCAACCCGTATGGGGCATTGCCTCAACATATCAAACCATTACTAAAGGAGATACTAAAATCAGATAAGTTGATCAGTTTCGATGTGGCCGAAATGAGTCCAGCATATGATGATGGAAGAACTGCTAAGCTAGCAGCTAGTTTTATTTATGATGTGATACTCAGACATCTTATTCTTTAAATTTCACAAAGTTCGCAATGATTAGAAGAAATGTATTGATTCCTAAATATGAGTTAGTGACCATTGAGGGATCAATTATATTAAATTGATCTAATATGAATGAAATAGTTACACCAAAAGTTAAATAGCTAAATATTAGTAGTGAGATTCGTCTCCAATACGATGAAGAGAAAGAATTTCTTTTCTTCCCAATAAATAATCTAAGAATACAGTAGTGAACTATTGTCCCAGAAAGGGCAAAAATTAAAATTGCTCCTTGGATGGTTTGTCTTAATTGAATGCTTGGTGGAAGAGGATTTTTGTGAAAGAAATAGGTAAACAAAATTTCGGCTACTAGTCCTCCAATCAAAAAGCCTTTAAAAATTCTCACCTATTTTATCTTTTGTTAGTCAAAGAATTTGATCACGTCCGTCTCTGATGATAAAGTTGCCCCAGAATCTAGTGTTAGTACTATCCTGAAGACAGAGGATGATAATACCGCATTTTCATCAATTAGCTCAAAATTTAAGTGGGTCTCAGGGTACCATTCCTGATTGAAATAGATGTTCCAGTCTACTTCTTCCAGTGATTGTAAACCAGACCCTATAAATAAGCCAAAACCATCATTAACATTTGTTTCTTCTTTTGATTCATAATCTATCATAATGATATCCAAATTAATTACAGGATCAGCGTAGAGATAAGTGTCGTCAATACAACTGCATGCAAAAGCTGAGCTAAATCCAAGTGATCTGTATGGAGTTGAAGGTTTGATTTCGCTTGTCTCATTTGTTTCATGCCTGCTTTGGTAGTAAAGTCCAAATGAATTTCTGTAGACACTGTCTTCTACTATTTGGTCATTAAAACCAGAGGTGTCTAGAGCTAAAACTTCGCCATTGATATAGTTAGCACTACGCTCAATCCCTGGAGCACAATCACAAGAGTATATACATGAGATAAGCAGCTGTAAACTGAAAACAAGAAAGAAGACAATAATACTTTTGATAGACATGATGGAGTTTTAATAAAAAAAGTGTGCTCCTAATTTTTAGTCTGCTAAAATAGCTGTCGCCTCAATTTCAATCAACATTTCAGGATCAATTAATGCTTTTACCTCTACCATGCTGGTAGCTGGTTTGATTGATTCAAATACTTCTCCATGGGCTTTGCCGATAGCTACCCATTGAGAAATATCTGTCACAAACATTCTCGTTCGTACAACATCCTCTATTTTTCCGCCTGCTTCCTCAATGGCTTCTTTTATTATTTCAAGACAGACTTTGGTCTGTTCATAGGCATTATCTCCAACCGTCGTTCCATCTCGAACAGGTGCTGTGCCTGACACCTCAATGATGTTTCCTACTCTTACAGCTCGGCAGTACCCTACCTGATCCTCCCATGGAGCGCCTGATGATATGTTTTTTCTCATAATAGAAAGTTAATTATTCTATTTCTCAAAACCCTACACAATTCATCTCTATGATAATGACACGAATGGAAAATCATGATTAAGAGGCAAGTCCTTCTATGTTTTTGTTATTTCGAAACGCAGTGATAAATCTATGCGACAAGATTCTGAAAATAAATGCGGACGGCTAGTCTCAGAATGACGCCCTGAGAAAACACCTCTGTACTCCACCCGATTGTCACCCTGAACTTGTTTTAGGGTCTAATTGGGTATTATGGTTTATAACAAAAAAACCCTCCTCGATTATTCGAGAAGGGTCATCTATATATAAAGGGTATTCAGAAGGAAATTAATTCTCGTCGATTTAATCGATTTACTTTTTCTCTTCCTCTACCTCTTCGAATTCTACGTCAGAAACGTCATCCGCTTTAGCTTCTTCGCCACCAGGTGCACCAGCACTAGGATCAGCTCCAGGAGCGCCACCTTCAGCACCAGCATACATCTCTTGAGAAGCAGCTTGCCATGCATTGTTCAATGCTTCCATCGCTGTATCAATCTCCGCAAGATCTTGCTTACCATGTGCTTCTTTCAGCTTAGTCAAAGCACCCTCGATAGCAGACTTGTTGTCAGCAGAAAGCTTCTCACCAAACTCAGTCATTTGCTTCTCCGTTTGAAAAATCAATGAATCAGCTTGATTGATTTTTTCTACTTGGTCTTTCGCAGCTTTATCCGCTTCAGCGTTAGCTTCAGCTTCTTGCTTCATTTTCTCGATTTCCTCATCAGTCAATCCTGAAGAAGCCTCGATTCTAAT
>JBGCFL010000147.1:0-2630 GCA_045106975.1 Ekhidna sp. | reverse complement strand
ATCGTGATGCTCAGCTCTTAATACATCGTAAAAGCCATGAAGAGCGTGTTTTGAGGCACCATATCCTGATCTATATGGAGTATTAATAATTCCAGTGGCTGATGTGATGACTACATGATGACCCGACTTTCTGCTGATCATGCCCGGTAAGAGAGCTTTCGAAAGAGCTATTGTCCCAAAGTAATTAACGTCCATCAATCTGCGATAGACTTCCATATCAGTATTGATTATGGTGTCTCTTTGACTAATTCCTCCATTATTGATTAAAATATCAACGGGACCAAAATAAGTTTCCGCTTCCAATGCTTTGCTAGGGATCGCAAATTGATCTTCTAAATCCAATGTGAGTACAGCGACATGCTCTGAATCACAATTTTTTTTCACTTTTTCTAGAGCTTCTTTTCTTCTGGCGGATATAATGAGTTTAGCACCCTTTTTTACCATTTGGTATGCTATCTGCTCACCAATTCCCGAAGAAGCTCCTGTGAGCCAAACAACTTTATCCTTCAGCTTCGTCATTCTTATTTTTATTATCTTGTATAAATACGAAAATGGTGTAACCACCGATTGCAGTACCAATAGGGAAACTGAAAACGGCAATGCATCCGGCAATCAATGATACTGTCATTCCCCAACTCTTTTTCTGGAGTAAACCAATGCCTCCTATAATGGAAGGAAGCGTGCAAAATGCTAAGAGGATATAGAAAACACTTCTTATAAGATCTTTAACTGCTTTTACAATGTTGGCTGCCTCTTTTCCTGAATCTTCCTCAATAGCTTCTAAAATAAATGGAAAGAATGCGTCAAAAAAGGCTCCAATAAGAAGAAAGAAGATAATGGTAATTAATCCATATATGATATGAATGATACCAACAATACGTTTTTGTCCTTGTAAATTCATTAGACTATTTTTTTATAGGTTACAAAGTCAAAAGAGTATTTGTGCCTTTCATCCACACTGTGATGAATTCTTTCTTGTTCCTCCCATTCCGAGGATGAGAAATCAGGAAAAGTTACTTGACCTTCAAATTCACCATTGATTTCTGTTAAATATATTTTTTGAGCATGTTGTAGACCCATTCTATAAATTTCACCTCCTCCAATAATGAACGCCTCACTCTCACCATTGTTTTCACTCATTTTGAGCGCCTCTTCTAATGAAGAAACAACTACAGCTCCTTTTGCTTCATAATTCTCTTGCCTAGTTATCACTATGTTGGGTCTGCTAGGGAGAGGCTGAAAAGAAGAGGGTAAGGATTCCCAATTTTTTCTCCCCATTATAACATGATGACCTTTGGTCGTCTCTTTAAAAAAACGAAAGTCATCAGGTAAATGCCAAGGGATATCATTGTCCTTACCAATTACACGATTGCTTCCCATTGCTGCGATCATCGATATTATCATAAATCTGAATTGTTTCCTTTTCTCGTAGTTAATACAAAATTAATGAACCCATCATGATCATCATTATAGCAGTCTCTACTCTTGTATCCGTTTTTGGAAATATCATGATTGCTCATTATCAAAAAAATGACTTTAGAGACTGGATTCCGCTATCCATCTTAATAGGTCCGTTGAGCTGGCCTCTTCATTGGTACATCAGTGAGGTTGAATTTTAATCAATCTTATTGCCTCTTAAAAATTCTTCTACGGTCATCCTCTTTTTACCTTCCAATTGTAATTCAGTAATGCTAAGCATACCATCATTAGTTTTAGCATTCAAAAATGTTTTCCCGTCCGATTGAAATAGTTTTAAATCTTGATTTGACTTTTCGTTAGTTACTTCAGTTTTAAAAATTTTCAATGTTTTTCCATTCAACTCTGTCCATGCCGCAGGATAGGGGGATAAGCCTCTGATAAAATTTCTTACTACTTCAGATGATTGATTCCAATCTATTTTACAATCATTCTTGAATATCTTAGGTGCAGACTTTAAGTCGGAACTAGCCTCCTGATCTATTTGAGGATAGTCACCCTTTTCTATTGCCTTCACTGTTTTTAAAACTAAATCAGCTCCTCTGTTCATTAGTTTTGAATATAGTGATCCTATATCATCACTATCTTCTATAGGTTCTTTCTCCTGATAAATAATGGCACCAGTATCTATTTCATGTTTCAGAAAAAAAGTAGTCACTCCCGTTTCTTTTTCACCATTGATAATAGCCCAATTGATTGGAGCAGCACCTCTGTATTGAGGAAGGAGTGAGGCGTGTAAGTTGAAAGTACCTAGTCTAGGCATATCCCACACTGCGACTGGTAACATTCTAAAGGCAACAACTATTTGTAAGTCAGCTTTGTAGCTTTTTAGTTCTTCTAAAAATTGAGGAGACTTAAGATTAGTAGGCTGTAATATAGGTAGGTCAGCTTCGAGTGCATATTCTTTGACAGCACTTATTCCTAGCTTTTTGCCTCTACCTTTTGGTTTGTCTGGAGCCGTAATTACAGCCACCACATTAATGTTATTTTCAACCAGATTTCGCAACGTAGTTGAAGCGAAATCTGGTGTTCCTAAAAAGATGATTCGTAGGTCTTTGCTCATATCTTAGCAAAGAAAGAGAACCTTTTCTTATTCTAACAAGGATCTTAATTTTAGCGAAACAGATTTTTCCTCTCCTCCTTGTTTAACTACT
>JBGCFL010000146.1:0-9520 GCA_045106975.1 Ekhidna sp. | reverse complement strand
AATGACACGGTAAGACAGCAATATCTACTTCATGATTATTATGCTTTTGATGATGGAACCGCTGAGTATGCTGCTGGCACTAATATTCTAAATGGGCAAATAGCAGTGAAGTTTTGGCTAGAAGAACAAGACACACTTACGCATGTCGCATTTCACTTTCCCAATGTGGCTCCATCCGCTGATGGCAAGCCTTTGACATTAAATATTTTTGAAGCTCTCAACGATAGTAGTCTTGCGCTTAGGTCGCAACAAATCAATGTGAAATCAGATAGTATAATCAATGGATTTACATACTATGAACTTTCACGTCCTTTAGTTCTGAGTGATACTTTTTACATTTCCTATCAGCAAAGCACCAATGACTACATTGGTATTGGCTTTGATAGAAGTAACATGGAAGCTTCCCAATACATTTTTGAAAACAAAGGAGATGGGTGGGTGAGAAACACAAGTATTGAAGGGGCATTGATGATAAGACCTGTTTTTAAACCAGTGAAAGACTTCACTCTTGGTGAGCGAATAAAACTAGAGAAACTAACCATCTACCCAAATCCAACAAAAGGCATGATCTCTATAAATGGTCATTATCTATATATTGAATTAAGGGATATTTCTGGTAAAATCATTATCTCTGAAAAGAATAAGGAGAAGCATAATTTCTCAAATTTGAAAGCAGGATTATATTTGCTGAGAGTTCACCAACTAGACGGTGAAAGGACTTACAAAATCATCAAAAAATGAACGAGGACATCACTTGCCAAGAAGTAAAAGATAGAATATCCAAAGGAGAAAAATTTCACTTTATAGACGTAAGAGAAGAGTGGGAGCATGAAGAAGAGAACTTAGGAGCTACACTTATTCCTTTAGGAGATTTGCCAGGAAGGATAGACGAAATAGATTCTCTCAAAAATGAGGAAATAATCGTTCATTGTAAATCTGGTGCTAGAGCAGGCAGAGCCAAGAAACACCTTATTTCCCAGGGCTTTCAAAATGTTCGAAATATGGAAGGAGGCATTCTGGCTTACCTTGAACTCTAGAAACCCTCCACAACAAGAGGCTGAGGGCTAAAGCAAAGCACAAAAATAACAAGTGCTATCCATCCTAATATTTGCCTATTTAAATCCAATGGTTTGTCCTCCCTCACTGGTGGGTGATCTACACCTATAAATCTTCCTATCAATAGCGAGAATAGCAACCAACCTTGATATCCCTCGATCTGAAAAAATGAGGATATAAAAAACTGAACAGTGAGCATTATAGTCGCATAAAGGAGTCTATCCCGCTTTTCTTTGAACATGCTAAATGCACACATGTATACAATGAATAGGTATGCAGCTATACTAATCAAGAAATTAGTCAGAGCTTCTATCGTAGTTCCATTAAGGTCTGCCATGTCTACCCAACCTAGTCCTGCATAAAATAGGAATACTGTAAATAGAATTCGTGAAATAATGGCATGTTTCTTAGGCCCGAAAAGCCCAAAAAGGACATGTCCCCCATCCAATTGACCGATGGGTAATAGATTTAGTGCTGTAAAAAAGAAAGCTAGATACGCCGCAAGTAAAACTGGGTAATGCATCAATTCTTTTGAACTCGGCACATACCTGTCATCAGGAGCTAAATATTTTCTTCCCAAACTCATTAGAATATTATCTCCAAAAAACAATGCTCCAGTTGCGCTTGTGTCTATAGTATCTGGAAGCATGTCATAACTCATCCTATCAGGATTCAAGCTCGTTTTTAGGATCAATGTATCCAAACCCTCCATTCTTGCCTCAAAATTTTCTCCGAAAATTTCATACTCAGGATGCATCTCATATATATACTCTGTCTCCGGCAAAGTCTGGAAACCATACACTAAACAAATCACCGCAACTACAAATCCTGATATAGGCCCAGAAACACCCACATCAAAGTATTTTAACCTGCTCTCAATGTTCTCTTTGATTCTAATGAAAGCACCCATCGTCCCAAGAGAGGGAGATATTCCAAACCATACAGGGATGTAATAAGGTAAGGAGACCTTTATGCGATGAAATTTGGCGGTGAAATAATGTCCAAACTCATGAACAGTAAGAATCCCTAAAAATGGAATGGAAAAAGAAAATCCAAAAAGAAAATCATCCCAAGAAATACCTGTCAGAAAGAGAAACTTACCCATAGCCCATTCAGTACCAGCCAAAGTGGTCGTAATGAGAGTCAGAACAAAAAGCCCTAGTTGTAAAAGTTTTGTTTTAGTTTCTTTATCCAAGATCAAATATTTCCTTTAATTGTTCATCTGGACTAAAAATCTGAACAGCCTTCATCCCTGCCTCTCTTGCAGCTTCTACATTATCCAATCTATCATCAAGGAATAGCATCCGTGAAGCATAGTTCTCAATATCCTCAATCACATGTTCATAACAGTCTTGGTTAGGTTTTCTCATGCCTATTTCATGAGAGAAATAAACCTTTTTCACAAAATCTCTCAAACTTTCCTTTCCTGTTGCCTCCAAAATCATTTCATCAAAAGCAATTTCGTGAATGACATTTGAATTACTGAGAATATATGTATTGTACTTTTCAGATATGCGCTCTAGCATCTTCATCCTATCACTAGGAACCTTCTTAAGCATAGAATTCCATACATCATCAAAATCATCATCCATCAATGATATACCTAAAAGATTATTCACCTTCCACCTAAACTCTGCTGGATCTACAGCTCCAATCTCCAATTCCTGCAAAATGGGATCTGTGACAACAAGTTCTTCTATCTGTTTTTCGTTTTTTTTTGCCAACTCAGAAAAGCGACGAATCACTCTTGGGTAGTCTAAATCGATAAGAACATTACCGAAATCAAAAATAATGGCATCTATGCCTTGAAGTAGGTCTGACATTGGTTGAATATTAGAACGCAAATATGTAATATTGCGCACCTATTTAAAAGGTTGTTACTCACAGCTTCTTGAATATTTAATTTTTAGCGAGCGAACGAGAGTTTCTCAAAAAATTAAGGGCCTATAGCTCAGTTGGTTAGAGCACCTGACTCATAATCAGGTGGTCCATGGTTCGAGTCCATGTGGGCCCACTAATGAAACCCGTTTAAATGAACGGGTTTTTTTATGCCCTTTTCTAAAATTAAGATCTTATCAAAAATTCTTTTATCATGCCTAACCCATAAGCAGATAATTGGATAAATGATGTTATAATAGACAGGAAACCCACCATCAAGCTCTTCCATTTTATAGAACTATCTATCAACACTAAAGTTGAATGAATCAAGTAAAAAAGTAATCCAATAAATAAAATAGAAATTCCTAATACTGATCCAACTGAGCAAATAATAAAGCTCAGAATGTAAATAGATGGAAAATAATGAAATGCTTTGATCGCTAAACCAAAATCTCTTTTAAGCTGAACCCTTGTTCTTCCAAAAGAAAAAATTTGAAAGAAGAATGAAAGAAGAGTATTTCGTCGTTTATGGTAAACAAATAAATTCTGTGCGATTAAAGCTTTGTATCCTTTTGCTTGAAATCTATAACTAAACTCCATATCCTCACCCATATTGGTTTTTCCAAATCCTTCTAAGGAATCAAATACCTCCTTTTTCACCACCATATTATAACTTCTAAGATGCCCCACTTTCTCAATTGCATTCTTATCTCCTCTTATACCCCCTGTAGTAAGTGTAGAAGTCATGGAATATGAAATTGCCTTCTGAAGCCTAGAGAAGTCTGGAGAAGCCGTATCAGGACCGCAGTAGGCATCCGCTTTTTGCATTTCAATGAGTTCAGACAAATTATCGAAATAACCTTTTGGTATTACGCAATCAGAATCAAAGAAAACAAGCCATTCGCCTGAGGAATTCTCAACACCATAATTGCGACTGAATCCCTGACCAGAGTTAGTCTTGAAAAAGTATTTTATAGTGAGGCCACTATAAGACTGGATAATCTGCTTACAGGCATTAGTTGAACCATCTTCAACGATGATTATTTCTAAATCTGTAAAATTTTGTTTTACAATACTGTCAAGAAATTCATCAACCTCATCAGGTCTGTTATAAACAGGCACTATAACAGAAAAACGACATCCCATTATTGACTTTTAGGAGATGATCTCAAATTTGTGCTATCAGAGATTAAGTAGTCTGACTTACCTTGATTATTTTGTGTCATCATTTCTCCAATAAAGCCAGTAAGAAATAATTGTACCCCAACTATTAATGCTACAAGCGCTAGAAAGAATAATGGCTGATCTACGACATCTCTCCTAGGTATGTGATTGAATTGTCGATAGAGTTTCTCTCCGATAATCCAAATAGTGAGAAAAAATCCTGACAAGAAAGATAGAGATCCAAAAACCCCAAAAAAGTGCATTGGATTCTTTTTAAATCGAAAAACAAAAGTAACTGACAGCAAGTCTAGAAAACCAGTGATAAACCGTTTCATTCCGTACTTAGTTGTACCGTACTTTCTTGCTCTATGTTCTACAACTTTTTCTCCTATTCTATTGAAGCCATTCCATTTTGCAATCAATGGAATATACCTATGCATTTCTCCGTATACATGAATATTTTTCACAACCGATGAGTGGTATGCTTTCAACCCACAATTGAAATCATGCAACTCAATACCGGAAACCTTGCTAGTAACCCAGTTGAAAAATTTTGATGGGATAGTCTTATTTAATGGATCATGCCTCTTCTTTTTCCAGCCAGACACTACATGCAAATTACCCTCTTTAATAAGCCTTAAAAGCTCAGGTATCTCATCAGGACTATCCTGTAAGTCTGCATCCATTGTAATTATCACATCACCCGTTGCATGATTAAACCCTGTTTGCAATGCGGCGGATTTGCCATAGTTGCGGTTAAACTTTAACCCAACCACTCTATTCTCAGTTTCTGAAGCTTTACATATTATTGACCAAGAAGAATCGGTACTTCCATCATCGATTAAAATAATTTCAATATTGATTTTCTCCAAATCGACAACACGAAAAATCCATTCCAAAAGCTCTGGAATGGATTCTTCTTCATTGAAAACGGGTATAACTAAAGATAGATCTTTAGACACTTAAATTTCTTCAGGTTGAGTATTCTTAGTAATAGCACTCACTATTAAGGAAATTATAAAACCAAAAAAGATAGCTCCCAATAAACCAAAAATAGTTAATGCAACCGGAGACATGAAAGACTCAGAAAAGCCCATAGCTTGTTCTATCTCAGCATCACTCATTCCCTGGTTTTCCATATCCATTATAGACTTTTCCTTTATAAAATCAACAAATTCAGAATTGATAAAAGAGATATAAATGAAAAAGAATGTACTGCTGATTACTGATGAAATAACCATCGCCAAAGTTCCAATTCCAAGTCCCTGACCGTAACTCATATAACCATCTCCTTCTTCTTTAAATTGCTTGTGAGCCAATATTAAGAGAACAAGAAAAACAACATATCCAATCCACCCCACAGCTTGATTGCCGATCAGTCCTGCAAAATCAATAATCAATAAAAGTACAATAGCGAGAAGTCCGTTAATGACTCCCCATTTCATAGCTACGCTTTTAACTGTCGTATTTGAAGATTCTTCCATAATTAGGTTATTTAGATTTTTTTCTTAAAATTATAGATACAACAGGGCTTATAAAGAATCCTGCCAATATTTTTTTACTAAGGGTATCAAACATAAGCTCAACTGTTGTTACATCGTTGATTGCTGCAAGTTGCAAATCAAATTGTTCCTTTGGAAATTTTTCAAGGAACAATGTTTTTTGACTCTCAAGCAAATCAATTGCTCCACTTTTATAAGCCTCCAAGTAAGATGGATCCATTGACAACATAATCAATAAAATTAATGAGAAAATGATCACTGAAGGTACATACACTAAAAATGATATAGTCATACCTTGCCAAAAATGAAGAATATCGTCATTGTGATAAGATCTGAATTCCTTATTTGCAAAAAAAATAAAAAGAAAGAAAATAATAACATCAACAAAAAAATGTCGAATATCGAGGAAGGGGCTTGTTCCAAACTGGATAGAAACGAAAAATAAAACAATGAGGAATACTCCGCATATAATCGAGTATTTAATAGTATGCTTTACCAACTTTTAGTGAATTAAATGTGTATTTAAATTTACAGTTCCAAAAACTTTTCCTTTCAATCTTTTATTCCAAAAAGGAGAGTTTTCTGATTTTGAAAGATTAGTAGTGGAATTCAAAGTCCACTCAGCTTCAGGATCAAGAATGGTCATTTTTGCCGGCTTCCCAACTTCTAGCTTAAGTTCTTCAAGCCCAAGTATTTTGCGAGGGCCATTAGTTACCTTATCTAGGAGTATTTCAAAAGGTATCTCCTTAGCTATTGAAAGAAGCGATGGATAAAAGGTTTGCAACGAAATATTCCCAAATTCAGCAAGATCAAACTCCAATTGTTTACTCTCTTGATCTTGTGGCCGATGTAGCGAGCAAATAGCGTCCACCACACCCTCTTTTACTCCAGCAATCAATGCTTTTCTATCAGAGTCAAGTCTATAAGGAGGCTTAACTTTAAATATTGTATTAAAATCAGAAACATTAGAATCTGTGAAAAGTAAATGATGAATCGAAACATCACAAGTAACATCTAAATTTTCCATTTTCGCTTTTCGTATTAAATCAACCGATTTCGCTGAACTAATAGCACTGAAGTGAAGTTTTCCGCCGCTATATTTCAGCAGATCTAAATCACGTTTGATAATGAGTTCTTCAGATAAAGACGGTTCGCCTCTTAGCCCGAGTTCAGTACTCTTAAAACCCTCATGCATATGTGTATTAAATGAAAGATCTCTATCGTTTGCACATTGAATGATTGGTACTGAAATATTAGAAGTATACTGCAGCGCTCTTATCATAAGCTCAGTATTCCAAATTGTCTTATCTCCCTCAGAGAACGACAAAGCACCAGCAGAGTGCAAATCTAAAATTTCAGTAATATTTTCTCCACTTGTGCCCTCACTCAGTGCTGCAGTAACATGGATATCTACCGAATCAATAGCCTTCTTTAATAAATAGCTAACATGACTCTTTGATTCAATAATTGGAACTGTACTTGGGGATAAGTTCACATCCGTAAATCCACCAAAACTTGCTACGTTAGAGCCCGTAAAAACATCCTCTTTATCCTCTTGTCCTGGGTCATTAAAATTTGCGTTGAGATCAAACCAACCTGGTGTTAGTATTTTCCCATTCAAATCAATCTCAATATCACCATCTCCACCATGCAGACTCTCAATAATTCCATCTCTGACTAAAACATCGTTAAAATCTACTTTACTTGAGGAGCTGCCATCAATAAAGCGTGCATTTTTAAGCAATAGTCTCATTATTTCAAATATCTATGAAGCATGGTTTCAAACAAAACGAAAAATAAGACTAAAATTAGTGCAATTTTCCATAAACCAGACTCTGTCTCACCTGTCAGATTTGCTATAGAAGTAGTATCGTTTAACTTATGTAATTGTACGTGATCAACACCACCAAAATACTGCTCCAATTCACTCAATTCCATACCCTCCATTGAGGATTCAAATTTGGATATATTGATAGATACATTAATTAAAGTGTCCTTATTTTGAATAAAAGAATAAAAACCCGGTGAAATTGAAGAAGGAATTTTAACGTTAATATTATTTTCGACATGGTAGAACTCAGGAATAGTTTCATAACCTTGACCAACCAGTCTTATCGGCACATCCCCTTTACTACCATTTACACTTATTATTTCTTCAGGATAGTAACTTATTTTAAAATCTTGGTCTCGAATTGAGCCGTTAGCGAGCTCATACATTAAAGGAAGAAATATTCCATGTACTGGCAAATTTGTAAATTCTTCATTCAGAGGACAGGAAAAAATGTAAAAATTGTTTTTTGAAGCTTTAGCCAAAAATGTTTTTCCATTACTCAATTTCATTACAGATTCAAAAATTCCCACAAAATCATAAACACTAGACCCATTTGGACTAGCACCATTAGATTCAGACACTTCGAATACACCATTGAAAAGATCATGATCAGTATCAAAAATTGTGCTATACCGATTTTGATCGGCAGAATATGTGATATTGAGTCCTAAAGCACTATTTAATAAGATATTAGAATCTGTTAAGGATGGAAAAACAACAACTGTTGACTTACTTATTTGATTAAGGACACCATTAGGAATATCAGCTAAATCATCAATAACGATCATATCTGATCCCTCCAAAACAGAAAAATCAATTGAACTAGAAGTCATCATACTCAAATTGAACAAGCTGTTCTTTTCAAAGACCTTAGCCAAATAATCATTTTCACCATCAGAGATAAGAGAAATATTAGGTTTTTTGAAAGATTCAATTGATAGGTAAAAACTATTATCATATTCAACATCATCACCAGAAATAGTTATCTCATAATCGCCTCTCTTATATTGTGGAATATTAAATTGAACAGATTCGACATCTTGAACAAGATGTATTACGGATGAAATTTGCTTTCCTTCTTTGAGTAGTTTTATAACAATATTACCTTCTGAGAAATTACTAGATGAACCTACATCTATATTAAGCAACAATGATTCAAAATCATCTATTTTTTTTGTTAGATACACTGAGTCAATAAAAGCATTTTTTAGATTTCGAATATCTTCTTTTATAATATGATAGTTATTTGACGTATCAGATCTTATTAAACTAAAATCATCAGGTTGACTACCCTGCAAATCACTCAATAAAAAGAACTTGTCTTTATTTGAGTCATGCATTTCATCTACAATAATTGAAATAGGTTTTTGCTTGTAAGAGTACTCCATAGAATTAATATCATTAATCGAGTTAGGATTATTAATTCGGGTAGCTGACCTTAAGCTTAGGTTGTTTGTCACCACTAAAGAATTTGGTTTCAGATTCACAAGATCTCTTACCAGAACTTTCATTTTTTCAAATGTAGAAATTCCATTCAATTTGACTGATTGGCTAATTGAATTATCAAAATACACAAAAGCCTTATTGGATGACAATTTGAAATAGTGTCCATTAAAAATGTACACACAAAAAATCATTGCAATGAACAAGGACAATCTCGTAAATAATAAAAAATAATATTTCAGTCTCGACTTTGCCTTTATCTTTAATAGTACATCTTCAATAAAGCTAATATTGGAAAAATAGATTTTCTTTATTTTTCTAATATTAAATAAATGAACAAAAATAGGAATCAATAAAAAAAGAAAAAAGAAAGTAATCCAATTCACACAACTTCAATTTAGTACTCCATGAAAAACGAACCAACGTAAGTTAGGTTTTCTATTATATATATGGAAGTTCCATTTTTTAGTACCAATAAATAGTCACAGATGTCAGCCCTAGCATTGCATTTACTTCGATTGCTAATTTACACTGTTCAGAAGGGGATAATGATCAATTAGGCTCCATAAATATTCTATTTTATTGATAAGCTAATTTAAGGACGATACAATTTGGGCATAAAAAAAGCCCTCTTGTTTAAGAGGGC
>JBGCFL010000145.1:0-13823 GCA_045106975.1 Ekhidna sp. | reverse complement strand
ATGCTAGAAGATTAGTCACTCCAATAGATGCTAAAGCATTATTAAAAAAATTGACCACTACATCAGAAGCTGCATTGTAAATAATGAGAGAAAAGAAAAAGAAATTGAAAAACATATAGAAGGCATCTAACCAAAAGTCCTTTCTGAATTTTGATTGATTTTTTCTCCATGGGGCTATCAGCTCAAGGCCAAAAAAGAAAAGCGAAATAGCTATCAACCAGTAGAAGTAGCTATGCCAACTGGGATGAATGATATCATTCCAGAGGTAATTAGCATAACCAGTGTACGCATTTCGAATAACTTCCCAATAACTCATAATGTGAAGATATAATCAAAATAAGAGGTCATAAAGTTCATTTCAATTTTTTATCAAAAGTAAAATCCAATATATCCCTGTTCTGCGTACGTTTACTGAAATTAACTTAAAACTTATATATGACCAACGACCGTGTTATGCTGGAAATAAATCTTCCAGCTCCTGCTTTTCATCTTAAAGATATATTTGATAGAGAAATAAACTTGAAAGAGTACCACGGTAAAAAAGTGCTAGTTGCTTTTTTTAGACACGCAGGGTGTCCTTTTTGTAATACAAGGGTCCATAGCCTTGAAAAAAAACATAAAGAATTAAAAGCTAAAGGCTTAGAAATGATTTTCTTTTTTGAATCCACCAAAGAATTACTTTCATCAAGTGATTTTCATAATAGCATCTCTCCTATTCCGCTTATTGCTGACCCTGAAAAGACAATTTATGCCCGCTATGGAGTGGAAAACTCAGGTGTCAAATCGGCTAAAAGTCATATTTTTTCACTCCTTCCTAAAGTAGTCGAAGCTAAATTGAAAGGGCTTCCCGTGCATATGATGGAAGGAAATGAATCGATAAAGACCATTCCTGCTGAGTTTCTAATCAATGAAAGAGGACTAGTTAAAAAAATCCACTATGCTAAAGGGTTAAGAGAAAGAATGTCAATTGACCTCATTACAGAATTTGCTGAAACAGGAAACGTTAAATAAATTAAATTTCACTTATTGATTAATCTTTTGAGAAATACTTAGGAATCAGGTCTTTAATTTTCGTCAACACTCTATCTACAGATAGTTCACTCATTCCTCCTGCAGCGTTGGCGTGTCCTCCTCCATTGAAGTTCTCTGATGCTAAAATATTGACAGGATTTTCTTCCCCTTTCGATCTAAAAGACATCTTTATAATCCCATCTCGTTCTGAAAAAACAATGGCCACTTTCATTCCTTTGATAGATAGAGCTAGATTAGCTAATCCATCAATATCTCCTTTTTGATAATGGTATTTTGCCAATTCCTCCTTGGACAAGGATATAATAGACACATGATAGTCCTCAATCACTTCTAGTTTCTCACTCATAGCGAAACCTTGCAATCGTAAACGACTTACGGTGTTATTATCCGTCATTGTCTCGTGTATCAGGTGGTGCTTCACTCCTGCTGCCAACAACTGAGATAATGCCGTATGAGTACGAGGAGTCACTGAGGAAAAGCGGAAACTCCCAGTGTCAGTATAGATGCCTAAGTATAGCGGAGTGCCTATTTTTTCATCTAGCAAATGGCTATTACCCGATTGATGAATAAGTTCTGTTATCAACTGCGCAGTAGAAGAAGCCGAAGTGTCTGAAACGGTCAGAGAGGTGAAGTCTTCTGGATGTAAGTGATGATCAATCATAATCTTCTTGCAAGAAGCGTTTTCTAAAAGCTCTTGCATTTCCTGTCCAACTCTATTTGTTGCATTATAGTCTAAGCAAAAAATCAAGTCTGCTTTTTCAAAAGAGCTAGTCACTTCTTCAGGATGATCAGTCATAAACATGATAGACGATGTATCCACAAAACTCAGGAAACTAGGAGATGGGTCTGGATGACATATATCTGCCTTCTTTCCAAGTTTTTCTATAAAACGAGCAAGCCCTAGAGAACTCCCAACTGAATCGCCATCGGCTGATTTATGAGCAGTAATAACTATATGCGATGCAACTTTTATTTCTTCGACTATTTGTTGACTGATGTTCATTTTTCTATTTAGACAGAGTGAAATATTACCACTTTAAAACAGTATTTCTTATAGCTATTCTCAATATGGTTCGCGAAGATATCAACTAAGTTGAAATAGACTGATGATAACATGTTTACAATTTCGTTTAATCACGATGTGGCTAATGAGATCTACTTCTTAGTATTAAGGTTTGAATTAATTTATCGTCAAACTAATCGCCTTATTTATAGTTTTATGGCTATGCTGAAAATCGCATGGTCATCTATTTATAATCACCCGCTTCCACCAAAGCATCGTTTCCCTATGGAGAAATATGACCTACTTCCTCAGCAATTGATCTACGAAGGAACTGTCACTAAACAACATTTATTTGCTCCGAGAATGCTCTCGGAGGAAGAAATACTTTCCGTGCATACGTTAGAGTACTGGAACAAACTCAAAAGCCTAAACTTATCCAAGGCTGAAGAACGTAAAAGTGGATTTCCATTATCCAATGGATTAGTACAACGAGAAAGAGTCATCAATGCTGGCACTATTGAGTGTACTCAATTTGCATTAGAACATGGCATGGCTATGAATATTGCAGGGGGAACTCACCATGCATATACAGATCATGCTGAAGGCTTTTGTTTGCTAAATGATCAAGCGATTGCAGCTCAGTATCTCTTGGACAATCAGCTCGCCAAACAAGTTCTAATCATTGATTTGGATGTGCATCAAGGAAATGGAACAGCTGAAATATTTCAAAGTGAGCCACGTGTTTTTACATTCAGCATGCATGGTGCTAAGAACTATCCAATGAAAAAAGAAGTCTCCGATCTAGACGTACCTCTTCAAGATGGCACTAATGATCTTGAATACCTAAGACTTCTGGATAGGCATCTAAAGGAATTGCTAGAAAGCGTTCAACCTGATTTTCTCTTTTTCCTCTCAGGGGTAGATGTACTAGAAAGTGATAAGTTGGGAAGACTAGGCATGACAGTAGATGGATGCAAAAAACGAGATGAATTAGTTATTAATCAGGCTAAAGCTCATAACCTGCCTATTGTGGCATCTATGGGCGGTGGTTATTCAGAGGATATTAAGATCATCTTGGAAGCTCATGCAAATACCTATCGCGTAGCTCAGGAAGTGTTTTTTTGATTCTGAGATAGACTCAAACTCCTCTTGCTATTCCTAATTCAATCAATTGGTCTAATAGTTCAGAATAGCTCAGCCCATCTTGATCCCATAGCTTTGGATACATGCTGATATTGGTAAAACCTGGGATGGTATTGACTTCATTTACCAAAATCTCTCCCTCATTGGTCAAAAACATATCCACTCTGGACATGCCTTCACAGTTTAATGTTTGATAAGCCTTAATTGCGACTTCTTTTAATTTAGGCAGGTGTACAGAATCGATTAAGGCTGGAATGACTATTTCAGCAGACGATCTGGAAGTATATTTCTCCTCAAAAGAATAGAAATTTCCAGACTGCACTTCGCCTACCCCACTTGCTTTTGGTCTTTCATTGCCAAGAACCGCACACTCTAGCTCTCTTCCATCAACCAACTCTTCCACTAATACTTTAAAATCAAATGATAATGCATCCTCAATGGCACTTTTCCATTCTTTTTCAGAAGACACCCTATGTACTCCAACAGAAGACCCCATGTTCGCCGGTTTTACAAAAACTACATCACCTAACTTCTCTACTATTTCATGATACCCAGGAATAGCACCTCCTCTTCTTATCAACTCCCATTTGGCCACCTTGAGTCCTGCATCGCGCAAGAGGCATTTAGTAATATCCTTGTCCATGGCTACCGCTGACGCAAGTAGACTTGAACCGACCAATGGGATTCCTAGAAGTTTAATCAAACCTTGTATAGTTCCGTCCTCTCCATTAGGCCCATGAAGAATAGGGAAAACAATATCAAAACTACCTAGTATTTCTCCTCCTACTCGGAAAGAATCTGATGTTCCTGGATGAATCGTTACCTCTTCCCCTTGATTAGTTATGCTTTCCGATAGTTTCTCTTCAGAAACTAATCTCCATTGTCCGTCTTGAGAAATGCCGATGATAGAAACTGTATACTTCTTTCTATTGAGTGCTGACAAAATATTTTTCGTAGAGCGAATCGAAATTTCGTGTTCTGGGGACTGGCCTCCACATAAAATAAGGATGTTCTTCATTGCGATCTGTTGAGATATCTAAACTTAAGGATTTTCAGTCAATAAATTTCGCGAAGCTCAAAATCATCGCCCTTTCCAAATCGAGTGAGGTCACTCATTAGGTAGAACTCCAAAGAGAATAAATCCTTGAGTTTATAATCGTTTCTGCTAATTACTTCTACTAAGGTAAATTCGGATTTTTCACCGTAATTGATCAAACGGTACTTTTTACCAACTCTCATACTTGAAAATGCCAGTCCACTCATATTGAAGGCAATATTATTCAGTGAATTTTGATTTACTTTTACTAAATGAAAATAAAATTGTTAATACTTCTAATAGCCCCACTTCTATTAATGAATTGTAAAGAAGAGGATGATGAAGGTAATCTTTATGTAGGAGCATGGGTAGGAATAAGCGTAGAAGCAAGTGAATGTAATTCCGATGGAGATAATTTCAAAAGTGATTTAGCTTGTGATGACAATAGTTGCAATAAGCTTACACTTAACAATGATGGTACATTTGCATTTCAAGAAGGATTGCCTACGAGAACTGGTACATGGTCCGTTTCTGGTACCATTCTTACCCTTTGTGTGAATGAAGAGGATGAACTACTCTGCGATGAATACACTAACACTCTGGGTTCAAGATTAATTTTAAGCTTAGTTAGTGAAAGTACAGGATGCAATACTACGATTACATTCGAGAGAGAAAGTGTCTAATAAAATAAAAGAGTTGAAGGTTTATTCTTCAACTCTTTCACCCATATCATAGGTATATTCTATAATAACCTCTCCTTCTTGGTTATACCATTTAGCAACACCATCTATTGTACCATTTACGTAGGTGGATTCTTCCATAATGGTACCGTCTGGGTAAAACTTTTGTACGAGACCATTTTTCTGGCCATTCCTATAATGAGTCCTTTCTACAATTTGTCCTGATGTATACTCTAAATGTTCGCCATCCAGTACATCATTATAATAGAAATATTTTCTCTTCATCTTACCATCTCTTTCAAAGAATATCTCAGGGCCTTGTTTCTTACCATTCAAATAAGAGACAACACGAGATATTTTACCCTTATTGTCATAAATGGTCCATGTGCCATGATGTAATCCATTCAAAAAATCGCCTTCAGCTATTGTAATGTATCCATATCTTTCAGTGACTCTTTGCATTCCTGTCATATCAGGATAATTCTGAACCTTAGCTCCTATAGGTATTTGACTTTGTGTTGTTGCTGCTTTTTCTTTCTCAGCACATGAAAGAAATAGTAATACAATTATAAAGTAAGGATAAATTTTCATTTTAACTCCTCGTAATAAATTTTAAAATTTTTTCTTTATCAGCATATGCTACATATGCACTACAAAGAAAAACGATTAGTGCTAAATAAAACAGATATCCTCCATCATTCATCACCTCAATTCCCAAAATAGTAAGGTGCATTCCGATAGCACCAACCATTAATCCAAGTCCTAAAATAGCTCCTGCCCAAGCAGATTTTGGTACAATAAGAAGTACTGCTGCTATTAACTCGAAAATACCAACTAGCCATCTACCCCATGGTTCCATACCTACCATCTCAAAGATGTACATAGATTCTGGTGATGCAGTAAATTTGAAATAGAGAGTTTGTGCCATAATGATGGCAGCAGCAAAACGTGCAATGGTGTAAACAACTTTCTTTAACATAGTTTTTTTGATTAGAAATGAAAAGTACACATAATTGAAAACAAGAGTGCCATTAAAAACATATTTAGTCTATGGTGGAGCCATGGGGATCATTATCATACTAATGGAAGTGATCCAATATAAGGCAGTCATTAGAGACTTACAGATTGAACTATTTGGCATTTTCATCGCCCTCATATTTCTATCCGTTGGCATTGGGGTAGGTATTTTGATATATAAGAAAAAGGTAAATCCTGATCAATATGATAGAGACAAACTAGGTTTGAGCAAACGAGAACTAGAAGTGCTTGAATTACTATCTCAGGGACTTTCAAACCAAGAAATAGCAGACAAACTATTTGTCTCTTTGAATACAAGTAAAACTCACATATCAAAAATATATCAGAAAATGAATGTTAAGAGGCGTACTCAAGCCATTCAAAAAGCAAGAGATTATGCTCTTATTACTAGCTCTAAAGAATGATTGAGTATAAATCACCCGAAAGGATGACGTAAAAGTGCCTCATTCTCCATTGCTTTGAAGAAAAACAGAAAAGACATGAATATGAAAGTTGCATTGAAGTATGGATTAATAAGTGGTTTATTAATAGTTAGTACGTGGTTTATAGGTTATTACCTCGCTGAAGGCAATCCTGATTTTGGGGGTGGTGAATTGGTTGGATATGCTATTATGCTTCTGGCTCTAACAGCGGTTTTTATGGGAATAAAAAGTATAAGAGATGAACAAGGAACTCTTAGTTTCAAAGAGGGTTTTTTCAATGGACTAGGTATTACTTTAGTTGCTAGCATTATCTATGTTATTGGATGGATGATTTATGTACCCAACTTTGCCCCTGATTTTGCAGATAAGTACGGCGACTCGCAAATTGAATTGGTGAAAGAACTAGAGATATCGGAAGAGGAAAAAGAAAAACAAATTGATGAAATCAATTCAACAATAGAGACATACAAAAAACCACATGTCATGGCTGCTATGACTTTTGCTGAAATTTTTCCTATTGGACTAATAGTTACCCTAATTTCTGCCATGATTTTGAAGCGTAAGTAATAGGAATATCATAACTTCATCCCCATGAAAAAAGTACTGGCTTTTCTTTTGGGGGTTTGGATTCTTACCTCCTGCTCTAGTTCTGCTGATCAAGCAAGCGAAAAGGCAATAACTAGAACCGTAGCGGATTCCATTTATCGTCCTGCATATCATTTCAGCCCTTACAAAAACTGGATAGGAACGCCTATAAGCATGGTTTATCATAACAATGAATATCACCTATTCTACCAGTACAATTCTGAAGATACTGACATGGAAAGTGATAGTTGGGGACACGCTGTAAGTTCTGATATGATGAAGTGGGAAGAAGTCAATTCCATTTCATTTTTTGAAGACAATGAGCAAGGGAGCATTGTTTCTGATTCTAAAAACTCATCTGAATTAGGTCAAAACCCATTGGTTGCATTTGTAGGAACTAGTGATGGCGTAATGCTCTCCTATAGTGAAGATGAAGGAAATAGCTGGAAGAACTATGATAACAATCCTATCTTAGAAACAGAAGGAATTCCTAAAGTGAGTTGGATAGAAAACCAATGGATAATGACTGTTACAAAAGACACTCAAGTGACTTTTTTTTCATCAGAAGACTTGATTCATTGGTCGCAAGAAAGCAAGCTTTCACTTGAAAAAGCTGCTAAAAACACAGAATTATTCTCTGTATCAGATTCTTGGGGACTACTTATCAATAGTAAAAATGTAGTTGAGGCATTGGTTGGGGAGTTTGATGGCTCCACTTTTATTCCTACAAAAGACCCAATTCCTTTTGACTTAGGACCAGATAATTCAGCAGGAACAATTTCCAATATATCTGGTCGCTCAGTTTATATCGGACATATGAGTAATCAAGAGTATATGGAAGATTTACCAACTAAGTCTTGGCAGTCATCTTTCACACTACCAAGAGAGCTCAGTGTTAATGAAATCAATCAAATAAAAAGCTTTCCTATCTCCGAAATAAATACTGTTCTAACGGCTAAACGGCGAGGAAAAGTAGACCTACTCAAAAGTAGATCTTCTAGTTGGTACAGCTTCACTGTAGTATCTGCATCTGCAGATATTGAAGTCACTGTTCTTAATAATGAAGATGAAAAACTCGTCCTGAGATACGATCAATCCTCATTCATACTTGATCGCTCTGCTTCTGGATTGACCAATTTTAATTCCAGCTTTGAAGAATTGGTAACTTTCGAATATGAAAGTCTAAGTGATACAATCAAATTTGATATTTTCATTGATCGTTCCTCTGTAGAGATATTTATCAATGATGGAGAAGTGCAGCTTTCCTCATTAGTATTTCCGCAAAACCCATATAAGTCAGTGGAGATAATAATCGATGGAGAGAAGAAAAACATCCCTGCCACCATTTATGACATAGATAAAGTGATGTTTTGATTTAAATTTCCTTCGAGAAAGATATTATAAAGTACTTAACTAAAGGTTCTCAGATGCTTTACTTAAGACTGGAAAAAATCAAGGCTTTCATTTAGCTGCTCTGCTACATCTTTGAGGTATTTCGTTTTTTCCATATAGCCTTCCATTCCCTTTGAAAGTTGGGATGCTGAAGTTGCAACTTCTTCAGTACCAGCGGAAGTTTGCTCAGCAACTACAACGATTGATTCAATTACATCAACTACTTCTTTAATTTTAGATGTTTGTTCCTGACTTGATTTCAAAATATCCTCAGAGTGGTTAAGTGTCTCTTCAGAAGCCGATGCTATTTCTAAGAACACTTGAGAAACTTCGTCAGAAGCTTCAACTCCCTTTTTTACCGAGGTTGTCATTGAATCCATCATTGAGGCTGTTTTCTCAGTATCTTTTGTTACACCGACAATGATCTTTTCAATTTCACTCGCAGAGGCTCTAGAGTCCTCAGCTAGCTTTCTTATTTCCTCTGCAACAACCGCGAAACCTCTTCCTGCATCTCCGGCTTGAGCTGCTTCTATCGCTGCATTAAGTGCTAATAAATTGGTTTGAGAAGCGATTTCTGTGATCGTTGACAATACTCTCTTTACTTCTTTTGATCGCTCGGTCAATGTCTTCATAGAGTCATTGGTTGTCGATGAAATACTGAGAATATTATTGATGCTTTCGGTAACATTAACAACGATCTTAGAACCCAACTTACTTCGCTCTACTCCTTGCTTAGCAGCTACATTAATTGAAGTAGACTTCTTTGCCATTTCCTGAGAGCTATTACTAATATTTTCAACCAAAGTGGATGACTCATCTACTTTGGTTACTTGTATTTGCGCACCACTACTCATCTCAGCTATAGCTGATGCAATTTCACTCGTGCTATTATTCATTTCTTCTCCAGATAAAATCATCTCATCAGAAGACTGACTTATAGTTGAAACAACATCAATCATACCATAGGATAAATTCTGTAATGTATCCAACGCTAAATTTAAACTATTAGCTAATTCCTTTATATCTCCCTCAGCATCGTCTTCATATCGCATAGACAAGTTTCCCTTAGCCATTTGCTTTAAGATGTCATCTATATTTTTCACAGGATAAAGAATAGACTCAAAAATTAAATTGACTGATTCGCAAAGAACAGCCCATGCTCCATTGAAATTTTCTAAGTCTATTCTGCTTTCTAGTTTCCCTTCTTCTGCAACTTCCATGATAACTGAGTTTGTCTTATCAAGAATTTCTTTCATGGTATGCTGCATACCCACTAAGGCTAAGCCAATTTCATCCTCATCGCTCAGTAGTTCATAATCTTCATTCAGGTTTCCGTTTTTTATCTCCTGAGCAAAAGATGAAATCTTTTTGAACGAATGAGTCATACTTTCTAATCCCTTGATAGCCTTACCTATTTCATTTTTTGACTCATACTCTATTGAAAAATTGACATTACCTTTCATAAGTTGTTCTATCTGCCTTGTAAGCAATACTATTGGCTTAGCTATACCTTTATTTACAATGACTATAACAATTAAGAAAAGAACAACATTGAGTGCTAGCAAAAAGTATAAAAATGAATCTAATGATGTGTTTTTGTCTGCATTGTTCTGAACATACGCAATAACTAAATCATTGAAACTATTTAGCATCAATGAAGCATTTTCGTCAATAAATGCTAGGTGAGAAGGATCATTAACAAGGCTAAGTGCGTTTTGCTTGTACTCCTCCCATAAATTTTTCGCATCATTGAGTTCCTTAGTGACTTTTCCTGATGCTGGAGAGACTATATTCTGAGACATTGATGGAGGTACGCCCCCTTTCTCCAACACTTTCATTGATTTATCGCATAGTTCTATTAGCTGATAATATTCATCAAGAATAGCTCGGTTTCCCTTTTCAATACGCATTGCGTAAAAAGCAATTCTTTGAGAAAGCATTCTTTGCCTACCTGCAAGATTCACCACTTCATTATCTGCTAAATGTTCGTTCTTGAAATTAAGAATGATAGCAAAATTGATCAATGCAATAATTAAGAATAGAAGAGGAACTAGTCCAAGTTTATACCTCAATCGGAGGTTTCGGAAAAAACTAGTTAATCTTACTTTGGTTAATTGCAGGAGCTTTATCATCAGTTAGGTTTGCGCTTAGGTTAGTATCAATCAAAATCTTGTTTGATTGTTTAAATATCAATTTTCGTAATTAATGAAAGTGTGAAAAAATAGTGATGATCATCAAATATACATGCTGTCATCTCCGCAAAAAAATATCAATGCATAGGGTTGATCAAAGGGTGTATTTATGACTCTGTAAATTCAATTTAGACACACCTTTTTAGTTTTATGTTTGTCAAATATGAAGTGAATTTTACCTTCGCTGAACAGCAACTGTGAGTTCCTCCTCCATATTCACATAATTGATCTTTTCCATTTTAGATACTTCCAACGTAAAGAAGTCGAACTCTTCTACCACCTTCCCTACCATGTGATAAATACCTTTTCCTCTGAAGGGGAATCGCTTCACTGAAGGGGGGAAATGAACCGTATCAATGAACTGTCCTTCATAGTCAATGAACGTACCAAAGCACATACGTTCACCACGAGAAGTGCCTGTGTTTTTTACGGTAATTAAGTAGCCCAGCATATCCACAATTCTCCCCTGATAGTTGGGTAATTCTCTAGTCATAACCCCTCGCTTTTCCATAGTGACCAAGTCAAAAGGATTACATAAGGGAAACCCAATTAAATCCATTTCATCAAAGGCGTCTTCTCGTCTATCATGTGGTAGTGGTGGTAGGGACCACTGTTTCATAGGGATTTCAAATAGCCCTGCTCTAGACTGATCTAATCCGGCACCCAATATGAAATGAACTTGCCACAAGATTTCCTTTTTCGGCAAGCTACAAAATCGTAGGGCTCCTACTCTCACCAATAGTTTTATTTGCTCCAAAGAGACTTTCACTCGAGTTAGAAAATCATTCAAATCTAGAAACTGACCATGTGTCATTCGTTCTTCCAGAATCAAACTCATCACATTGGAGTTCAAGTCCTTTACCATTCCAAAACCTAGGTAAATGGTCTTTCCATAGATCACAGTCAACCCCTCACTATGATTAACGCAAGGAGCCTCAATCTCAGCTCCGTTCATTCGTGCCTCATGAGCATACATTTCTGGTCTATAAAATCCACCTCCATTATTGATCACAGCGACCATGTACTCCAATGGATAATACGTTTTGAGGTATAATGCCTGATAACTTTCCACAGCGTAAGAAGCCGAGTGTCCCTTTGCAAAAGCATAACCAGCAAAGCTTTCAATCTGTCTCCAGACATCAGCAGACAGTTCATATGAGTGTCCCTGATCTTTGCAGTTTTCAAAAAATTTTTCCTCTACTTTTATAAACTCATCCCTAGATCGATATTTTCCAGACATTCCTCTCCTGAGCATATCAGCTTCTCCCAAAGTAAGTTTTGCAAAGTAATGAGCTACTTTAATCACATCTTCTTGATACACCATCACTCCATAGGTATCTGGCATGATGTCCAACAAAACAGGATGCGCTTCTTTCCTCTTTTCCGGATAGCGATAGCGAAGAATATACTCTCGCATCATTCCTGACTTTGCCACTCCTGGACGAATGATGGAACTGGCAGCTACCAATCCCAAATACTCGTCTACCTGCAGTTTTTTCATCAGCATACGCATGGCTGGGGATTCAATATAAAAACAGCCTATCGCTTCTGCATTCCTGAGTTTGGCGTTGAGTTTTGGATCTTCCTTAAATGATTTGAAATTATGAATATCTACTAGTGGCTGGTCGTGACAGTTTTGTTTAATCACTTCAAGTGAATCTCGAATCTTCCCCAGTCCTCTTTGACTCAGAATATCGAACTTAAATAGTCCCACATCTTCCGCTATTATCATATCAAAATGAGTAACGGGGTATCCCTTGGGTGGCAATAAAGTAGCCGTAAAGTAATGAATTGGTTTTTCAGAAATTAAAATTCCCCCAGCATGAATGCTCAAATGGCTGGGAAATCCATTGAGTCGTTCTCCATATCTCCGAATAAGTTGTCCAATGTGATCTAGGTCTTTCATCTCTGATTGGCCTACTTTCTCAATCTCATGAGCGGGAAGTCCAAACACTTTCCCTAACTCGCGAATGATCGCCTTATGCTGAAACGTACTGTAAGTAGCTAGTAATGAAACTTGTCCCTCTTTCCCAAATCGTTCGAAAATGTATCTAGTAATATCGTCTCGATCCTTCCAAGAAAAGTCAATATCAAAGTCTGGCGGATTCTGTCTAAATAGATTGATGAATCGTTCAAAATAGAGATCCAATTCTACAGGATCTACATCTGTGATTCGAAGTAAGTACGCCACAATGCTATTGGCTCCACTTCCTCTTCCTACATAGTAATAGCCTTTAGAACGTGCATATTCTAGAATATCCCAATTGATAAGGAAATAGCAAACAAAGTTCTTTGACTTGATCATGCCTAGTTCCATCTCTAATCGATCAATGATCTCTTGAGTGGGTTGATCACCATACCGATAAGGCAGTCCTTCGTAGCACAGACGAGTGATCATTTTAACATCCTCCTCGTCTGTTCCTGAATAGGTTTTAAGATTTTCATGATCCTCTGGTGTACCAAATACAAAGTGGATATCACATTTCTCCAACAGTTTCTTCGTATTGACAATGATCTGTGGGCAATCCTTATATGCCTCAAAAAGTTCTCCTACAGGAAGCATGATGTCATTAGGCTTAGCTTCCTCGTCTTTAGAGAGCTTACTCAACAGGGCATTATTGTCTATTGCCCTAAGTAATCGATGCATGTTAAAGTCAATCTTACCTAGCTTTAAAGAGACCGATTGCAACATGACCAATTTATTCAGTTTCTTATGCCATTTGGTTAGCGGCAGTTTGATAATGTCTTGCGGACGAATACCTAAAAACTCGTTCTTTCTCAGTTTCTGATCGAACGAAAAATGAAATGGATAAACAATAAAAGCATGTTTAAAAGCTGGTGCTTGATCAGGAAAATCCTGCTTTCCGTGCAAATGCTCAGACAGATATTCATTCAGTTCTTGAAAGCCTTGATTGTTCTTCGCTATGCCAACAAACTGCTGTTTTGCTCCATTTCTAAAATCAATCCCGAGAATAGGACGGATATCATATTTAGGAGCCAAACGCACAAAATTGAGACTCCCTGCTGTTGTATTTATATCTGTCAGAGCTAACTCTCGCAAGCCGTTTTTCTGAGCACATTCCAGCAACTCTTCGGTAGATAAGGTACCGTACTTAAAACTGTAATATGTATGTGTGTTGAGGTACATTTTTAACTCTCCCCGCCTTTCAGATACGAAAGATTCCTGCATGCGCAGGAATGACGTACAGAAAAAAGTAAGCAGTCGTCATTCCTGTTGAAGTTTTGCGAAGCAATACGGAATACAGGAATCTCATTGATCATAGCATATCCATATGTAAG
>JBGCFL010000144.1:0-17271 GCA_045106975.1 Ekhidna sp. | reverse complement strand
CACCATCATCAAATGAAACATACATTCCTGCTTCTGTACCAGCATACAATAATCCTTGTTTCATTGGATCAGCTCTTAACACTCTTGTGAAATGTTCTGATGGAATCCCCGAAGTGATTTTAGTCCAACTTTGACCGTAATTTGAAGTCTTATATAAGTAGGGGGTGTAATCACCGGATTTATATTTGGTACCAGCAACATACAATCCACCCTTATTGAATGGATCAATTTCCACACTATTAATCATCATCCACTCAGGCATTCCAGCTGGAGTTACATTTGTCCAATTTTCTCCACCATCTCTTGTAATATGGATCAATCCATCATCTGAACCAGTCCAAATCACACCTTCTTCATGAGTAGATTCAGCCACCGCGAAAATGGTGCAATAATACTCTACGCTGGTATTGTCTTGCGTAATTGGACCTCCGGAAGACTTGAGCTTTGAAGGATCATTTCTAGTTAAATCAGGACTTATGATTTCCCATGTTTGACCAGCATTCGTTGTTACATGCAGTTGATTAGAAGCAGCATATACCTTGTCCCCATTGTGAGGTGAAACGACAATAGGGAAGTTCCACTGAAAGCGGTATTTAAATCCTTCCGCACCATGTCCCATTGGATTGTCTGGCCACACATTAATGGCTCTAACTTCATTTGTCTCATGATTAACACGAGTTAAAAACCCATCATAACTACCGCCATAAACAACATCGTTATTATTTGGATCAACCGCTAAATGAGCACTTTCTCCACCTGCAGTCGATTCCCAGTCATTTTCTCCAATGAACCATCCGTCCGATCTGTGATTTATTCTGATAGCAGAATTGTCTTGTTGTGCACCATAAATCCTGTAAGGAAATGCATCGTCAGTAGTAACTCTGTAGAACTGAGATGTAGGTTGATTTTCGTAAGTGGACCAGTTTTCTCCAGCATCAAAAGATACCTGAGCTCCTCCATCATCAGCAATAACCATTCGTTGATTATTTTCAGGAGCAATCCATAGGTCATGATGATCGCCATGCGGAGCATTGTACGTTTTATACGTTTTACCACCATCAGTTGATTTATGATATCGTACGTTCATAACATAAACACCATCTTCATCCTGAGTGTCGGCATATATTCTTGTATAATACCATGCTCTTTGTCTAAGTTTTCTTTCTTTATTGATCATGCTCCAAGTCTTTCCAGCATCATCAGATCTGTAAACTCCTCCATCTTTATTCTCAAGAATCATCCAAACTCTATTCGAGTTGACAGGCGATACTGTTACTCCTGAAATTCCCCATGTTCCACCAGGAAGTCCCTCATTCTTTGAAATGTTTTTCCATGTATCACCTCCATCAGTACTTTTCCAGAGTGCAGATCCTTCTCCACCACTTTCTAAACTGTAAGGTGTTCTTCTAATTCGCCAAGTAGAAGCATATAATATTCTAGGGTTGTTGGGATCAAAAGTTAGATCAACAGCTCCAGCATCTGCATTTACGAAAAGAACTTTTTCCCATGATTTTCCTCCATCTTTACTTCTATATACTCCTCGTTCTGAACTAGATTTATATAAGTCTCCCATAACAGCAGCATAAACAAGATCAGGGTTTTTAGGATGAATTCTAACTCTTGGAATGTGCCTAGAATTTTTCAAGCCTGCTTCAGTCCATGTGGCTCCAGCATCTACTGATTTCCACATGCCCCAACCTGATGAAACATTGCCCCTTACAGTAACTTCTCCACCACCGACATAAATCACATTATTGTCCCACTCACTTACAGCTACAGCTCCAATAGATCCTCCAAAAAAACCATCAGAAATATTTTCCCATGTTCCTCCTGCATCATTTGTTCTAAACACTCCTCCTCCAGTTACTCCCATGTAATAGAGGTTTGCCTTACCAGGAACTCCTGTAACAGCAGCAGATCTTCCTCCACGGAAAGGTCCTATATTTCGCCATTGCATTCCTTCATAGAGCGCTTTATCGTATGAAGTTGATGTTGTTGATTTACTCTTTTTTCTTTGGGATTGTCCATCAGATACAATGAACACAAAGGCTAGTAATGCCAGAAATAGCTTCTTCATTTTCTAAATATTAGGTTATGTTTATATTAAAGATATGAATTATCCTTAGTCGATTTTGTTATTGCTATACCAGAGGTAATTAATTGATTTAGGTGGAAGTGATTAATTTGATTTTCTCATCTAATTTTATCTTTTGGTAATTTCAAAATAAATAGAAAAACTAATCACTTGAGTAGAACAAGTATCGAAGACGTCCATAAAAATATCATTGAAGGAATGATCAATGAGGCACTGGCAAAAGCCGCTGATTCAATGGGTAAGATGTTGAAAATAAGAATGTCTCCTGACCTAATTGATTATGGAATAGGTAGGCTTCATAAAGTGAGAGAATTCGATGATCTTGGTCGTTTTAGAGTAAATCTCATGAAAGTAGCTTTTAAAGGTGAGATTTGTGGGGCATTTTACTTTGTGATTAACACGCCAGAAATGGAGCTAATAAACAAGGTGTGCTTACCAGATGAGATTACTGAAGGGAGATCCTCAGTAAATAAGATGATGAAGCATGATTTTATGTCTGAAATTGAGAATTTAATTGCTTCACAATCCATAGCTGCATTATCCGACTTTCTAGGCGTACAACTTTTGGGAGAAGTTCCACTTGTGCGAATAATAAAAGGTGAGTTAGTTAATGATTATTTGGAGAATGAAAATGATCAAGTGAAGACTCAATTTTTTGTAAAAGCCAATCTTAAAGGAGTGGCAGTAAATATTTCGCCATATTTTTTATGGATGATAGACGAAAATTTCATGAAAGTGTCACGCTTGAATATTGTGACCTAGTCATTTTTCTTAAACTTTAAAGCAGCACCATTCCTGCAATGACTTTGATCTGTTAGCTATGTATGGCCCACTGGGAAAAAATTGTCTTAAATGACCCATGTGAACAATTTAGGTGATGATTGATGGCATTTAAATGCCGAATTAACATTTCACTTTATTGAATTAAACAGACGATTTGTTTCTGAATGTTCTAACAACTAGTATCAGTACTGTGATGGTTACAAGTAGAATTAGAATCACATTTACAGCATCACTAATTGTAAGACTATTCATCCATTCTATGAATCGGGTAGGGGACTTTTCTTCCATGGTTTAAATATAATAACGTTCATTCATTAGAATGTTAAATGTTGTTCGGATTTTTAAAAACAAAAGTTGTGTTCCAATAGAAATATCTTGCAGGAACCTATATTTGCGCATTCTAAAATTAGCACTCGTAGTTCAACTGGATAGAATACCAGATTTCGGCTCTGGGGGTTGAGGGTTCGAATCCTTCCGAGTGCACTACTAATAGATAAAAAGCTTGTTTATTCAAATTAAACAAGCTTTTTCATTTTAAGCTCAAGCTATGAGTCAAGCTTTTAATGGCATTTTAGGATATTTATGACGTTTGTTTATCTTATTTATTCTGAAGTAAAGAAATCCTGAACACTGTATCCAATAACTTGGGCTACCTTGTAATGTGCGAATAAAAAAAGCCTCAAATTTCTTTGAGGCTTAGGGTTTAATTTCGAAAATCAATTAAGATTTATCACTCTTTTTTGGTGCTCCTGCCATTATTTCTTCATTAGCAAACTCCTCAAATTTCTCAAAGTTTGTTACGAATCTAGCGGCTAAATCATTTGCTTTTTCATAGAAAGCTTTATCATTTTTCCATGTTTCTCTAGGACTTAGTATCTCGCTAGGTACACCAGGACATGTAGTAGGTATTTCAGCACCAAAGATGGAGTGAGTTCTATAACCTACGTTATCCAACTCTCCGTTCAATGCTGCTGTGATCATAGCTCTAGTATACTTTAAGCTAATTCTGTTACCAACTCCGTAAGGACCACCTGTCCATCCAGTATTGATCAACCATACGTTTACCTCATGCTCATCCATTTTTGCTCCAAGCATCTCTGCATACTTTGTAGGATGTAGAGGTAGGAATGGAGCTCCAAAACATGCCGAAAATACTGGTTCTGGCTCTGTAACACCAGCTTCCGTACCAGCTACTTTTGAAGTATAGCCTGAAATGAAGTGATACATAGCTTGTCCTTTAGACAATTTTTGAATAGGAGGGATTACGCCGAATGCATCGCAAGTCAAGAAGAATATGTTTTTTGGAATACCACCAATAGATGGCTCCATTGCATTCCTAATGTGATGAAGCGGGTAAGAAGCTCTTGTATTTTCCGTTACAGAGGAATTTTCGTAATCAACTTCTCTAGTACCTTCTTTGAACCGCGTGTTCTCAAGAATAGCACCATACTGAATCGCTTTGTAAATATCCGGCTCTTTTTCTTCTGTAAGGTCAATCACTTTTGCATAGCATCCGCCTTCAAAATTGAAAACATTTTTGGCAGTCCATCCATGCTCATCATCACCAATAAGTAGTCTGTTGGGATCAGCAGAAAGGGTTGTTTTTCCAGTTCCGGAAAGACCAAAGAAAATTGAAGTGTCCTTCTCTTCAATGCCCATATTTGCTGAGCAGTGCATACTTAATACTTTTTCTTCATGTGGAAGAAGGTAATTCAATACAGAGAAAATACCTTTCTTCATTTCACCTGAATATGCAGTACCACCAATTAAGATGATTCGTTTCGTGAAATTGATGATAGCAAAGTTAGATTGTCTAGTGCCATCTACCTCTGGATCAGCTTTAAATTCAGGAACACATAAAATAGTGAAGTTAGGATCAAAATCAGGAAGCTTGTAAGCTTCTGGTCTCAAGAACATGTTGTAAGCAAAAAGGTTGTGCCATGCCATCGTGTTGATAACTCTCACTCTTAATCGGTGAGTTTTGTCAGCACCTGCATAAGCCTCTCTTACGTATACTTTTTTATCTTCTACAAACTTGACCATTTTGTCATAAAGCTTGTCGAAGTTCTCCTCAGAGAACGCAATATTGATATTGCCCCACCAAACAGAATCTTTTGTTTTGGCATCTTCCACCACGAAACGATCTTTTGGAGATCTTCCTGTGAATTTACCTGTGTCACACATCAAAGCACCAGTAGAGGTAAGAACACCTTCTCCACTTTTTAGAGTTTCTTCAATCAACTCTGATTGACTCATGTTCCAATGAGCCTCTTTTACTTTGATTCCTAAGCTAGATAAGTCGTTTTTACTTGATTTTACGCCAAATTCTTGCATAATTATTTCGGGGTATTGCTATTTTTTGGGCACACCAACAGCAGGCATGCAAACGTTTGCGCGAAGATAATTGATCCCTAATAATTAAGGGAGCATTCGTTGATAAAATCTGACTAACTACTAGATGTTCAGCTTAGGAGTCTTCTTCTTCGAAAAATGGCTCTACTATTTCTTTTGGAGTTGGTTTTGTTAGCAAACTCACAGATACTAAGGCAACCACTGATGTAATTAATGCTGGTATAGCAATCATTTTGGAATCATAGATAAAAGAAAACCAACCAATGTCAATTGGATTATCAGCGGTACTGCGAGTGAATATCTCTATTGCTATCACAGAAAGCATTCCTGCAAGGATAGAAGCTACACCGCCCTGCTTAGTAACCCGCTTCCAGAAAAAAGTAGCTAAAAGTGGAGGAGCAAGTGCTGCTCCAATCATAGTATATGAGATAAAGGCCATGGACAATATTTCTTCAAATTGAGTCATGATCAAGTAGGCGATTAGACCTAAAATGACAATAGCAGTTCTTTGAATCAAAAGCTTTGTTTTATTTGATGGATTTTTGAGAAAATACTTTTCAATAATATCTCTAGAAACATTGGTAGAAGTAACCATTAAGAAGGTATTACCTGTTGATAATATGATAGCTGCTCCACCAGCAAAGAGCAAAGAGCCAACGAATGTAGGCAGTTGCTCAAAGCCAATTCTTAAAATAATTTCTTCGGACATGGCTGCATTCACAGACCCATCAGGCATGAAGAATCGAGGATCATGAGCATAGATGGCAAATCCGACAACAGCTAATAAACACATCAAAAACTCTATGGTTACTACACCTATAAACATTCCCATAACTGCTTTTTTTGCTGATTTAGCATCTTTAGCCGAGGAAAATTTTTGGTAGACGCTACTCTCACTTAGCATTAGAATAAGAGTAGGAAGCATGATTCCTATATACCACTGCGGCTCATGCCCTTCAAATACAGATAAATGATCTGGACTTACTTCATTGATGGTAGAGACTACATTGCCCCAACCTCCAAAACCAGAAATAGCGAAAGGTACAGCCAATATTATGGCAACAATCATAATGAGTCCATTAAAGATATCTATCGATACAATGGACACCATTCCCGCCAAGGCAGTAAAGGCAATAATGAGCAGGAATGTAATAAGAGTTCCTTGTTCTACGCTTATAGCTCCCTCAGTGAGGATGGATAGGAATCTACCACCACCTTTAAACTGATATCCCGCTATAATGAGGTAAGCAATGATTATGGTGATAGTCCCAAGTAGACGTGCAAGAGGTGAATACCTTTTCTCTAAAATATCTGTAAGTGTAAACTGAGAAATTCTTCTAACTCTGGCAGCAATAAAATACACTGCTAAAATTCCGATCCATGCACCTAGGGAAAACCATAATTCTGAAAAACCAACTTGAAAGGTTAATCCTGCGGTTCCAAACAAACTTCCAGAACCAATCCAAGTAGTCACCAAAGTACCTACTAGGAGATAAACTGGGACGTTTCTTCCTGCTACAACAAAGTCCTCTTCACTTTTGACTGAGCGGCTTTTATAAATAATGATTCCAGCAAGAACAAGGATGTATCCAAGAGTGATAACTAAGTACATGAAATATTTTTTGAATTAGTCTGCCAAATTAATCAATATAGACTAACATCTATTTGGTTTATTTCTCTTTATAGAGGGCAGACATTCGATTTGTCAATAGGTGTTTTGCATATAGGAATCGAGACATTTAATTTTATTAAATAAGTAATCTCTTAGATAATGACAAAATCATAAAAATCCCTTCTGCTTACATATGCGACACCAAGGTAGTAGGTGTTTCTATGGCTAATGATGATGGCTCTTTGCGTCAAGAGATTATTAGATCGGAAGTAGAAGAAAACGATAAGTTGAAACTAGAGGCTGATCCTAATAATGAATTTGATGCCAATGCGATAAAAGTACTATCGCCATATGGTAAACAAATTGGCTACCTAAATAAAGACATAGCTGAAAAAGTAAAACCAGCCTTGGAACATGGAACAGAAATTCACGTGACGGCAAGCTGGGTAAATGGTGAAAAAATGTTAGGAGTGGGATTAAGAATAGAATTAGTTAGCTAAGTCCATTGAAATGTTATTTCTCTAGAAATGCTGATACTTCTTTATTAAACCTTTTCTTTTGTTCTATAAATGGGAAATGACCACTTTTATCTATGACTACTAGTTTAGAATCTGGTATTGATTCATCTAGTTTTTTCCCAGAGAAATTAAGTAATGGATCAAAAGAACCATAGAGTAAAAGTGTAGAGGCAGTAATTTTTTTTAGTTCTTTATGGAAGTCATAAGAAGCTAAATCCCCACCTAAATATTGAAGTAATTGATTGGTAATCATGTAATCACTGTTTAGTGAAAGCTTTAGACTATCGATCAAATCAGTATTGTGAAATTGCTGCTTAAAGCCCAATTTCATTAATGATTCTATCGAACTTATTTCTTTATTCTGAAATGCTTCAGATTGAAATATTTTCATCCGTTTAGCATTGTCTGCTTCAGAAAAACGCTCAGCCAACAATGCACTCGCCTTTTTATCTATTTCTGTACTTGCTCCAACTGAATTAGACAAAATGAGTGAATTTACGTTCTCTGGATATTTCATAGCATATTTCATAGCTAAAAGACCACCCCAAGAATGAGCTAAGAGGTTGAACTTATCTATTTTGAATTCTACTCTTAAAGCCTCTATATCCGTAATGAAAAGATCTAGAGATATAGATGTACTATCTAAGCTTTTTGAGGAAGCTCCACAACCTCTTTGATCATAAAAAATGAGCTGGTAATCTTTAGCTAAAGGAATGAGTCCTTCTACTAGATACTGGTGATTGAGTCCTGGTCCACCATGAATGACAAGAAGAGGTTCACCTTCACCCATTGTTTTGTAAAATAGCTCTGTATTATTAATAACCATTTTATCTGATTTTTGGTGGATAGGAGAGTCACATCTTACCAAAACGATAGCAAACAGGATGATCAAAATGCTTTGCTTAATATTTTTCATAGAATGAACTTCTAATTTCAAGTCAATCATTGAGATATTTATTTTAATCGTTCAACCGCCATGGTTGCAACCTGTTCACCAATAGCCAAAGAAGAGGTAGCTGCAGGAGAGGGGGCGTTCCCAACATTGATGAACTTGTTATGCTCTACAATCAGAAAGTCATCTATCAAACCACCTTTTCTATCACACGCCTGAGCACGAACTCCAGCTCCACCTTTCACCAAATCTTTCTTTTCAATTTCAGGAATCAATTCTTGTAAGGCTTTGGTAAATGCTCCTTTTGAATAAGAACGATACATTTCACCCATTCCTGTTTTCCAATATTTTGCAGCAACCTTCATGAAACCTGGGTAGAACAGAGTACCCATCAACTCTTTCATATTGATGTTGCTTTTTTTGTAGCCTTCTCTAGCAAACGCCAAAACAGCATTTGGCCCAGCTTCAATTCCACCATCAATGTGACGTGTAAAGTGAACACCCAAAAATGGAAAATTGGGATCAGGAACAGGATAAATAAGGTTTTTCACCAAATGTTCTTTCTCTGGTTTTATTTTGTAGTATTCACCCCTAAAAGGGACGATCTTGTAATCAATTTTGGCACCAGATAATTTAGCTATTTTATCTGTATATAAACCAGAGCAATTGACAACTAGACGGGTTGTCAGTCTCTGACTATCTGTGTGAACATGAATGAAGCCTTTATCCTCTTCAAACTTCATCAGTTTATTGCTAGAGAAAATCTCTCCACCAAAATGTTTGAACTTTTCAGCATATTTATCAGCGACCAATTTGTAATCAATAATGCCCGTCTGAGGCACATAAAGCCCGCTTATGCCTGCTACATGTGGTTCATGCTCTTTAAGCTCTTCAGCATTTAGTTTTTTAATATTATCAAGACCATTAGCTATTCCTCTCTCATGAAGTGTTTTCAGTGAGTCTAGTTGAGACTCATTCGTTGCTACCACTACTTTACCACAAAGCTCGTACGGTATTTCTTCTGAATTACAGAAGTCCAACATCATGTTATATCCATCCACGCAATTTTTAGCCTTGAAACTGCCTGGTTTATAGTATAGTCCAGAGTGTATTACACCACTATTGTGTCCTGTTTGATGCTGAGCTATAGTACGTTCTTTTTCTATTACCGCTACCTTGAACTTTGGATTTTTCTCTTTGATCTTAAGGGCAGAAGCCAAGCCTACGATACCCCCGCCAATTACAACAACATTATACATATAATAGTGAATTTAGGAAGCGCAAATATGATTGTTCCTTTTCAGATTCAGAAGCATTACTTTTATAATACCCTTTTTAAGGTAAAGTTATTCTGGCCAAGCAATGGTATTATCCTCATTAATACGAGGAGCTATTTGAATTTCTTCTACTACATTATCTGGTAACCAAAAATTAATAGCATGTTCTTCTGATGAAACAAGCATAAAATCAGGATTATCATCTGTAGATAAATCCTCTACTTCAATATCATTGATATTTAATTCACTTAGCTCGTTCATTAACTCTTCCATATCAGAACCGATTAGCTTCTTATCAAGTAGCAAATAGTCGTCTGAGGATACAGAAATGATCACCAATCTCCACTTTTCCGCTTCTTCAAAAGTCAAATCCATCCTAAGGCCATGGTATTCCCAAGAGTCACTTTGAAAAGTCTCGCCTTCATCTTCAAAAGAAGTTATCTCTTGAAATTCTGGTTTTCCCAAAATGGATTCTATTTCTTCTCTTGACATTCCAAGTTTAATGTCTCCAAGACCAATTCCTGGTTTAATGGCGATGTGTGTTTTTTCCATGTTACAAAGAAACAAAAAATGGATGTTGAATTTCTTCAATATCCTTTTAAGTTATTTCAATTTTAGCTAATTGTTTTTATGTCAAGAATTGCCTAAATGTATGAAATATGACCTCCAACACAAGAAAATTAATCTAAAATCATATCTACTTCATACCCATAAATCTTTATTAAGAGAGGGCTATTATTCTGTTTCTTAGAGTAAAGTTCAACCTCTAGCTCATCACTTTCTTTTATGTATTTTCTTATATCAATAGTTTCTTCATTGTAGTTTAGTTCTCCATATTTAATCTTGCTGTTAAGTTGAAAAGAGGTTTCTTTAACTCCTAAGTATATATCTAGGTATTTTCCATCGATTGTGATCTCTTTGGCCTTGCTAGACACATCATCTATTTGAATCTTATCTTCATAACCATAGAGAATAAATATTCCTTGCAATTGATCAATGTCATATTTTCCATATTTGGAATTTTTACTTTTCAAACTGCCCAATGCACCAATGGTCAATTCATCTTCATAAGATTCTATTAGCTCAGCATCATCCAATCTAGCGACTTGAACTTTGCTATACTTGCTGCTTTCCAGAATGAGTTTGTCAATTTTTTCAGATTCAATGTCTTGCTCATAAAGGGTCAACTTAGCAGTCCCTATTTCTTGAGTGATTTCCATTTCACCATACTTAAAGTTGCCTGAAAGATTCCCAATGATTCCTATGGAATAATCTGTTTCATACGATTTTGCTTCAAGTGTTCCAATCTCGGTTATTTCAAGATCAGAATATTTGGCATCTAGTTTTAGAGTTTGAATTTCACCACTTTCAAACTCCTGCTCGTACATTTCAATATCAGCATTTCCTATTCCTTTAAAAGTGGCTGATCCATATTTTAAATTCAATTTTGCCTTCTCTATAAATTCAGCGGTTAACTCACCTGAATATTGTGTGATCTCCATTTTCGCAAAATCACCAATTAATTGAGCGTCTTTATAAGAAGTGTTGATAATGAATCGATTACTGGCTGGTGCTTTTATTTTATACTCAAGATTTGCTTGCTCATAATCTCCAATGTTTATTTCGACGACAAGTCCAAAAAAACTTTTCTTAACCCCTTTACTAGGGAAATCGACACCTGAATCTATTGTGAGTTCACCATCACGATACTTAATATTTTTTCTTACAAGATTTTCAAATTGTTCTAAGAATTCTTGAATTTCATCTGACATTTTTCCATCATATTTTATGCTAGCTTGTACTTCTACTTCATTTTTATCCCATGTCTCAATAGTGAGCTCTGTATATTTCGCTTGAATATTGATTAAATCAGAATAGTTTATATCAATATTTACTGTGGTGGATCTTGTTTCAGCATCATTTCCTTCAGATGCAATCAGGATTATCGAACTGTATGCAGCAATGAGTCCTATTATTATTCGTTTCATAATTGTGTGTTTTTAGTCCTTTTGATTTTATGTGTTTTGCACTTTTCGTTCTGAAGCTTTAATAGCTTTTTCATTTCGATTCATTTCAAGCTGAAGCTTCTTAAGAAGCTTTATTTTTTTCTCATAATAGTCAAGAAGAACCTTTACTAGTTGCTCTTCATTTCCTATTGTTCCTATATCAGATCTGTATTTTTTGTTGACTTTTTCAAGTGTCTCAAGCTCATCTAGAAGCCATGAAAAGTCGTTCTTTTCATTTATTTGAGCCAAAGGTATGGATGACTCTAAAGTCTCAATTTCAGATTTGTATTGAACTTCAACTGACAGATACTCAGCAGAAATATCTCCAAGTGATGCTAGCTGCTCTATTTCTTGTCGCAATGATTGAGAATAAAATAGTAGACCAAAAGAAGTGATCAAAAGAAAGGTTGCGGCAATCTTCCATGCATCTAACGACCTCTTTTTAGGTTCAGTCTTCCAATCATTTCTGATGTTTTCCCATAGATCTTTTGGTGTGTCTTCCACATCCAGTTGATCTCGTTTATTATTAATTATTTCATCTATTTTCATAGTGGTAAGAAAGTTTTTCCTTTAATAAGATTTTGGCGTGACGATACTGGGTCTTTGAAGTTGACTCAGAAATCCCAAGCTCACTGGCGATTTCTGAATGCTTGTAACCCTCCAATAAGAATAGACAAAGTACCGTTCTGCACCCATCTGGTAGTTGTTTTATGGCCTGATGAATCTTGTCGCTTTCAATCTGGAAATCATCATCAATTTCTTCTTCTATTTCCTTTTGGCTATCAATTTCCTCAAACACATATTGCTTTTTCCTCAGATGTTCTAGACCTGTATTGATTACAATTCTCTTGAGCCATCCTCCAAAAGCTTTTGGTTCGTCCAGTTCTTTCACCTTTTTAAATGCTTTGATAAAAGCCTCCTGAAGTAAATCTTTGGCAATTTCTGAATCGCCTGCCATTCGAATCAGTGTATTGTACATAGCTTTAGAGTAGCTATTATATACGTTATAGGCCGCCAATTCATTGCCTTTCTTCAGTTGATTGATCCATGTTATTTGCGTTTCGGTCACTTGGTTTGTTGGTGTCTCGATGATAAGATGGGGAGATTCTAGAAAGGTTGTAAAGAGCAGACAACTAAATCTAGTTTTTTTATTCCATTTTGGAATGGTATATAAAAAAGGCTCACCTTTTTGAAAGGTGAGCCTGCTGTCTGTTATCATCAAGAATTAGATGATTACTCAAAGTATGATTATTCTTTTTTAATCCTTAAAGAAAAAGAAATTTCATCTTTATTTAAAATCAGGATATAGTTTCCAGTACTAAGCTGTGAAACATCAATTTCATCTGCTTGATTTAGTATCTGACCATGAGACAGCTGACGTCCAGTAAGATCTAAAAGACTCCATTTACCTCCCAGTAGTTCATTAGGATACTTTACTTTCAGAAAGTGTAAAACAGGATTTGGATAAAAAACTAATTTTTCAGCTATTTCATCCATTACTGACAGTGCGCTTTCATCTAAATCATTGAGAATAATGGTAATAGTAGCAGAAGTATTGAGTTCTGCATCCGCAACCAAAATATTTAAATTAAAAGAAGAATTGACCTCAAAGTCCAGTGCCTCTGAATTACCAACAATCAATTCTCCATTTGTTGAATTGATTTGAAAGGCGTTATTCGTGTTTCCCCCAACAATGGCATATGTCAGCTCATCGTTATCTGGGTCACTTGCAACTATAGTTCCTACTACTGATCCATTTTCACTATTCTCATCTATGGTAAATGTTTGATCCGCAATTTGAGGAGCTTGATTCACTGTTTCATCAACATCATTGAGATTGATAGTCATGGTTGCGTTAGCATTCAATTCACCGTCAGATGCTTCTACAGTCAATGAGAAAGTAGGTGTTGTCTCAAAATCCAATTCACCTGAATTACTTACAGTAATACTACCTGTTGAAACATCGATAGCAAAAGCACTATTCATATTCCCAGCAGTTATACTATATGTCAGCTCATCGTTATCTGGGTCACTTGCAACTATAGTTCCTACTACTGATCCATTTTCACTATTCTCATCTATGGTAAATGTTTGATCTACAATTTGAGGAGCTTGATTCACTGTTTCATCGACATCATTGAGATTAATAGTCATTGTTGCATTAGCATTCAAATTACCGTCAGATACATCTACAGTCAATGAGAAAGTAGGTGTTGTTTCAAAATCCAATTCACCTGAATTATTTACAGTAATACTACCTGTTGAAACATCGATAGCAAAAGCACTATTCGTATTCCCAGCAGTGATACTATATGTCAGTTCATCACTTTCCGGATCAGAGGCTGCTACAGTCCCAACAGTTGTTCCATTAACACTATTTTCATCTATAGCAAATGTTTGATTCGCAATTTGAGGAGCTTGATTTTCATCTAGATCATTTAGGTTAATAGTAATGGATCCGGATGCATTCAGCTCGCCATCAGAAACTTCTACTGTTAATATGAAAGTAGGTGTTGTTTCAAAATCCAATTCAGATGCATCACTCACTGAAATAACTCCTGTTACACCATCAAGAGCAAATGCATCATTCGTGTTACCGTCAGAAATGCTAAATGTCAATTCATCATCATCAGGATCGGAACCCGTTATGGTTGCCACAGTTGTCCCATTAGCAGTATTCTCATCAATTGAGATCGTCTGATCATTCGTCAATGGAGATTCATTCACATCATTTACAGTAACAGTTATTGTGGCAGAATTTGAAAACTCAGTATCTGATACTGATACCACTAATTCGAATGAATTGGAAGTTTCAAAGTCAAACAAGGCAGAATCTAATATCGACAAGACCCCTGTTGTGTTTTCAAGCGAAAATGCCCCTTCGGTATCTTCTGATTCAAGAGTATAAGTCAAGCTTGGAGAGTCTTGATCTGAAGCGTCTATAGTCCCAATGATTGCGCCTTGCGTACTGTTTTCATTGATAATGAATGACTGATCTACAATAATAGGTGCGTCTGCAGCGTCTGTCAAGTCAACAATTAAGGTTATACTGTAAAAATTTTCCTGATTTTGAAAAGCTACAATATCCCAAGAAGTAGTCGGGTTTATTTCGAAATCAAAATAAGCAGAATCTGCAATAGTAATGAGTCCATTTTCATCAATCAGGATAGCTGTTTGCTCTCCATTTACAATTTCAAATGACTGAAGATCATCTAAAGCAATTTGCTGCAACACAGTACCTTGTTCTTGATTTTCTGCAATAGTTATATCATAGGTCTCCGATAAGTCTATCACTGTTACTATTCTAGTATCACTGAAATCGCATCCTAAAGAGTCTACCGTATATGTATATGTGTAATTGCCAGGGTTTAAACTAGCTCTTGAGATTAAGCCTGATTCAGAAATTCCCGTTCCAGTCCAAGTTCCACCAGTAGGATAAAAGGAATCGACCTGATAGTCTTCTCCTGCTTCACTCAGTGTGAAATCCAAACCGGCATACACTTCTACATCTAGTATAGTGATATCTACTCTTGCCAGCTCACTTTGACAACCATCGGGACTTTTTTGTGCTACATAAAATGTTTGATCCTCGGTAACAGTTCCCAAGTTATACGTACTCGCTGTTTGGTTTGAAATAAGCACTGAATCAGCATCAAACCATAAAAAAGTATGATTTGACAGACCTTCTGCTTCTAAAACCAAATTAGTACCAACACAAACAGTCGTATCACTTATCACTGGTACGTCTACGGCAGCATCACAATTTTGAAATTGCATTGGTTTGGATAATGACCATAGTCCAGCATCCGACTTAGTTCTAATATACAGGGTATGTGGCCCAGTTGGAAGAGCGGAAGTTTCAATAGAGAGTGACTCTGAAATACTTGCCGTTGGATTAGGCACATCTATCGCCACTCCATTTCCTACACCTGGTTCATCATTAAAGTAATATTCAGCAGCTATGATTAGTTGATCGTCTTCCACAGGGTTAACAGCTTCTGTCGCTTGAATATAGAAGTCCATCTGTGCAGCTAATGACCATAGACCATCACTTTTCTTTGTACGCACATATAGTTTATGATTTCCAACATCAAGTCCATCTGTAGGTAATGCACCTGCATAGGAAATACCTTGACCATTGCTAATATTTAAAGCTGTTCCCATATTTATACCAGGATCCGTATCAAAGAAATATTCTGCTTTTACGATATCATCTGCGGTAGGAGTGACCTCTGTTACAGTAAATGAGAATGTTTCTGAGCATTGACCATTAGACACTGTCACATCGTAACTACCCTCTGATAAACCTCCTAGAAAAGATGTCTCGGTTCCATTACTCCAAGCATAGGTCAAATTCCTATCTGATGAAATGACTTGCGCAAAACCATTTGACTGTCCGGTAGAAGTAGGTTGTACTTGCACTTCTGCGTTAATTGATAAGGAAACGCTCACTTTTACGCTATTTGATTTAATGGTAAAACCATTTGCATCAGTTAGCCAAGCAAAGTAAGTTCCAGCAGTTGCCACTGTAAGTACTTGAGTACTATCACCCGTATTCCAAGCAAAAACAGAATAGCCATCAGGTAGTGTTAGGGACGTTTCATCTCCTTCACATAGTTCAGTAGATCCAGTAACGGAAACACTTCTATTCGTAAAGCTTCCCACTAGCACCTGACCTAGATAACTAGCACTATCTGAATCATTGAAAGCCGTCAACCTAACAGGAATAAGTCCTGTTGTATCAAATGTGTAGCTGATATCTGCAGTAGTGAAATCGACTACTCCATCATCAAAAACATCCCATTTATACAAGGTATTGCTATCTACCGAATCAGAAATATTGGTGATAGTCATTACTTCATCTACATCCACTGTGTCAGAGGTGAATAGAGGTAGGGGAAAGCGTCCTTCTGAGGGCGTTACCACAAATTCTAATTGCTTTTGTAAAGACCATAGACCGTCGTTCGATCTTGTTCTTACAAACACGGTATGAGTACCAGTAGATAGACCCGCTGTTTGAACAGTGAATTTTCTATCTAGTTCATTTGCAATGTTGACAGGTATAGCTATTCCTTTTCCTACAGCTACCGCTGTATCTATGAAATACTCTGCTGCTACAATGAAATTTGACTGCACCTTTGGTACAAACAGGACTGTGTCTTGTACATAGAAACTCAATTCTTTTGTGAGGGACCAAATGCCTGAGTCATCCTTTGTTCTTACAAAGACCTTGTGTTCGCCGGGTACTAGACCTTCCGTGTCTAATGTAAAAGTATCATCTATGATGCCAGCGGTGGTCACAGGAATACTGGTGCCATTGCCTGCACTAGACTCTGTATCTATGAAATACTCTGCTGCTACAATAAATCGCTCTTCTGAGAACGCCACATCTTTGACTGTATCTTGTACAAAGAAAGGAATGGATCTTGCAAAGCTCCAACTGTCACCAGCCTCTTTCGTACGCACATACAGCATGTGATTACCTACAGCCAATCCTTCCGTACTAAACGTGAAGGACTCATCCAATGAAGCAGCACCAGTAATGGTCAGTTGATTTCCATTACCCACACCGGGATCTTCATTGATGAAATACTCTGCTTGGTTTAAGGTCTGTCCTATGCCAATGGTGGATATAAGGAGCGAGACCCATCCTAGCAGGATGTTTCTAATTTTCATCATCTTTTGATTCAAGGATGATTAATTATTAATGACACTTTTGAATTGTACTTCTAATGT
>JBGCFL010000143.1:0-18271 GCA_045106975.1 Ekhidna sp. | reverse complement strand
ATGATCAGCAGAAAGTCGGGTCATCATGTAGTCATCACATCAGCCACTGGAATTATTAATACTCCATATAGATCAGGATATGGTGCCTCAAAACACGCTCTTCATGGCTTTTACGATGTATTAAGAGCTGAGCATCACGATGACGGCATTAATGTAACCATGATTCTTCCTGGTTTTATCAAAACTGACATTTCTCTCAACGCTCTTGTTGGTAACGGCTCAAAACAGGCAACTATGGACAATGCTCAGGATAAAGGAATGAGTGCTGAAAAGTGTGCGCAATTAATCATCAAAGCAATAGAGGCAAACAAAAACGAAGCATATATTGGAGGAGCTAAAGAAAAGCTTGGAATCTATTTGAAAAGATTTTTTCCAAAAGCAGCTGCTAAAGCAATAAGAAAATTGAAGGTAACTTAATGAGAAGTGGTCTCCTCATCATATTATCTTTCTCCATTTTCACACTTTGGTCTCAAAAACCAATGCTGCAGAAAGCTCAATTTGCTGATCAGCAATTAAGTGAATCATGGATCATTGTTAAGGTAGAACCAGGAAGCTCTCTGAGGTTAGATCAAGATAATGAAGTTAAGTTGCTACATCCTTCCAACCCATTGAAGCAATCTATTTTGGATGGAGTATGTAGAATAAAACTAAAAGATGGACAAGACCCCATTGATTTTTGCAATGAGCTTTTACTTCAAAAAAATGTCATCTACGCAGAACCCATCATTCAAGACAAACCACTCTATTCTCCATCGGATCCCAACATTGGCAGTCAAACATACCTATCTAAAATAAAAGCGTTTGAAGCTTGGGACATTACAAGAGGAGATGACGATATCACTATTGGCATTATTGATACAGGCATTTCATTAGACCATGAAGATTTAATTGATAACATCTGGATTAATCATGACGATCCTATAGATGGCATTGATAATGATGAAAATGGTTATATAGATGATTTTAGAGGGTATGACTTTGCTGATGACGATAATGATCCTAATTCAGATAAAAGCACGCATGGTGCGGGAGTTGCGGGAGTTGCAAGCGCTTCTACTGACAATGGAATTGGTATCTCGGGCATTGGTTTCAATACAAAAATTGCTGCTCTTAAAGGTTTTAAGTCTTCCACCAATTTCTCAGGTGGATTATTTGAAGCAATTTTATACGGAGCTGACAATGGGTTGGAAGTTCTCAACCTATCATGGGGATCAGCTAAATCACCACTCCATTCTGAGCAAGACATTATCAACTATGCGGTTCTTGAAAAAGATGTGGTTATAGTAGCTGCCGCAGGAAATGACGGAATTCAAGAAAATCCTGAAGCAAAATTTTATCCTGCTAGCTATGACAATGTGATTTCTGTTGGAGCCACAGACATAGATGATAACAAGTGGTCTGAGTCTACCTTTAACTACTCAGTAGATATAATGGCTCCTGGTAGCTCTATTTTTTCTACGCTAGGTAATAACACGTATGGAAATAATCTTGGAACCTCATTTGCTGCTCCTATGGTGGCAGGTGTAGCTGCACTTTTGAAAGATCAATTTCCAGCATTGAATGCAAGACAAATCATGGAAAGATTAAGAGTCACAGCAGATGAAATCTATGACGTTGGGAATAATGAGGCATTTGATGGAAAGCTTGGCAAAGGTCGATTGAATGCTTTTAGAGCAGTCGCTGAAACAGGCCTTAAATCTATGCGATTAGAAGACTTAGAGCTTAATACCTCTATTGGCAACCAACTTTTCTTTGGAGACACTATCCAGATAAAAGGAGCGGTTATCAATTACCTAAATAATGTAAATAATCCGCTTTTCACCCTTTCTTCCAAACAGGGCTTACAAATTCCAACACCTAGTATAGAACTTGGTCTCATTCAGTCTATGGAAGGTCAAGAGATTAATTTTAAGGTAATACTACCTATTGACTTAGATCCTAATTCTGAAGTTGAACTCAGAGTTGACATGATGGACGGGTCCTACAATGATTTTCAGTTTATTGAATTTAAAACTGCTCCTAATTACGTTCATTTTGGTAATGAAAATACTTCTATGACAATAGCAGCAAATGGTAACCTTTCCTATACCAATGACTCCTTTAGCGAAGGAACAGGCTTTCAATCTGAGTTTGGTCAAATAATGAAGCATGCTGGCTTTTTCGTTGGCAATTCCGCAGATTCATTGAGTGATAACATCATAAAGAACTACAGTACAGAATTGAGTCAGGATGATTTCATTGTGAAGAAAAATTACAAGTTGTCTAAACATCCGACAGCTGATCTGTTTGGCTATTCTGAGTTCGAGGATACAGCAAGGAATATCGTTGTTGAACAATCCAACCTAGCGTGGAATGATGAAAATTTTATCCTATTGAGATATCGTATCATCAACAATTCTTCGCAGACAGTTTCAAATTTAATTAGTGGTGTATACACTGATTGGAATTTGGATGATCAGAAGAAAAATAGGTCTATTTTTAACAGCAATAAACAATACAATTTCACCACAAATCAATCAGAAAATCAATTTTCAGGCACACAAGTCATTGGGAGTGGAACTACTCTATATAGTAACCTTGATATTGGCACCTTTAATAATAACGAGGCTGATATCATTGATGAATTTTCTGACTCAATGATTTACAATTTCCTCTCTACCAACCAGATAGACTCTGCTGGGAAAATAGATGATGGCAATGATGTAGCGTCTCTCACAGGAATGTCCTTCGATCAGATTGCTCCCTATCAAAGTGAATATGTCAATGTAGTGTTAGCGGTTGGCTCATCAATAAGTGACTTGGAAAGTACTCTTGCAAAAGCGCAAGAGAAATTGACTTCATTTAATGAAAACCCTTTGGTCTTGGAAACATTCAGAATCTGTGATATCAATCAAGTTTCAATTGACCCAATAAGTGGTACAACTTTTGATTTTTTTTCTGATCCTAACGGCCAAAACTTTCTGTTTTCAGGAGATGTATTTGAACCCACTAATATCACTAGAGATACCGTGTTCTATGCCAGAAACATTGATGGAGATTATCCCTCAGACTTTTATCAAGTAAGGCTGAAGCTATTTACAGATATAGCTGATTTTGAAATGGACTCTGATACACTATACCTTGACAACAGCACCAATGTTGTTTCATTTACTGACACGAGCATAGATGCTGTTTCATGGTCTTGGGATTTCGGTCAAGGCACTATTGCTTCCATTCAAAACCCTTCCATCTCTTTTAGCCAAGAGGGCATCTACGCCATCTCTCTTACTGTGACTAATAATATCGGTTGTCAGAACACAAGAGTCAAAAACTTAATAGTGGCCAACAGACCTCCCCCTCCTTCTTTTGAAGACTTTCTCATTTGTCCCAATGAATCAATTTTACTTACAGATACCAATGCAGACAAATTGAATGTCTATCCTACTGATAATTCTCAAAAATTAGTTTCTGGACAAGGTGTTGATGTAGGACCTTTCACAAAAGATAGCATTGTCTATGTAAGTGGAATTTATGACGGATTTGAAAGTGAAAAATTTGCAGTAAAAGTATCTGTATATGCAACAGACGTTGATTTTAAAACACTTCAAGATACGCTTTCTACTACGTTTCAGCTGCAATTGAATGCCTTAGCTGATGCTGAATCTACTCTAACATGGTTTGTGGATGATGTTGAATTTGGTAACGAATCCTCTATTTTTATTGAAGCGAATGAAGGGGATTACTCCGTAAAGCTTCAAGTAGAAACCATTGATGGTTGTACGATCACTAATTCTAAAAATATTCAAATCAATTCCTCTCCTACTCCTATACAAAACGATGTTTCTAAGTGTGAGAATGAGTCCATCATTCTTCAGCCTCAAAACGGAACTTTCTTTGCATTCTACAATGACGAGCTTCTTACAGATCTCATTAAGAAAGGAACTCAACTAAGCGTTTCAAATCAAGAAAAAATTTTTGTGGTTGGATTAGATGATGGTCTTCCTAGCAGACCAATAGAAGTTAATATAACATCTATTCCATTTCCTATTTCTATCAATCACACCGTAGAACAAGTTGCCTCAAAAAAGAAAGTTTCACTATTTGCTGATACTGAAAATAATATCATTGAGCATGAATGGTATCTCAATGGTGAATTGATAGAGGTTTCTTCTAGTCCATCTATTTTTCTAGATAGTGAACTTTACGAAATCGTCCTAAAAGCTACGAGCATAGAAGGGTGTACAGCTAATGATACCATTTCGCTTGACCTTCAAGAAGAAGTAGTAGTACTTGGCGAACATCCAAAAAATGAAATTCAAATTTATCCAAACCCTTCTAATGGATATCTAAATATAATTTCACAAAATACTGTAGAGTCTGTCAGTATACATAGCCTATCAGGACAGCTTATGCACACTTTAGAAACTCCAAAAAATCAGCTTAATATCGACTTTCTAGAGACCGGCTTGTACATTCTAAAGGCTTCTATCAATGGCGAGGTTTTGGAATCCATTTTCTTAATGAATTAGTAAAATCGAAATCATCCAATTTATTCTGCGATTAGCTTAATTTCGTGGAATGCGTCATATCCTAGCCTTCTCACTCCTACTATCTTCTCTTCTTTCTATCAGTCAACGCGGCGACTTTCTAATAACAGAGCATTTTCCTGATGCATCAAACATTGACAATACCAATTTCGAGATAATAAGTGATCATCAAGGCCTTCTCTGCATTGCCAATAGATCTGGAGTACTCAAGTATGATGGAAGCGCTTGGGATTATTTTAAGACACCATCAGCAGCCCTTTCGCTAGCCGTCGATTCTAGTCATGTCGTTTATGTTGGTTGTATTGGTAGCGTCGGAATGATTGATTTTGACGAGCGTAGTGTTAGGTATAAGTCGCTAATAGAAAGTGATACGATATCCGATTTATTCCTAGAAACACACTTCATGAATAATAAAGTTTACTTTTTAGGAAATAAACACCTTCTCATTTACGACATACTGACAGAGGAGCTAACTACAAAAACAGGAAGTTTTTCAAACATCTATGAAAAAGATTTTGAAATGTTTGTTAATACACCTAGTGGTGATACTTACCTAATAGCAGACTCACTTCAAAAGGTAGTAACCGAAAAATCTGTAGCCTACAGCAGTACTAAAAAGGGAATGAATGACCTTATCATTGACTTTGAAGGGACTATTTATGAATATGAAAATTACGAATACAAAAGGCTCCCTCAGAATAATCTGATAAAAGATGGCGGTTTTGCCATACAAGAAATTCAATGGATCAATGATACACTCTTTACTTGCTCTACTTTCGAAAGTGGTGTTTTGATTTTTGACAAGAATAAAGCGGACTACATGGAGGTCTTAGATTACCATTCTGGTCTTCCTGACAATGAAATATACACACTTCATGCAGACAAAGATCAAGGTGTTTGGGCAGCACATCAGTTTGGGATAAGCAGAATATCCCCATTATTTCCTGCGTACAGCTTTTCTAACTTCCCAGGTTTAGAGGGCAATCTTACAGGCATATCACAAGAGAAAAATGAATTATGGATTTCGACGAGTCTTGGGCTATTCTACTTCAATCAAGATACACTCTTCAAAAACAAAGTCTATTATGAGGTAGTGAGTACTAGTCCTAAGAAAAAGAAAACTTCAATCAAAAAGAAGGAAGAAATTAAGGAAACAGAAGATGCAAATAAGCCATTTCTAAAACGGCTCTTCAACAAGAAAAATAGAGCTGATGATACTGAACAGAAAGAAAAAAAGGGTCTATTTAAATCCATCGCAAAAGGAGTGAGTGATATTTTCGATGGCTCTGATAAAGTAGATAAAGTAAAAGGCAAACTGGACAAGAATACTAAATATGTAAGAAGAGTAAGGAAAATACCTGTTAAGGTGAAGTATCATTTTGATAGAATAGAAGGTACAGATGGGAAGTTCAATACACTCATTCCTTATCAGGATAAATTACTTGCAACTAGCATATCGGGCGTTTACGAAATCACTAAGAAAGGATCAGAAAACATCATATCCGCTAATGTGCGCGCTGCTCTCAAAAATTCTAAAGACCAATTATTGGTAAGCACAGCAGATCTTGACCTTAAAATTTATCAGCTACAGGAAAACGTTTGGATAGAGCAAGTGGATTATCATTTTGATGACATCATAGTAAACATGAGTGAAGATAAAAATGGAAATGTGTGGATGGCTGGCTCCAATAAGATTTATAAAACTCAATCAACTGATTCCTCTTTCTCCATTCTAAAAACATACTCTTTAAATAATAAATACCTAGACAATGTCAATATCTTAACAAAAGCTGACACGCTCTATTTCATAAACTCTCAAGGGTACTTTTTCTACGACAATGCTTCAGATTCTGTCATAGAAAACTTCGCTATGGAGAACAGGATAGGCAAACCACTGCATCATATATATGACCCTCAGGAAAATGTGATATGGGTCTTTACTGGTAAAATATGGAATAAATTAACCTCCTCTGGAGAGATCATCCCTTATGAATACTTAGGACTATTCCCTGATCTTAGAAATATCTCTTTGGACAAAAACTCCAATAAGTATTGGTTGCTCACCAAGGAAAATGAAATTTTAAAGTATGATCCTAAGAGGAGCAATCAAATTGGAAATTTTGATGTCTTTCTAAAAGTCGTTTCTAACCAAAATGGAATAATAGACCACACCGATAAGAAATTTTCTTTGAGTTATGATGAAAATTTCCTTAATATAGAGCTATCTAAGCCTGATTTCTTGGGTCTGTTAAATCCTGAATTTCAGTATAAACTTGAAGGATTAAATACAGAATGGTCACAATGGACTAGAAGCAAATCCATTGATTTTAGTTTTTTACCTGAAGGCAAATACTCACTACTTGTCAGGTCTCGTGACACGTTTGGGAGATTGGATGAGAATGAAATGCTTGAATTCACAGTTCATCCACCATATTGGCAAACGCCATGGTTTTATGCCTTACAAATCATGTTTTTCGGTGGGCTTGTTCTCTTTTCATCTAGAATGAACCAAAATAAATCTCAAAATAGAATAATCAGTGGTGCCTTAACTGTACTTACATTGGTTCTAATCATAGAATTTCTTCAGAGTGCAATTGCATCCTTATTTGATTTTCCAAGTAGTCCTGTTATTGATTTCGCTCTAGATGTATTTGTTGCGCTACTCATATTCCCACTAGAGCATCTATTGAGAAACCTTATGATGAAAGGGAAAGTGAATGTGAATATGAATCTTAAAGAAAAATTTAAATCATCCAGCAAGGAGTCCACCACCGAATAACCAGTTGCCAGGTGCATCTGGATCATTGCTTCGGAAGAATTCTTTAACGGCCTCTATGAGTTCGCCTCGACTAATTTTGTCGTCTTTGTTTCTATCTAAATTTCTAAAAGATTTAGCTGCGAAACGTACCTCTATCCTGTAACCAACAAATAGATCGATGAACTCTTCAAGAGATATATAACCGTCACCATCTGTATCAAAGTTATCAAATATTTCGCCAGCTAAGTCTTCCACATATTTATCGAATTGGTCTTTGCTACCACCAACCATCACCTCTTCAGCAAATTGCTTCCATTCTGCCCAGCTGGCCTTTCCTGTATTATTATTTACATGAAAATTGAATTTATCCCAATCAGTACTGAATCTATTCAGTACTTTCTCATATCCATCACTACCTTCCTTCAAGCCCCAGAGAATACATAAATTCTCAGCAATAGCTACAAAATCATCTTTTTCAATAAATCCATTTCTATCATAATCAAGGATGTAGAAAAAGCGTTCAAGCTTATTTGTTTGTAGTGGTGTAAGCATTATTATGTGATTAAGATTACAAAAATAACTAATCCTGCTCTTTGAATACTTTCTTTAATAATTCAGTTTCTCTCGCTGCTTGATTTTCTCTAATATTCATTTCTTCTTTTGCTATCAAAAAAGACAAACCATCCATGTCTTTTTCAGTCACATAAATTTACATATCTGAGCCTAGTATCCACTAGTAAGAGAATTCTATTTCTGTTCGTAATGGTATTTTAATGACCTTTTTTTAATAGCCATCAACGCTACTCACTTTACTTGAACCTTTGGAAATGCCTGTCACAAATACCTCATTCAATACTAATTATACATTCATAGATATAAGCCATTCCTCATCTCGCGAATAATCATTTATAGTCTTTGTTATTTACTGTGCTGCAACTTGTAAACAAAAACCTTAGTAAAGTGATTTTAATAAATGTCTTCATGCCTTTCATGCTATTTTTGAAAGGTTAAAAGCAGATATAATTTTAAAAGAATATCAACGTACACCATATGCTAGCTAAAGCAGAGATCATTACCATAGGGGATGAAATTTTATACGGACAAACATTAGACACCAATTCACATTGGATGAGTGGTGAACTGGATAGTGCTGGAATTGGAGTGATTCGAAAAACAAGTATTGGAGATGAAAAAGAAATCATCTTGACCAGTTTAAAAGAAGCAGAACAAAGAGCCGACATTATACTAATTACCGGAGGACTTGGCCCCACTAATGACGATCTAACAAAACCAACTCTAGTAGAGTATTTTCAGACCCAACTTGTATCACATCCAGAAATACTGAAGCATATAGAAAAGCTTTTTTCTAGAGCTGGTAGAGAAATGTCTGATTTAAACATTGCCCAAGCAGATCTACCTGAAAACTGTACCCCTATTCCTAATCAGCTTGGAACTGCCCCTGGGATGTGGTTTGAATATGGAGATAAAATCCTTATTTCTATGCCTGGCGTGCCTTTCGAAATGAAAAGTATGATGACGGAATCTATACTTCCAATGCTGATAGAAAGAAAAGTGAAGGACATAATTCATCATAGAATGATTCGCACCATTGGTATACCAGAATCAAAGCTTGCTGAAATAATCAGTGAATGGGAAAACTCTTTACCAGAAGATATTAAGCTTGCCTATTTGCCAACTATGGGGACGGTAAAGCTTCGTCTTACCTCAAAAGGTAGTGACTTAAGACAAATAAAAATTAATCTTCAAGAACAGATAGGCAAAGTACTGCCTCTAATAGAAAAATATGTTTACGGGTTTGACGATGAAGAAATAGAAGAAGCTATCGGAAGACTGCTGAAAGAAAGGGACTACAAACTAGCTGTTGCTGAAAGTTGTACAGGAGGTTTTTTATCTCATAAAATAACATCAGTAGCTGGGAGTTCTCAATGGTTCAATGGTGGTTTTGTGCCTTACTCTAATGAATTAAAAAATGAGCAACTTAAGGTGAGTAATGAAATCCTTCAAAAAGATGGTGCTGTCAGTGAGTCAGTTGTTTTAGCTTTGGCAAAGAATGTAAAAGAAACGTTCAATGCAGATGTAGGAATATCTATAAGCGGCATAGCAGGACCAGGTGGAGGATCAGAAGAAAAACCTGTTGGAACTGTATGGATAGGTTATGCAGATAAACACAAAGTGGTAGCTAAGAAATTTCAATTCACTAAGAGTCGAAGTTTAAATATTAGCTATAGCACTGCAGCTGCACTAAACATGATTAGAATAAACTTAGATAAAAATTGACAGAATTATTATCTTTGAAACGAAATAAACAACCCTAAAACAAAATAAAATATGGCAACTGTAGAAATGGTCATGCCTAAGATGGGCGAAAGTGTGATGGAAGGGACTGTGCTTGCATGGTTAAAGAATGTTGGTGAGACCATCGAAGAAGACGAATCTTTGCTAGAAGTAGCAACAGATAAGGTAGACACAGAAATACCAGCGACTCATGCAGGTGTACTTAAAGAAATCCTTGCTCAAGAGGGCGATGTGATAGAAGTAGGTAAACCAGTAGCCATTATAGAAATAGATGGTGAAATATCCGCAGATGCGCCAGCCCCAGCAGCCACCCCAGCTCAAGATCCTGTAGGAAAAGCGGAAGAAATATTAGAAACAGCTATCTCCACAGCTTCTGCCAATGGAAATGGTATTCCTAGAACATCTGAGTCTGGGAAATTTTACTCTCCATTGGTTAGAAGTATTGCCAAAGAGGAAAACGTTTCAACAGCAGAATTAGAAGCCATCAACGGTTCTGGCGCTGAAGGAAGAGTGACCAAAAATGACATTTTGGGTTATGTGAAAACTAAGAAATCTGGAGGATCGGTCTCAGTAGCTCCTGCAAGCAAAGCGGCCCCTGTTCCTACTAATCATCAACCTATGCCTGTATCAATAGGCGGTCAAGATGAGGTTATTGAAATGGACAGAATGCGTAAGATGATTGCCGAAAGAATGGTAGCATCTAAGCATATCTCTCCCCACGTAACTTCTTTTGTAGAAGCAGACGTCACTAAAATGGCTGCTTGGAGAAATAGTGTAAAAGGAGAGTTCAAAAAGAGAGAAGGCGAGAATCTAACTTTCACTCCTATTCTAATTGAAGCTATAGTAAGAGCAATCAAAGACTTCCCACTGATCAATGTTCAGGTTGATGGAAACAACATCGTTAAAAAAGCGGCTATCAATATTGGAATGGCCACTGCATTGCCTACTGGTAATTTGATTGTGCCAGTGATACATAATGCAGATCAGTATAACTTGATTGGTTTAACCAAGAAAGTAAATGATCTAGCGAGAAGAGCGAGAGAGAACAAGCTAAAGCCTGATGAATTACAAGGTGGTACTTATACGGTATCTAATGTAGGATCATTTGGAAACGTGATGGGAACACCTATCATTATGCAACCACAAGTTGCTATCATGGCACTTGGGGCCATTCAGAAAAAGCCTTCTGTGATAGAAACTCCAGAGGGAGACATGATTGGCATTAGAAGCAAAATGTTCCTATCTCATAGTTATGATCACAGAGTAGTAGATGGAGCTCTGGGAGGTATGTTTGTAAGAAAAGTAGCAGACTATTTAGAAGCTTACGACCTAGATAGAACTATTTAGGCTAAAATTTAACAAAATGAATAAAGAGCATCAGGGTATTTACCTTGATGCTTTTTTCATTTAATATGAGCCCTGCACGACTAATCATCAAAAATCTGAATTCGGTAAAAACTACATCACTAAATTCGCACCCATGAGGATACTCGTTTTTCTTATTTTATTTTTTGCTACTCACTTTTCTGATGCACAATCAAAAAGTCTGAACAGAGAACTAATGGTAGAAGCTGATAATGACGCGTATACTCTCAACCTAACACGGGATCAGTATTATAGCAACGGTGTATACCTTAGATACAGACATCTAACAGACTCCTCCAAATTGAAAAATGGTGTTGATAAAATAGTAAGAACCTACCATATGAACCATAGGATATTTAGTCCGAGGCATCTTTGGTGGACAGAATTGGAAGATTTAGATCGTCCATATGCTGGCCAGTTTAGTATTTCCATTTCTAATGAATACTACCTTAAAAATGAAAGCTACTTCAAAGCACAACTAGAGCTTGGGTGGATGGGACCAGCCGTAGGAGCTGATAGACTACAGTATGGATGGCATGAAACATTTGGAATGCAGCTTCCTCAAGCATGGCAGTACCAAATCAATGATGCTCCCATAGTCAACCTTTATGGTACGTATGTGAGAACATTAGTCACTAACGCCACAAAAGATGCAGAAATCATAACTGAATCTAATATCGCGCTTGGAACGACTTTCACTCATGCTAGGCAGGAGTTAATGTTTAGAGTTGGGAAATTCAATCCAATTCAAAGTTCCTCGCAATTGAATGGAGTGATTGGTAGAAAAAATGATGGCAAAAAGCTGCAAGAATTTTACTTTTTCATAAGTCCAGGCGTAGAATACATAGCTCACAATAGCACTATTGAAGGCAATATCGTTGGAAAAGAATCTATCTATACCGAAGTGCGAGAACCATGGGTGTATCAAACCAGAGCTGGACTACTTTGGGGTTGGACTAGATATGATTTGGCGTTCATTCTATACAGAAGAACTAAGGAAACACCAGAGTCAACTTTTCATAAGTATGTTGGCATTAGAATGAATTTGAGATTCTAGGATTTAGCCACTACTCTACTCTACAAAAACATCTCCTTCAGTTGTTAGTTAATTGTCTTCTAAGTTAAAGAGGCATTCAATGTTTCTAATATGACTAGTAATTAACAGATCATGAAATATCTACTTTTCATCACTTTTCAACTTTTCTATATGAACTCTCTAGTTGTTTTTGATTTTAATAAATCATCCAATATTGAAAAATGGAATATCGTGGATGATGTAGTAATGGGTGGGCGATCCTCTGGAAACTTTAGCCTAAACGATGATGGTATGGGCGTTTTCGAAGGCAATGTCTCATTGGAAAACAATGGTGGTTTTTCCTCCTTACGATATAGATGGGGTAAGACTTCACGAAGAGGGTATACTAAGGTTGCCATTAAGCTAAAGGGCGATGGGAAGGATTTCCAATTTAGAATTAAGCCTAACTACAGAGATTATTACTCTTATATAGCACCATTTTCTACTTCTGGAGAGTGGCAAGAAATAGAAATATCATTTAAGGACATGTATGCATCGTTCAGAGGAAGACGGCTCAACATCCCCAACTTTTCCGAAGATTACATAGAGGAAATCACTTTCCTCATTGGAAACAAAAGAAATGAGAGCTTCAAACTGATGATTGACAAAATAGAATTGCGGTAAGGACCTTACTGCAACTCTATGATTAAATCATCCTGCTCCACTAGAGAACCTGACAAAAGATGTACTTTCTTTACCACTCCCATGGAAGGTGAAGAGATAGTCGTTTCCATCTTCATTGCCTCTATTACAAACAGTACATCATCTTTTTTCACTTTGTCACCCTCTTTCACTTTCACTTCAGACACTTTTCCTTGAAGAGGAGATCCTATCTCATTATCTAACTCTGCTTTTCTGTTGGATACTTTTATGACGTTAGCGTTCTTATCTCTTACTCTAATTTTCCTGGTCTGTCCATTCAATTTAAAAGATACCGTTCTCATTCCCTCATCATCCGTTTCAGTAATGTATCCCATTTCAATAATGATGGTCTTGCCTTTGGCTATTTCCACCAAAACCTCCTCCCCTTGCTTCATTCCATAAAAGAACACTGGTGTGGGTAGGTAACTTACCTGATCGTAGTTCTGAATGTGATCGTAATACTCCTTGAAAACTTTTGGATAGAGCTTGTATGACAAGAAGTCTTCAAAGTCCATAGATGGAAATTGCTTTTCAAAAGCAGCAAACTCCGCATCAAAATCAATGGGCTCCATGTTGTCATTGGCCCTACCTGTCATTGGCTTTTGATTTTTGAGAATCATTCTACTCACTGCTTCAGGAAATCCTCCATAAGGTTGCCCTAGATCTCCTTTAAAGAATCCAATCACAGACTCAGGAAATGATAAAGATTCTCCTTTTTGTAAGATGTCATTTACACTTAAGTCATTAGCTGTCATAAACATAGCCATGTCTCCTACCACCTTCGAGGAAGGTGTTACTTTTACAATGTCCCCGAAGAGATCATTGACGATAGCATAGTTCTCTTTAATGGTCTCAAACTTATGCTCTAATCCTAATGCAATGGCTTGAGGACGTAAGTTGGAATATTGCCCTCCAGGAATTTCATGATTGTAGACCTCAGCAGTACCCGCTTTCAACCCTGATTCAAATGGGTAATAATACTCACGCACATCTTCATAGTAAGTAGAGTGGGCATTCAGTGATTCTAAATTCATCTTTCTCCCTCTTTCATGATGCTCCAATGAAGCCACAATTGAATTAAAATTCGGTTGTGAAGTAAGTCCAGACATGGATGCCAATGATACATCTACTATATCAACTCCCGCTTCTATCGCCTTTAAATACATGGCAGCCTGCATAGATGAAGTGTCATGCGTATGCAAATGAATAGGTAAGTCAGTAGCCTTTTTTAGTTCAGTAATTAACAGCTCAGCACTATAGGGCTTTAACAATCCAGCCATATCTTTAATAGCAAGTATATGTACTCCTGCATCCTCCAACTCCCTAGCCATGTCTACATAGTACTGTAGCGTATACTTCTTCTGATCATCATCTTGCAGCTCGCCCGTATAGCAAATACACGCTTCCGCAAGCGATTCTGTACGCTCACGTACCGCTTTGATGCTTACTTTCATGTTCTCTATCCAATTCAGAGAATCAAATATCCTGAAAATATCCATGCCATTTTTGGCCGATTTTTCAATAAACTTCTCAATCAAATTATCAGGGTATGCCGTATATCCAACACCATTAGATCCTCTTAGAAGCATCTGAAACAATGTGTTGGGGATAGCTTCTCTAAGTTGTCTTAATCGAGTCCAGGGACTTTCCTTTAAGAATCTCATAGAAACATCAAACGTAGCTCCACCCCACATTTCAAGCGAAAACACTTCTGGATTTTGCTGAGCATAGCTCTGTGCTACTTTCAGCATATCATCTGTTCGAAATCTAGTTGCTAACAAGGATTGATGAGCATCTCTCATCGTCGTATCAGTAAAATGGATTTTTGGATCTTCCTTTATGGATTGCACAAATTTTTCACGACCCAATTCTTTTAACAAATTTCTTGATCCTTTTGGAATACTTCCATTTTTATTGAAAGAAGGAACTTGAGGAGTTCTAAATATCTTATTTGGATCAAATGATTTCACATCGGAACTACCATTCACCGAAATTTCCCCGATGTAATTCAATGTTTTTGTTCCTCTATCAAAACTCTTAGTGATCTGGAACATCTCAGGATGATTCTCTATGAAGTTGACAGTGGCTTTTCCTTCAAAGAATTCCTTTGTATAAATCACATTTTGCAAGAACCCGATATTGGTCTTCACTCCACGGACTCTGAACTCACGCAATGCCCTGTGCAAACGTTGTGTACTCCCTTTAAGCGTTCTCCCTTTTGCGGTCACTTTCACTAGAAGCGAATCGAAGAATGGCGAAATTTTTACACCATTATAGATATTTCCTGCATCCAATCTGATCCCAAATCCACCTGGACTTCTGTAGGCAATCACCGTCCCATAATCTGGTTTAAATCCATTGGAAGGATCTTCAGTAGTGATTCTACACTGTATAGCAAAACCCTTGACACTAATCTGATCTTGCGAATTAATGAATATCTGTGGATCAGAAAGTTGACAACCTGATGCTATCAAAATCTGTGATCGTACTATGTCGATACCTGTCACCTCTTCTGTGATAGTATGCTCCACTTGTACTCTGGGGTTTACCTCTATGAAATAGATATTTTCTTCTGGATCAACCAAAAATTCCACAGTTCCAGCATTGTTATAATTAACTTGCTTTGAAATTTTCAAAGCATATTCATAAAGTTTATGCCTTGTTTCATCCTTTAATCCAAAGCTTGGTGCCACTTCCACCACCTTTTGAAATCGACGCTGTACAGAGCAATCTCGCTCATATAAGTGAACAATACTTCCATGATTATCCGCCAATATCTGCACCTCAATATGCTTCGGGTTTTCCACATACTTTTCAAGAAATATGGTATCGTCTCCAAAAGCTTTCTTCGCTTCAGATTTTGCTTCATTAAATGATTTGACCAACGTATGCTCATCTCTCACTACCCTCATTCCTCGACCACCACCACCTGAAGCAGCCTTTATAATGACAGGATAGCCAATTCTACTCGCTTCTTGTATTGCTAAATCCGTAGAAGTCAAATCGATTTGATTATCCTCAATCACTGGCACATTAGCAGCTCTAGCTACTTTCTTAGCCATTACTTTATCTCCTAACTGAGACATGACTTCTGGAGCAGGACCTATGAATGTAATCCCCTCTTCCCTACAGCGGCTTGCAAAAATGACATTCTCAGACAGGAATCCATAGCCAGGATGTATAGCGTCCACTTCGTTTTCTATTGCTACAGCTATAATTTCCTCAATATCCAAATAGGGTTTCAAAGGCTCCTCGTTGGTTCCTATCTGATAAGCCTCATCGGCTTTATAGCGATGAAGTGAATAGCGATCTTCATGAGTGAAAATAGCAACAGACTTAATATGTAGCTCAGATATAGCTCTCAGGACTCTGATAGCTATCTCACCACGATTAGCAACCATTATTCGCTTGAAGATTTTTTGACTTTCCATGCTATGAAATTAAGAAAAATGAATTCCTCTTACTAATCATATCATCGCTAAATTGAAATAACAAGAATCAATTACAATTCCATCTTTCAACACCTCACTTCATTACGAAAATTGAAATACACACCTCATTTAAGAAGCTATAAATATAAAATTAGCATCATATATGTAGTCTTCTACCTATTTTTATTAGATTAGTGTAGTCAACTACATTAATTGAAATGAAATACGATTTTGTAAATGAATTAGGCTATATGGCACTTGCAACACGCTTAAAGCGCATAAGTGAAGCGATGGCGCATAGTGGACGTCAGATGTACAGAGAGTTGGACATGGATATTGAGCCCAATTGGTTTCTTGTCTTTAGGCTTCTTACCAAGTTTGAAGAGTTATCAGTAACAGAAATAGCTAAAAAACTTCATTTCTCACATCCATCTGTGATTACAATGATTAGTAAAATGGAAAACAAAGGTTATCTCCAATCTAGAGGTGACAAGGAGGATAACAGAAAAAAGATTTTCAAATTGACCAAAAAATCAATTGATTGTCTTCCTCATTTTGAGAAAGTATGGACAGCAGGAACACTTGGGGTCGCCAATCTATTTACTGACGGAGATGCGTTTCTTCAACAATTAGAATCTCTCGAGATTCAGCTGAGTCAAGCTGATTTTATGACTAGAACTTTAAATGAATTACAAAAATGAAAGAATCACTGGATTTTTCAACTGAAGAGTTTGAAGCCTTACTTCAACAGAGCTCTGACTTGGTACTCAACCAACATCAAGATTTAGATAATAAAAAAGCATATCACTATTTTCCACAGAATGAAGTTGCTAATTGGTTTAATGAAGAACTTCCGAAGGAAAGTTCAAACCCCACTGAAGTATTAGCTTTTTTCAAAGAAAAAGTCATGAATACAGCTACCAATAACTTAGGGCCTTACATGTATGCCTATGTAATGGCAGGTGGTTCTCAAATGTCCATCATTGCTGAAAAGCTGACAGCCACTATTAATCAAAACGTAGGTAAATGGCATTTATCTCCAGCAGCGAGTGAAATAGAAAAACGAGTAGTCCAATGGACTGGTGAATTAACGGGATTTGGAAATGATATAGCTGGAGTGATGGTCAGCGGAGGATCTGCAGCTAATCTTACGGGATTGACAGTAGCTAGGAATATTTTTTTTGAGAAGCATGATGTACGCAAAAAAGGACTTTTTGGCATGAATCCATTTACTGTCTATGCTTCGAGCGAAGTACATGGATGCGTTGATAAAAGCCTGGATGAATTAGGAATTGGAACTGATCAATTGAGAAAAATTGATGTGAATAAAGATTTCACAATCAATCTAAAAGCATTAGAAACGGCTATTGAAACTGATATTGCGAATGGCCTCACTCCTTTCTGTGTGGTAGGAAACGCAGGCACAGTTAATACGGGAGCAATAGATGACCTAGAGGCACTGTCTGATATTGCTAAAAAGTATGAGATGTGGTTTCATATAGATGGCGCTTATGGTGGACTACCTGCTTGCCTTGATTCTATAAAAGAGGAATACAAAGGAATGGAGCTTGCAGACTCATTAGCATTGGATTTTCATAAATGGATGTATCAAACCTTTGAAGCAGGATGTCTACTGGTTAAAAATTGGGATGTCCTACAACGTACCTACTTCAAAAAAGCGAGTTACCTAGATACACAACTAGAGGATGCAGGTCGAACGAACTTTAACGAACATTACTTTCAGCTATCCAGAAATGCCAAAGCAATCAAAGTGTGGATGAGCATGAAAGTTTATGGTATGGATAGGATCAAAAAGATGATTCAGAAAGACATTGATTTAACTCAATACCTAGCTATAAAAATTGATAAATCCAATGATTTTGAATTAGAATCAACTTCTCACTTGGCTGTTGCCTGCTTCCGATATAAAGGCGACTTAGTTTCGGAAGAAGAGATTGATACAATCAACAGGAAACTAATTCCTGCTTTAGAAAAGGACGGTAGAATCTTTATCACAGGCACCAAACTCAACAATCAGTTTGTCATTCGCGCATGCCTTATCAATCACAGAATGCATGAAGGTACTGTTGATCACTTGTTGCGAGTTGTAAGGGAAGTTGCGAGTCAAATAACTGACTAATTATTAAATAATCCATAC
>JBGCFL010000142.1:0-27926 GCA_045106975.1 Ekhidna sp. | reverse complement strand
GCCCCACAAGATCTTTTCAACCAGCTATAGAAAGAAAGAATACTTCCTTTCTGACGCAAGTATAGTTTTCTTTTCGGTTTCCATCAATATTCATTTGAAAAGATTGCGTTTCCGAAATGAAAACAATGGAATATTTTGATTAATCATCTAGAATATTTATTTAATTGCTTTCATACTTAAAATTAAATATTTTATTTGGTCATAAAATACCATTCAAAAAGTCATAATTAATCTAAGTTTCCGAAATATTCATATTATGAATGATAAAAATTCAATTTTTATAATCAAAAATGCAAACATTGTAAATGAAGGACAAACTTTTAGCGGAGATGTCTTAATTAGAGATCAGAGAATAGAGAAAATTGGAAAAAATCTATCTTTAAAAGAAAATCATATTGAGATCAATGCTGAAGGTAAATACTTAATGCCGGGAATTATTGATGATCAGGTGCATTTCAGAGAACCTGGGCTAACTCAAAAAGGAAATATCTTCACAGAATCTAGAGCCGCAGTGGCTGGTGGTGTTACCTCATTTATGGAAATGCCTAATGTTAATCCACAAACAGTCACACAAGAACTACTTAAGGCTAAGTATGAAATAGGAGCAGCAAACTCTTTGGCTAACTACTCATTTTACATGGGGGCAACTAACGACAATCTGGATGAAGTCTTAAAAACAGATCCAGCAAATGTATGCGGCATCAAAATATTCATGGGCTCATCTACTGGTAACATGCTGGTGGACGATCAAGATACCTTAGAGAATATATTCAGAAATGCTCCCATACTCATAGCCACTCATTGTGAAGACGAAGCAACCATAAGAGCCAATACAGAGAAGGCAAAAGCAGAGTATGGTGATGATATCCCTTTCAGAATGCACCCAATCATAAGAAATGAAGAAGCATGTTACCTCTCCTCTTCAAAGGCGGTTGAATTAGCTAAGAAGAACGATACTAGACTACATATTCTTCATATATCAACCGCAAAAGAAACTCATCTATTTTCTAATGAGATCCCATTAGAACAAAAACGCATTACTTCAGAAGCATGCATTCATCACCTATGGTTTTCTGATGAAGACTATGACAAGAAAGGTGCCTTTATAAAATGGAATCCAGCTGTAAAGAGCGCAGCTGACAGAGATGAAATCTGGAAAGCAGTGCTAGACGATCGTATTGATGTGATTGCAACAGATCATGCTCCTCACACATTGGAAGAAAAAAATAATCCTTATCTAAAAGCACCATCAGGTGGCCCTCTAATCCAACACACTCTTAATGCCATGTTGGACTTTTACCATCAAGGCAAAATCTCTTTAGAGAAAATAGTAGACAAACTGGTACACAAGCCAGCTATCTGTTTTGATGTAAAAGAAAGAGGATTTATTAGAGAAGGGTATTTTGCAGATTTGGTCTTAGTAGATCTTGATAAAAAATGGACTGTATCTAAAGAAAACATTTTAGCTAAGTGCAAATGGTCTCCATTTGAAGGTCATGAATTTAAGTCTACTATAACACATACGTTCGTCTCAGGACACCTCGCCTATGAGGCAGGGAAACTGGATGATTCAACACTTGGAAAAAGACTTTCATTTGATCGTGAAAAATAGCTTGCAGATTACAAGCGAACGATTAAATTTGCAATCCTTTTCAGGGGTTCCTGAAAATACATGGTGGTTGTAGCTCAGTTGGTTAGAGCATCGGTTTGTGGTACCGAGGGTCGTCGGTTCGAGCCCGATCTTCCACCCACCCTTAAGCCCTTCAAGAAATTGAAGGGTTTTTTATTATTTATTAATCTCGCATGAAGTTTTATTTTATTCTCCTTTCTCTCATCATTTCAATAGGCTCATATTCTCAAGAAGTTAGCCCCTTTGGAAGACTGAATATTAGTATTGGATCTGAATATGGATCTTTAGATTATCAAGGAAATGATATTTTATACAGTACTGGCGGAGGTATTGGTTTTGAAGGAGGTTTAGAATCTATTTTGGGATACGGTCTTACTCCGTATATTTCTTTAGGCTACCAACTAAACGCTGCTTTTCAAGTCGAAAATTTTAATGGAGTAAAAAATAAAAGCTCGTTTACCTTCGGAAGGCTTTTTGCAACAGCAGGACTAAATAAGTTATTTGACGTTGGTGGAGAAGTCATCACACACGTAATATTTGGTAGCGGCATTAACTATAGTATTCCTACTAGCACTTCTAGAACGGAGAATAATATCGAATTGGGATCTACTTCTTATGATCCTGCCTTAGGCTTTCATATTGATTTCAAATTACGAATAAATGTTTTTGATAAAACATATTTAGACACAGGGATTAGGTATCGCCATTTAAATTTCAGTGGGACTGAATATACAGACTCTAACCAATCATCTTTACCAGTTGAGTTAGATGATCCAAATGCTTCCGGCGTAGAACTCTCTATTACTTTTGGTAAAAAAATATAGTGAATTACTCATTATACTAACATTTCTCTATTAGAAATGTTGATAAACCTAGAGTAGATCACTTGAAAATGTGATAAAAATTTTCTTTAGAAAAATGAAGCTTTATCATCCCAAAGTGTCAGTCGTTCTTTAGCTTTCTCGAATAACTCCTTGGTATATGTTATGCTTCGACCTTGAATTTCGTCCTCCTTATTGATACTTGAGATATCCGACACTCCTACATTCTGCTTAAAAATCTTAATCATAGCTCCTCTATAATAGGCTACTGGCCAATGTGCTACTATCATGTCGGGAGCTGCGCTGAAAGGAAGATGCTTATTGTACTTAATTACCCATTTAGCATACTTGAATAATTTTCTTGCGTATTTCGGTCTAATCAAAATAGCTCCTGTTTCAGTAGACCATGGATTTAGAATAGAGCACTTTTTCATTTGCTTATTCTGAAAATGATTAATGACCTTGAATCTTGGTTTATATTTTGAAATTTTTTTATTCTTAACAAACATCTTATTGATATCCCTGGAGCAGTGAATGATGCCAATACTTTTAGGAGTTGTAGCTAGCATTTCCTCAAAGTCATTGCTAAAAGTAGAAAAGTCAATACCCTCCTCCAAAATGAGATCATCCTCAAGTATCAAATAGAAATTATTTCCTTTCTTCTGAGATATCATAAACCACAGATGCATCTGAGATAAAAGACATCCTGTTAAACCTTTTGATAACTTCAACTCCATGCCATTGACTAAAGATCCTTTAATAGCATCAAAATGATAAATAGCCTTACTCAGGTCCATAGAATCAAACAAAGCATTCATACGCTCTCTTCTTTCGCTTGATTCACGAAGGTTAATACAATAAATTTCTTGAAGCTTGGACATACTAGATGATTGGAAGATAGAATAATTATGTGAATCAGTCATAAAAAAACCTCATTCAAATCAATGAATGAGGTTTTATAATTATGGTTCATTAATGATCAAGCCCCACACATCTCGCATCCTTCCGGATCATCGAGAGAGCACTGCATTGCTGCTTGTTGGTCAAGTTGTTCCTGAGTTGTCGCGACCGCTTGCTGAGTTTGTGTCTGAGCTACGGCCGCTACTGCTTCCTTTGGCTGTTCCTCTTTCTCTTTTGAAACGGTAAACTTGATAGCATCAGTCGCTGCTTTTGTTCTCAAGTAATACATACCAGTCTTAAGCCCTTTCTTCCAAGCGTAGAAATGCATAGAAGTCATCTTACCAAAGTTAGCATCCAATAAGTGGATGTTCAAACTCTGACTCTGGCAGATATATGCTCCTCTTGCAGCAGACATATCAATGACAGTTTTCTGAGAGATCTCCCAAACTGTTTTGTATCGCTCTTTAATGTCATCAGGAATCTCAGCGATGTTTTGAACTGAACCATTCTCTGCTTTGATTCTATTCATCATTCGTTCATCCCACAAGCCTAGGTCAATTAGCTCACTCATTAAGTGCTTATTAGCAACGATAAATTCACCTGACAATACTCTTCTTAGATATAGGTTAGAAGTATAAGGCTCAAAGCACTCATTGTTTCCTAAGATTTGAGAAGTAGAAGCAGTTGGCATTGGAGCCAATAGCAGTGAGTTTCTTACACCATGCTTCTTCACCTTTTGTTTCAAATCATACCAATCCCATCTGTTAGAATCAGGAGTTACGCCCCACATATCAAATTGGAAGACACCTTTTGATACAGGCGAACCTTTAAAGGTTTCATAAGCTCCTTCTACCTGAGCTATTTCCATTGATGTTTCCATCGCTGCGAAATAAAGTGTCTCAAATATCTCACTATTTAGTTTCTGAGCTTCTTCAGACTCAAACGGAAGCTTCAACAATAAGAAAGCATCTGCTAATCCCTGTACACCGATACCAATTGGTCTGTGTCGCATGTTAGAAGTTTTTGCTTCTTTCACAGGATAGTAGTTCACATCGATTACCTTGTTCAAGTTACGAGTAACCACTTTCGTGATTTCATATAGTTTCTGATGATCGAATTTACCATCAATCACAAACTTAGAAAGCGCAATAGATGCTAGGTTACATACTGCTACTTCATCCTTAGAAGTATACTCCATGATCTCAGTACATAAATTACTAGACCTGATCGTACCTAAATTTTTCTGATTTGACTTCTTGTTTGCAGCATCTTTAAATAACATGTAAGGAGTACCTGTCTCAATCTGAGCTTCAAGAATTTCAAACCAAAGCTCTTGAGCTTTTAAAGTTCTTCTTGCTCTACCTTCCTTCTCGTATTTTTCATACTGAGCTTCAAACTCCTCACCATATTTGTCATAAAGACCAGGACATTCATTCGGGCAAAATAATGACCACTCACCATTCTCCTCTACTCTCTTCATAAATAAATCTGGAATCCAAAGAGCATAGAACAAATCTCTTGCTCTCATTTCCTCTTTACCATGATTCTTTCTCAAATCAAGGAAATCAAAAATATCTGAATGCCATGGCTCTATGTAGATAGCGAAACTTCCTTTTCTTTTCCCGCCTCCTTGATCTACATATCTAGCAGTCATATCAAAGTTTCGAAGCATTGGCACAATTCCATTAGAAGTACCATTCGTTCCTTTGATGTATGAACCTGTTCCTCGTACATTATGAATGCTTAGACCAATTCCACCAGCTGACTGAGAAATTTTAGCACATTGCTTTAATGTATCGTAGATACCATCAATACTATCGTCTTGCATTGACAATAAGAAACAAGATGAAAGTTGTGGCTTAGGAGTACCTGCATTAAATAATGTAGGAGTAGCATGAGTAAACCACTTCTCAGACATTAAATTGTATGTTTCAATAGCTGCATCGATATCTTCACCGTGAATACCAACCGCCACTCGCATGATCAAGTGTTGTGGCCTTTCAACCGTTTTGTTATCCAGCTTTATAAGATAAGAACGCTCTAATGTTTTGTATCCGAAATAATCGTAGTTGTAATCTCTATCATAATCAATTGCATCATCCAATTTTTTAGCATTAGCTCGTATGATGCCATAGATCTCCGTAGATAGAAGTGCAGCATTCGCGCCAGTCTTTGGGTTGATATATTCATACATCCTCTTCATAGTGTTAGAGAATGAAGTCTCTGTTACTTTATGAAGGTTCGATATAGAAATACGTGCGGCAAGCTTAGCAAAATCTGGGTGACGAGTTGTCATGGTTGCTGAAGTTTCAGCAGCAAGGTTATCTAACTCAATAGTAGACACACCGTCATACAATCCGTCAATTACTTTTTTTGCAATCTCAACAGGTTTTACATAGTCCGAGTTAAGACCATCACACAAGTTTTCAATTCTTGAGGTAATCTTATCAAATTTTACTGATTCTCTTCTTCCGTCTCTTTTAACAACTAACATAGTGTAGCTTAATAGGGTAATTAGTTTTCTTTAAAAGTCTTCATCTAGTGAAAACCGTGATTTTTCTTTATCTCCATCCATAACGCCTGCTTTCTGGTATTCGCCCACTCTTTTCTCAAAGAAGTTTGTTTTTCCTTGAAGCGAGATCATCTCCATAAAGTCAAATGGATTAGTAGAATTATATATCATTGGACATCCAAGCTCTGAAAGCAGTCTATCCGCTACGAATTCAATGTACTGACACATCAAATCTGAATTCATTCCAATCAACTTCACAGGAAGTGCATCGGTTACAAATTCCTTTTCAATTTCAACTGCATCTCGAATGATTTTTTGAACAGTCTCAACTGGCAGCTTATTTACTATATGGTTATTATATAATAAACATGCAAAATCGCAATGCAATCCTTCATCTCTAGAGATCAATTCATTGGAGAATGAAAGACCAGGCATAAGCCCTCTTTTCTTCAACCAATAAATAGAACAGAAACTACCTGAAAAGAATATTCCCTCTACTGCGGCAAATGATACAATACGCTCGGCAAATGATCCTTCATCTATCCATCTCAAAGCCCAATCAGCTTTCTTCTTTACACAGTCCATTGTTTCAATGGCATTAAAGAGATAATCCTTTTCCTTAGGATCTTTTACATAAGTATCTATTAGTAAAGAATATGTCTCCGAGTGTATGTTCTCCACAGCAATTTGGAAACCATAGAAAAACTTTGCCTCCGTGTATTGTACTTCAGCAACAAAATTTTCAGCGAGATTTTCATTAACAATCCCGTCACTAGCCGCAAAAAAAGCTAATACGTGTTTGATGAAATGTTTTTCATCATCAGTCATGGTGTCTTTCCAGTCCTTCAGATCTTGGCTTAAATCAATCTCTTCTGCTGTCCAAAAGCTTGCTTCTGCTTTTTTATAAAATTCCCATATATCATTATGCTGTATTGGGAATAGAACAAATCGATCTTTGTTCTCCGCAAGAATAGGTTCATTAGTGACTGATGTTTCGCTCATGTTTCTTCTACAGTTATTTTGTTCAGTTACATTTCTACACTCCCAAATAATACAATAGCCTCAACTCAACATAAATTGTGTTTTTTACAAGCGTTGCAAACTTTGGGATCAGCCCTTTGAAAGTGGTTTATTTTTTCTCTTGGCGTACTTACAAATTTGCGAAAAACAGGCCGGAATTCCAAGTAGTTATTACGGGTCAAAAACACTACTGAGGTAACCATAATTATATACTATAAATGGTTGTTTTTAAAGAAGTTACCCTCTCATTTTGGAATGAAAACTTTGATGAAAAAGCACCTAGAGGGGGGTGAAAAAAAGTGAAAAAAAAATTAAAAATCTTTTATCTGAACTTTATCACTGCAACATGTTTGAATATTGGGATTGAAATTATATCTTTGCAATCCTTTTTTCAAAAGAGACAAAAAATGTACGCAATAGTAGACATTGCTGGAAAGCAATATAAAGCAGAGAAAGATAAGTTCCTTTACGCTCCATTGATGGACGGTGAGGAAGGGTCAAAAGTAGATTTTGACAAAGTGTTGTTAGTAGACAATGAAGGCAAAGTGAAGGTAGGAGCTCCTACTGTGAAAGGCGCCAAAGTATCTGCTAAAATACTAGAGCATCTAAAAGACGATAAAGTAATCGTTTTCAAGAAGAAAAGAAGAAAAGGCTATAAAGTGAAGAACGGTCACAGACAGCAATTTTCTAAAATTTTGATAGAAGACATTAAAGGATAATATCTCATGGCACATAAGAAAGGTGTAGGTAGTTCACGAAACGGAAGAGAGTCAGAGAGTAAACGTCTTGGCGTTAAAATCTTCGGTGGACAAAAAGCAATAGCTGGTAACATTATTGTTCGTCAGCGAGGAACAAAACATCATCCAGGTGAAAATGTTGGTCTTGGAAAAGATCACACACTTTTTGCGTTGAGCGATGGTGTCGTGACGTTTAGAAAAGGTCGTCAAGATCGTTCTTACGTTCACATTGAGCCCGTAGCTGAGTAAAACTCACAAACATTACTAGAAAAAATAAACACTAATTTTTTAGTGGTAGGAGAATACTGCAAAAACAATTCTAGATTAGCATATATGACATATAAAAAAAGGGATTCATAATGAATCCCTTTTTTTTTAAGCCTCAGCTTTTACTTTTTTCGGTCTACCTGGTAGTACAGTATCCGGCTTGAACCCGTTCTTATATCTTTTCTTTCTTGTTTTCCACACTTTGAAGTTGTTCTTGTTTCCTACTTCAAACTGCCATTTCATATGATCAGACTTGGTTTTCCATTCTAAGTTTTCAAAATAGTTGTTTCTTGGATTGTTATCTTTATGAACAATCATTATTTGTTCATCATTCTCTTTGGGAACAAAAACAACTGCCGTTTCTTTATGAGGATATACAGTTCTTCTTTTTTTATCATCATCAATCAAATCAAGGAAGTAGCATTTGCATATCTTATTCCATCTTTGACGCATGAGTTTCCCCTTTAGCTTCATGTGAACTTTACTCCCCTTGTGCCAAACCTTTCTGGTTTTGCTTCTTATTTTTCCTCTATTGGAAATTTCATAATTGGAAAAGCCGTCAATAGCTCCCCACTCCTCGTCTTTTTTTTGATCTGCCATAAATTATTTCGCTTTTTTTGGTTATTTAAGAAGTTGATTCTTAATGGTTATTCAAATGTAATAATTTGAACAATATTATCAAATGATAATGTCATTAGCGGTCAATTTATATTTTAAACGTAATGGTTACTTGTCATACCTATTAGAAATAGAAACTAAAAATCTATCATTTATATTATTAGTCTCATAGCGCATACCCTGATAAAACGATTCACCTAGTTGATTTTACGAAAAGGGGATTTTCATTTCAATGAACTACTAAAATCCAAAATGAAACAAAAGATGTGATTTAAAGAAATGCTACTAATGCCTTTATAAAGTAGTCAATCATGATTTGGATAGGCGAAACCACTATAAGTTAAATCAATTAAAATAAATTTCTTCAATGATTAAAAAATGGAGAAGAGATTGACCTTATAATTAAAGATAGAGCCTCTCTATACGATGTGATTCATCTTATGAAAGATATAACACTTAATTAGAAGTAACAACTTTCTTGTATCAGGTACCCTAATTCTCTCAGACTTAATTTTCTCTGGCGAAAGTTTTGATATTTTCTTAAATAATCTTGTGTAGTAGATATACGCTAAATAGACTCCAGCTCGTGCTCCCTTGGGTAAATTTCTTATTCCTTCTAGCGCTAGTTTAAAATCGTTATCGATATCGTCCTCGATTATCTTTTTATCTTGAGCAGTGAACTTGTTAAAATCAACCCCTGGGAAGTAGACTCTACCACGTTCATCAAAATCACTTTTTATATCTCGTAAAAAATTGACCTTTTGAAAAGCAGCTCCCAAGTTTTTAGCAGGCCCTAGCAAACTTTGATATTCGCTTTGATCGCCTCCACAGAAAACTTTTAAACACATCAGGCCAACTACTTCTGCACTTCCATAAATGTACGTTTTGTAATCAGAATCTTCATAATTCTTTTTCTCCAAATCCATCTCCATACTTAGCAAAAAAGCGTGAATTAGGTCGTAATCAATATCGTATTCATTAACGACTAATTGAAAAGAATGAAGAACCGGGTTAAGACTAATCTTCTCCTTAATAGAAACAAAGGTTTCATTCTTGAATCTGTCAAGCAATTCTTTCTTATCATGATCATGAAAAGTGTCTACTATTTCATCGGCATATCTTACAAAACCGTAAATAGCATAAACAGATTCATGGTATTTTTCATCAAGTGTTCTAATACCCAACGAGAATGATGTACTGTATGCTTTGGTTATTAATTTGCTACAGTCTAAAGCTGTCTTAGAGTAAAGATCCCTCATGCCTTAAATTTAACTTGATAGTTCGGGAGATAATAGCTGTTAAGTAAATCCTATTGGAAATTTATTTAATATCACTCAAATCATTTTCCATCATCCTTTGCAATTTCTCTCGCTATGACTTCACCAGAAATCAGAGATGGTGGAACTCCAGGGCCAGGAACTGTTAGCTGCCCTGTGAAATAAAGATTTTTCAACTTCTTATTCTTCAAAGAAGGCTTCAAAATAGCCGTTTGTTTTAGCGTATTAGCAAGCCCGTAAGCATTTCCCTTGAAAGAGTGATAATCAGAAATGAAATCTTTATGAGCATAACTCTTTTTGCAAATGATTGAATCTCGAATGCTTTCGCCAGTGAAACTCTCCAGCTTATCCATTATTATGTTGAAATAATTCTCTCTTATTTCCTCAGTGTCTTCTATATCTGGCGCTACCGGAATGAGAACTACCAAATTTTCTTTCCCTTTTGGCGCCACAGTTTCATCTGTTTTTGAAGTAGCAGAAACGTATAACAAGGGCTTTGTAGGCCATTTAGGATCATCATAAATTTCTTGAGCATGTAAGCCAAAATCCTCATCAAAAAACAGCGTATGATGCTCAAGGTTGGGAAGTTCCTTGTCTACGCCTATATAAAACAAAAGCGATGAAGGAGCCATTACTCTTGAATCCCAATACTTCTTAGTGTAGTTCTGGAATTTTTCTGGAAGAATATGTTGATCAACAAAATGATAGTCTGCGCTAGCAACTACAGTGTCACATTCGTATGCATTCTGATCAGTTTGTACGCCTATTACTTTTTTACCTTCATAAGTAAAGGCTTTTACTTCTTCATTACACTTAATTTGAACTCCCAATTCTTCTGACAACTCCACCATACCTTTTACTACAGAGCCCATCCCTCCTTTTGGGTACCACGTTCCTAAAGAAAGATCTGCATAATTCATAAGGCTGTAAAGTGCTGGAGTATTTTCAGCAGTCGCGCCCAAAAACAGAATAGGAAATTCCATTAATTGAATGAGTCTCTCGTCCTTGAAATGTTTGCGGACATGTTTTGCGATGGACGTGAACACATCCATTTTAAGTAATCCAAGAAGCAATTTCGCATCTACGAACTCTAGTAATGATCGGCTTGGCTTATAAACTAAGTCTTTGACTCCAACATTGTATTTGTACTCCGCCTGTTTCAAAAACGATCTTAGTTTTTTACTGCTCCCTTCTTCAATACTTTCAAATAATTTTTCCAACTCAACCATGTTGGCCGGGATGTCTATCGTCTCATTTTTGAATTTAACTTGATATGAAGGGTCAAGGCGGTCTAACTGGTAGTAATCACTTACGCTTTTCCCAAACTCTTCGAAAAATTTATCAAAAACATCGGGCATCCAATACCATGATGGTCCCATATCCCAGGTAAATCCCTTTTCAGAATATGTTCTCGCCCTTCCTCCTGGCTGATCGTTTTTTTCCAAAATAGTAACCTCGTACCCCATTTTTGCTAAATGGCAGGCACAAGAAAGGCCGGAAAAACCGGCCCCTATAACTACAACTCTATTTTTTATTTTCTTAGTTTGCATAGACACTCAGTACGTCTTTGAGTTCCTTTCGTGCAATGTGAATTCTATTTTTCACAGTTCCAATCGGAATACTCAATTTTTCAGCAATTTCGTGATATTTAAATCCTTTAAAGTACATCGTAAAAGGAATTTTATACATATCCTTTAAATCATCCACTGCACTATTTATATCTTTCATTACAAAACTGCTAACAGCCTCGTTATTAATAGCTGTACTGCTAGAATTAATGAAATGATTGTTTTCAGTTGTGTCAATAAACGTTTTTCTTCTAACCATTCTTTGATAGTTAGTAATAAACGTGTTTCTCATTATCGTATACATCCAAGCTTTGAGATTGGTCCCAACCTGAAATTTTGTGCGATTTGAGTACGCTTTGTAAACTGTTTCTTGAAGAAGGTCATTCGCTTCCTCTCCATCTCTAGTTAACTTAAGAGCGTAAGGTTTTAATGCAGGAGTAAGATTGTCAATTTGATATCCGAATTCTAGTGCAGTCATATTGTTTAGCTTTTAAGATTAAACGTTAAACAAAAGTATATGTTTTTGTTTAACAAAAAAAAATTAAGATTAAACAAAAATTATATTGATGCGGATTTAGACTTACTTTCTGCCTCTACTATATCAATAAGATCATGAAAGTGTGATAGTATTTTTACGTTTTTAGGACTTTTAAGACCATTATTAACAGCTTGAGGGCCAGTCACTAGTATCTTAGTATCCTTGAATTTTTCACTTATTGAATTAACATACGCTTGAATGTCGCTTGCTCCTGGATTGGCGGTAATACATGTAAACATGAATTCCGGTTTCTTTTCTTGATAAACTTCTTCAAGTGCACTTAAGGGAACAATTTGACCAAAAAATAGTGTCTTTATTCCCCTCGACCTAATCATATAATTAGCAAACAAAAGGCCAAGCTCATGCAATTCACCATCTGGAAGAAACAAAACAAAAAGAGGTGAATTATTTTTTGCAGGAAGGAGCTCATTGGTCAGCACAATAAGCTTTTGTCTAACAAGGTGCGAGATAAAATGTTCTTGCGCGGGATTAATAGAATTGGTAATCCACAATACTCCGATCTTTTGAAGAAACGGGTATATAATCTCCATCATCGTTTTTTCCAGGCCGATTTGACTTATGCTCGTATCAATGATTTGATTAAAGTATGTCTCGTCAAGGTCAATCATAGAAACGCTCAGTTCATTTACCTGATCATCATACGATTGATTTTTCACACTCAAGTTTCTTACTTCCTCTTGGCGTTCAGCCCAAGTCATCTTTACAATCTTGCTTATTTTGTATCCAAAATGCTGTAAAGAAGCAATATTCAAGATGAGTTTTAGATCCTCATCATTGTAAAATCTTATGTTTGTTGCTGTCCGCTTTGGTGAGAAAATTTGATACCTCTGCTCCCATATTCTTATGGTGTGTGCCTTTATACCTGAAAGTTGTTCTAAATCTTTTATTGAGTATACGCTCATATCTCTACACAAACTCGTTCACTTACATTTTGTTTAAAGATCTTCGCATTAATATTACATTAGACTTTATAACCCAAAAACATAGAATGATACTATATAATGTGACTGTCAATATAGATAAGGATGTAGAAAATGAATGGATAATATGGATGAAGGACGTTCATATACCAGAAGTTATGGAAACAGGCTATTTCACAAGTTATAGAATGATGAAAATGCTTTCAGAGTCAGAAGATGAAACGGGGAAAACCTACGCTATACAGTACACTGCTGATAGCTTGGATAATCTTGAAGAGTACTTAGAAAAATCTGCTCCTAAACTTCAAAAACAGACCATCATTAAATACGGGACTAAAATGGCTGCTTTCAGATCTGTTCTAGAGGAAGTATAGTTGTCACCAACGCTGAAGCACTTGCATTCTATGGGCATCTAATTTTAAGAAGCAAAAAAGTAAAATAGTAAACGCCCAAAGTGAAGACCCTCCATAGCTAAAGAAAGGAAGTGGTATTCCGATGACAGGAAACAGACCTATGGTCATAGCTATATTTACAGCAAAGTGAAAAAAGATAATGGACACAACGCCATAACCAAAAACTCTTGAGAAAGTAGATTTTTGCCTCTCTGCTAAATTTATAATTCGTAGCAGTAATGCAATAAACAAAGCTAGAAGAAGAATACTTCCAATCCACCCCTGCTCTTCACCTATAGTACAAAAAATGAAATCAGTAGATTGTGCAGGAACAAAATCAAATTTTGTTTGTGTCCCGTCCAAATACCCCTTTCCGGTAAAACCGCCTGAACCAATAGCTATTTTTGATTGGGTAACATTCCATCCAATACCTAATGGGTCACTGTTAGGATTAACCAATGAAAGGACTCTCTTTTGTTGATGTGGCTTTAGAACATCGGTCAAAACAAAATCAACGCTTTTTATAGCTGCTATGGTGATAATTGTTCCAATAACAATCCAAGCAAGTCTTTTAGGATTTTTAGCGTTGAGACCAAGCGCCAGAAGCGCTACAATGCCTACCAAAACTAGTAGGACTGTTTGATCAAGCAAAAGTGTGAGTAAGAAAACAACTAATCCTGCTAAGGCTAAAATTAGTAGAGATGGAGGCAGTCCCTCTCTAAACATTGCAATGGCCAGCGATCCAAATACTAGAGCTGTTCCAGTGTCTCCCTGAAGTATGGTGAGTGCCATAGGTAAGACAATAATTCCAAAACTGATTAAGATTGTCTTGGTATTTGAAAGGCTCCTTCCCGTATAGTCAAGGTATTTTGCTAAAGCAAAAGCAGTCGCAAATTTCGCGAATTCAGAAGGTTGAATACCAAATCCCCCAAATCCTAGCCAAGACTTTGAGCCTGCCACCTCTTTTCCGCCTATTAATAAAAAGAGAAGCATTGCCATCAACACTCCATAAATGATGAAAGCAAATGAATCGAAGAACTTGTAATCAAAAAGGAAGATGACCAACGCAATAACAACCGAGGCACACATCCAAATAAATTGTTTTCCCGCGCTTGTACCAAAATCGAAAATACTTTGATCAATATCCGGGTCGTATTCTGCGGCATAGATATTCAACCACCCTGCCAAAGCCATTGCACTAAAGAGTAGGACTGTAATCCAATCAATTTTCTGTAACTCTCCGCTCTGCCGCATTTTGAATTAAGTAATAAGCATCTAATACATAGGTTTCAAGCCATGGTCTGGATATCTCACCAAAAATATATTTCTCTGTCAAAAGACTGGCTACTGAGACAGATGCCCTTCCTCCCTGACCCGCATTCTCCACGTATGCTGCTATAGCAATTTTCGGAGCGTCTTTTGGAGCAAAGCCCATAAAGCCTGAGTGATCTTCACCTCGTGGGTTTTGAACAGTACTTGTCTTTCCACATAGGAAAAGACTATCCATATATCCTCTTCTACCAGAACCATTCATAACCACTTGCTCCATTCCTGCAATAACAGGTTCATAATACTTTGGATCAAAAGGCAATGTTTCTTTTTCAATACCTTGTTGGGCCTTCCCATTTATTTTCTCCACTACATGTGGCGTGAAAAAGTGACCTCTATTGGCAAGTAAGGCTCCAAGGTTTGCCATTTGCAGTGGGGTCACTAATAGCTCCCCTTGACCAATACTTAATGAGCCTATATTAGAATACTTCCATCTTTTAGCTCCGTATAACCGATCATAAGTATCAATACTTGGTACGCTTGCAGCACTTTCATTCGGCAAATCAACCCCTAGTTTTCGTCCTAGCCCAAATGCTTTCACATTTTGTCGCCAATTCTCATAGCCAATTCTTGCATCAAGAAAAGCGCTTTCCTCAACTCCTTGTTGCACCATCCTCTTCATCACAATGTAGAAATAGTTATTAGAAGATTTAGTGATAGCTTTAATCAAATCATATTTCCCAGGTGGTGCCAAATCTCCGATATTAGACCCATCCGTCTTAATTATTTCATCCGCAGTGATTGCTCCTTCATGCTGAGCAATGACTCCTTGAATAGTCTTGAACATAGAGCCTGGTGGATAACGAGCTTGTAAGGGTCTATTGAAAAGCGGCTTATCTTCATTGGAACTTAAAGGCCCGAAATTTTTACTCCTACTTTTGCCACTCAACAGCGCAGGATCATATGAAGGTGCTGAAACAAAAGCCAAAATTCTTCCTGTTGACGGCTCAATAGCAACTACACTTCCTACCTTTCCCTCCATTAGCTTTTCAGCATATTGTTGAAGTTCAAGGTCGATGGACAGATTAATATTTTCACCGGATATTGGAATTGTGTCGTATTCTCCATCTTTGTAATCATCCTTTATTATTCCTTGAACATTTACCACCTTGTAGGTAATACCTCTCTTTCCTCTTAAAACAGATTCATACGATTTTTCAATGCCCTGAATTCCATGGTAATCACCCGATTTATAATAATTGGTGGTATCTCTTCTTAGATCCCTTGCGCTTACTTCACCAACGTAACCTACTACGTTGGCAAGAGATTTAGTATTGTAAGACCTAATAGTTCGAGGTAACACAAAAAAGCCTGGATAATTAATTAGCTGATCTTGCAGCTTAGCAAATAATTCATCGGGAATTTGCTCAACGAATTTTGAAGCCAGAATAGAAGAAAACCTCCGTGCTCGTTTTAATTTTTTATCCAAATCTTCTCTAGTGATTTCTAGCAATTGGCAAAATTTGGCAGTGTCTTCAATCTCAACTTCCTTAGGCACAATCATTAAATCGTATACTGGCGAGTTGTAAATTACTAAGCTATCATTACTATCGTATACGAGTCCTCTGAAGGGGTATTGTACAATCTTTTGAACAACATTATTCTCAGCGGCAATCTTATAGTCTTCATCGATTATTTGAATAGAAAACAATCGAATGGCAAAAACCAGAGCCGTCAATACGATAAGGGATCGAATGATTAAGCTCCTTCTAATCATACTCTTCGTTTATTGGGAGCAACCAAAAGATTTATAACAAAAATCATAGTAGAGCTAAATAGTGAGCTGAAGAACACCTTACTTATCAACATACCAAAGTGATGCATTCCACCATTTTCTAAAATGAAAATCAAAAAATGATGAATGAAAACAAGTGGGAAAAGGAAATAGATGAATTTCATTTTTCCTATAGATCCCATATTCACATTGACCAATTCTTTAGCATCGTCCTCTACAATAGACAGCCAAAAATTTCGTATGAACATAATGAAAACTGATGCCCCTGCGTGAATTCCTGGAGTGTTTGAAAAAACATCAACCATGAGACCAGAGACAAATGCCACGATCATTAGTCTACTCCTACTCAATGTTGTTGGAAGAAGTAATAAAAATCCTACATAGAAAAAGCCAAAAGCCCTATCAAATAGTGTTATTCGATGAATAAGAGGCAATTGAATCATCAAGAGAATGATCAAGTTTAAGACTTGTTCTTTGACATTAACTCTAATCATATCTGCTCTATTGAATCCTTTTCATGCTTCAACAAATCCTTGATTACAAAAACATGATATAAAGAGGTGAAATCAGTCGATAGTTTGATTTTTGCTTCATAAAACGTTGTATGCTCTTCGAGGTAAAAATCTTCTATTATCCCAATTGGGATACTCGCAGGAAAAACAGAATTGAAACCTGAAGTGACAATAGAGTCCCCAATATTCAATTTAATGTGTCTTGGAATATACTTAAGTGATGCATGAGCATAATCTGATTGATCCCATTGAACAGTACATTTTGTATCTGTTCTCTTCACCTTTGATGAAACCAAAAGATTTGGATGCAGCAAAGAATAAACAGTTGCAAAATTTTCTGAAACAGAATTAATCTGACCAACTACTCCAAAAGCAGAGATGACACCCATTCCAGCTTCCAAACTATCTTGCTTTCCTGCTTCTATCGTAAGGAAATTCTTACTCCTGTCAAAAGTGTTATTAATCACCTTAGCTCCAATAACTTGGAATTGGCCAACAGTATCAACACGGTTTTCTTGATTACCAGAAAGCTTTCTCAACTCGTTTTGTAAACGAGTATTTTCTTCCATCAACTGATCATTGACTTCATCTAATCTGAAATACTCAGATATATCATTGGAAGCCTGTGATGCTGAAGCAACAGTGGTATTAGAAGAATTGAGAAATGAAGTATTATACCTCCTGTTGTAGTTAATAATCAACCATGCACACAGAATTTCCAATCCAAGAAAAATGGCTATTTCTCGCTGATGGTAAAGGAAATCTAATAGCCTCCGCATTCACTTCTTAGGTCATTAATACTGCCTTGAACTTGTTGATATCTTTAAGCGCAAGGCCAGTACCTCTAACAACAGCTCGTAAAGAATCTTCAGCAATATGGATTGGAAGTTTTGTTTTCATGGCTAGTCTCTTGTCCAAGCCTCTTAGCATTGCTCCACCACCGGTCAAGAAAATACCATTATCATAAATATCCGCTGAAAGTTCAGGGGGAGAAATTTCTAGTGCTTTAAGAACCGCCTCTTCAATCTTAGAAACTGATTTATCAATAGCGAAAGCAATTTCTGAATAAGAGATTTTGATCACTTTAGGTATACCTGTCATCAGGTCTCTACCTCTAATTTCGTAATCCTCTGGGCCATCTTCTAATTCTGTAAGTGCAGATCCTACTTCAATCTTTACTTTCTCAGCAGTTCTCTCACCTATCAACAAATTATGCTGACGTCTCATATAATCAAGAATATCCTTATTAAAAGAGTCTCCTGCAACTCTTATTGACTGATCGCAAACAATACCACTTAAGGCAATTACTGCAATCTCTGTGGTACCTCCTCCAATATCTACTACCATGCTCCCAATGGGTTGGTCAATATCAATTCCAATTCCAATTGCCGCAGCAATTGGCTCATGAATCATGTATACTTCTTTAGCTCCAGCATGTTCTGCAGAATCTCGAACTGCACGCTTTTCCACCTCAGTAATTCCAGAAGGAATACAAATGATCATTCTATGAGAAGCTGGAAAGAAACTCTTTTTCCCAGCATCAATCATTTTGATCATTCCCCTGATCATATGTTCCGCTGCGTGGAAATCAGCAATCACACCATCTTTAAGAGGCCTAATCGTCTTTATATTTTCGTGCGTCTTTTCATGCATCTGCATGGCTTGACGACCTATAGCCAACACCTTGTTGGAAATTTTATCAATGGCAATGATGGACGGCTCGTCTACTACGACTTTATCCCCCTTAATTATAAGGGTATTCGCTGTACCTAAATCAATTGCTATATCGCTTTGGAAAAAATCAAAAAGACCCATGGATGCTCACTCAGAATTTTCCACGAATTTAGTCCTAAAATGCGTAAAAGATAAATCTCTCAGCAATAACCTAAAAGATTCATTTTTAAGAAGTTGAATTGCTCATTTTTGCCTTTAACACACGCATTCTTCCTCGAAGCTCATTGATCGTTTCTTTGGAGAGTTCCATGTAAATTCTAAAACTGTCATTCGCCACCAATTCTTCGCTTATTAGCATTTCAAAAGCTTTGTTTTGAGAGTTCTGTATATGCTTGATGTTTGTTGCTCCATCTGCTAAATCCTTAATAGATGGGATCGTATTTTTAACTTTCAATAAATCTTCATAAAACACATCTATTTCATCTTTCTTCTTCTGAGCTTGCCATTTGGTTAACGACACAATACTACTACTGATGGCTATGATCAATGCTAAAATAACACCACCCAACTCTGCATATCTTTCAATAAAACTAGGCTCGTCTCTATCCAAATAGACTCTTGCTCCTTCATGCAAAGGAATATTAAGTCTCGATTGATCAAAATCTTCTTTCATACCATCATATAAAAGAGGATCTATCAAGGTGAATATTTGTCTATTTCTAAGCATGGTTTTGGCAAAGTCAGTAACAGCGACTTCTCCCATACCTGAACGTACTATCATAATTAAATCCACTGAAAGCGTCACCACTGGTTCAGTAGTAAAACCCCAATATGTATTTGCTGGGATGACGAATGGAGCCATTCGTGGATATTTTAGAGTAATACCCTCCACTTTTGACCCATTACCTAAGTCTTCCATATTGTCAAAAGAAAATAGTTTAAAATCTGAATAGCCAAGTAGATGTGAGCGTGATAAAAGATTCGTCAACTCTAAAACCACTTCAGCTTCGGCTAATTCAAATATGACAGAAATACGATCTTGATCTAGTCCATAAAAATCAAAAAGATCCATCGCCAAATTATAAGTAGGCGAAGACTCACGACCTATGTAAACATCGTGATTATACATCAAATCCTGAAACTTGCTTGCCTCAATATTCTTCTTATAAAAAACATGAAGGACTTCAGAATAGACAGAAAAAGCTGAATTAACTCCTTCGGTGTAGGAAATATAATTTTCCACTAGGGCTATATCTATATTTCCATTAACAAGACTATCAATATTAGAATTAGTACCTATTCCTTTGGTCAATACAATGTCGACATTGAATTCACGCTCAAGAAGTTCCTCCATTTTTTCAGCTATCTGCTGATTAGGCCCTTCGTCATTATAAATAAATGTAAAAGTTGTCGTTATCGGATTACAAGAAGCGACAAAGAAAATACCAAGAATGAGAATGATAATTTTATTCATATATGCATATTACGAAAGCCTTAAATCTACAGCTAAAAAAATAATGTCAAGTGGTTGACACATACCATTTTAATCAAATACCCTTCTAGTCATTATTTTACATTATTTTCGGATTAGATTTGTAATTGATTCGAAGAAAATCAACCCTACCCACATGAAAAAAATCTCATTCTCAGATAAGCTCAAATACCGCTTCGATAGTTTCGTGTCTCAGGGCACCTTATCAATGATCAAAGGTCTGGGTGTGATCTCATTCATTTTGATAGCCCTTTTCGGCATAATGCTTCTCGCATTTGGTCTTCACCCTGATCATGAAAATAATTTCAATGTTTTTGAATCGATGTGGGTGAACATGACGCACATGCTGGATCCAGGTGTTCTTGGGAATCATGATGAGAACTGGCCATTCAGAACGTTCATGTTCTTGACCACTGTGATAGGTCTGGTCATCATCTCCACTCTCATCGGTCTTGTATCAAATGGTATTTTGACAAAACTAGAAGTGCTTAGAAAAGGACGATCGTTTGTTATTGAACAAGATCATGTGCTTATTCTAGGTTGGTCATCTAAGATATTTACCATCATCCCAGAAATCGTAGAAGCAAACGAGAATCAAAAAAGAGGAGTAATCGTCATCTTGGCCAATATGGACAAAGTGCTCATGGAAGACGAAATAAAAGACAAAGTTCCAGATACTGGGAATACTGTTGTCATTTGTAGAACCGGTGATCCAATTGATGTTCATGATTTAGAGATTGCCAATCCTTATGACACAAAATCAATTATCATTTTGGATAAAGATGATGAAAACTCAGATAGCCAGATCATAAAAACGATTGTTGCCATAGTAACGAACCCTGAAAGAAGAAAATCTCCTTACCATATCACTGCAGAAATGGAGGATAAGAAAAACTTTGAAGTGGCTAAGATGGTTGGTGGCGATGAAGTGGAATTGATTCTCTCAGATGAGATTATTTCCAGAATTATGGTTCAAACAAGTCGTCAATCTGGTCTTAGCGTCGTTTATCAAGATTTAATGGATTTCGATGGAGATGAAATCTACTTTGAGGATGCTAATGGTATGATAGGGAGAACTTTTAGAGATATTCTTTTTGCTTACGAGGAATCTGCCATTATGGGGATTCAGTACGCAGATAAGTCTGTAGAAATTAACCCTCCTATGGAAACCATTTTCAAAAAGGGAGATAAAGTCATAGGTATTACTGAAGATGATGACACACTCATTCCAAATGTGAATGCCAAAATTGATCTGCAGGAAAGTAAAATCATTTACACCGAACCTGAGCCAATGGAGCCTGAACAAATTCTAATTGTTGGCTGGAATGATAGAGCGAAGTACATCATTATGGAGCTAGACAACTATGTGCCAAAAGGGTCTGTAGTGAGAGTAGTTTCCAAATTTGAGAAAGAAGGTAGAATTGTTGAACTACTAAATAAAAGAGTGAAAAATATTTCTCTTGAGTTTGAAGTAAAAGACACTACCGGTCGAGAGACTCTTAAAAGCATGAAGTTGGAGCAATACAACTTCATCATACTTCTTTGTTACCAAAGGAATTTTCCTATTCAAGAGGCAGATGCACAAACGCTGATCACCCTCCTTCACCTTCGAAATTTCACAGAACTTCACGGGTATAAGTACAAGATTGTAAGTGAGATGCTGGATATCAGAAACAGGCAACTAGCGGATATTACTAGCGCTGATGATTTCATTGTTAGTGATAAGTTAGTAAGTCTCCTTATGAGTCAAGTATCAGAGAATAAATACTTGATGCGCGTATTTGAAGATCTTTTTGATGCTGATGGATCTGAGATTTATATCAAACCTGCTAGAGAGTATGTTCAGGTAGGGCAAACAATGAATTTCTATACCATATTAGAGTCTGCTGCTAGAAAGAATGAAGTAGCCATTGGTTATAGAACTATAGCTAACGCTAGAAATTCAGCGGAACAATACGGAGTAGTTCTCAATCCTAAAAAATCTGACGAGTTTAAATTAGAAGAGGATGATATGGTAATTGTGCTTTCGGAAGACTAGAGTCTCACCAAAGCCTCCTGTATCTGTTGCATCGCAACTCTTCTGTGCATTTTCTTACTATGTCTGGCTTCTTTTATGTTTTGGATATACTCCAGAACTGCATTTTTTTGATGACCATTTAAATTTTGTACCGAAGACAGAATCTCGTTTTCTAAGCTTAAATAATTCATAACTAATGTGGTTTATATTATCATAAGTTACGGATTAGTCATTGATCAAGTTGTGTTCACTCATTGCCTTTCGATTAAATGAGTCAATTGAAAGATATGTTGATCAACGATTTATAACGTTTGAGTAGATCAAAAACCAAAAAAAAACTAACTTCATCCCCAAAATACAACATCCCAATAGTATGTCCAATCACGCCAAAGAAATAGAGCAATTTGTTGAAAACGTTGCTAAGAAAAATCCAAATGAAACAGAGTTTTTACAAGCTGTCCATGAGGTAGCAGAGACTGTAATACCATTTATAGCAGATAAACCTCAATATAAGAATGCTAAGATTCTCGAAACCATGTGCGAGCCTGAAAGAGTGTTCATGTTTAGGGTACCGTGGGTAGACGAAAAAGGAGAAACTCAAATAAATCGCGGATACAGAGTTCAGATGAATTCCGCTATCGGACCATATAAAGGAGGCCTTAGATTTCACCCATCAGTCAACCTTAGCATCCTAAAATTTTTAGCTTTCGAACAAGTATTCAAAAACAGTCTAACTACTCTTCCTATGGGAGGCGGTAAAGGAGGATCTGACTTTAACCCTAAAGGAAAAAGCGACATTGAAGTAATGCGTTTTTGCCAAAGTTTTATGACAGAGCTCAGTAAGTACATCGGAAGTAACACAGATGTTCCTGCGGGTGATATTGGAGTTGGAGGAAGAGAGATTGGATTCATGTTCGGTCAGTACAAGAGATTGAGAGATGAGTTTGTGGGTGTTCTCACTGGAAAAGGTAGAGAGTATGGCGGAAGCTTAATTAGACCAGAAGCCACAGGATACGGATGTGTTTATTTTAGCCAAGAAATGCTAAAGCATAAAGGCGATAGTTTGAAAGGCAAGACTTGTTTGGTCTCTGGGTCAGGAAATGTCGCACAATATGCCATTGAAAAGCTTATTCAAAACGAAGCTAAAGTCGTATCTGTTTCAGATTCTGGTGGCTCTATCTATGATAAAGATGGCATTGATGAAGAGAAGCTTGCCTTTATCATGGAGTTGAAGAATGTTAAGAGGGGAAGGATAAGTGAGTATGCAGACAAGTATGCTAGTGCAGAGTTCAGAGAGGGTGTAACTCCTTGGGATATCAAATGTGATTTGGCTTACCCTTGCGCAACTCAGAATGAATTACCGTTAGAAGATGCAAAAGTTCTTGTAGAAAACGGATGCATTGGAGTGTACGAGGGAGCGAATATGCCTACTACTGCAGATTCCATCATTCTTTTCAAAGAGAAAAAAATGATGTTTAGTCCTGGTAAAGCATCTAATGCTGGTGGAGTTGCCACATCTGGTTTAGAAATGTCTCAAAATTCTATCAGAATGTCTTGGACTAGAGCGGAAGTAGATGAGAAATTGCAAGGTATCATGAAGGACATTCATGAAAACTGTGTGAAATACGGAAAGGAAAGTGAAAACTATGTTGACTATGTAAAAGGTGCAAATATTGCGGGCTTTGTAAAAGTAGCCGATGCAATGCTAGCTCAAGGCTGTGTTTAACAACCCTATAATCCCCTCAAGGGGATATTTTCTTTAAAGCCATAAAACTTTGAGCTCTTTTTTTATGAGCAATTAACGTCTTTAGGGGTTCGATTTCTTCGAATCCCTTTTTTATTTCCTTGTAAATCTTATCGGTTAAAACAAAACGAACTTTGTCGTCCGGAAAGAGGTGTTGCCCATTTTTCCGAGGCTCACCAAGCTCTGTATCAACCACTGAATCCATGGATAGATAAATGATCCCTTCAGTGTTCAGCATTGAGATTACATTTTTCCACATTCCGAAAAAATCATCTTCAGATTTTGCAAAATGCAATACTCTACTACAGATAATAAAATCGAATTTCTCCTTTCTTGCTGAATATGATTTGATGTCCTCTACATGAAAAGAAGCATTTTTTCCTTTGCTTAGAAATTCAATCAGACTCACTTTAGATGTATCAGTATCAATGCCTGTGTATTGATAGTCTTGATTGATGAAATAGATTCCATTTCTGCCTTCTCCACATCCCACGTCCAACACGGTAGCATTTTCTGAAACTTTTCCTTTTAGAATTAAATCCATTAGGAACATATCCATGTCACCAAAGTGATTATTGATTTCGTGTGGAGTCATACGAGGCAATTTACCACAAAGTGAGATTTGAATCGAATTCGACAAAATCGAAAGTAATTACCTCGAAAATGAAACTTGGGCTCCTTAAATTCGTTATCGACAAAGTCGAAAGAAATAATGTAACCTATTTTCAATCATAAAGTAAGGCTATTGTGAAAGGAACAAACCTAGGAGAATTAGAAGAACTGATCATGCTTTCTGTAGGCATCTTATATGACGAAGCATACGGCATTGCTATTCAAAATGAAGTCAAAGAACGTTGCGATAGATCCATCACAATTAGCACTGTTCATTCCGTGTTGGGTAGGCTAGAAGAAAAAGGATTTGTTTCTGCCAGATATGGAGGAGCTACTCCAGAACGTGGAGGAAGACGAAAAAGACTATTTACACTTACTTCTTCAGGTGAAGCGGCCATCACAAAAATGAAAGAAATGCGAAATGAAATGTGGAATTCGATACCCAAAATAGCATTGGGAAATGCCTGAAAAAGATCCTTGGATAGTAAGAATAGCGAATGGGATCCTTGAAAGATTCTGTAGTTCCTACTTGCTTGAAAGTATTCAAGGAGACTTAGAGGAGCGATACCAAGAAAACCAAAATACTAAGGGTCATAGAAAAGCCGAATGGATTTACCTATTTCAATCCCTTGGCTTTCTAAGATCACGATTTAAAAAAAGAAAAAGACACTCAAACTTTGAAGCTATGCTTAAGAACTACTTTACTGCTACCCTCCGAAACTTGACTAAAAACAAGTTTTATGCTTCGATCAATATTTTTGGCCTAGCAATAGGAATGGCCGCTGGCTTCATGATCCTACAGTATGTATATCATGAACTCACTTATGACAATTTTCATAAGAATAAAGAAAACATTTATAGAGTACAGACCAACAGGTACAATGCTGGAGAGCTGACTACACAATGGGCAGCAGGTGCCGCAGGCGCTGGCTATCACCTCCACGAGAGCTTTCCCGAAGTAGTTGACTTTGTGAATTTGGCTAGCAGCAGTGTAGGCATTTCGTATGAAAACAAGTATTTCGATCTTGAGTCTCCGTATTACGCTAAAGAGAATTTTTTCGAAGTATTCTCCATTCCTCTATTACAAGGGATAGATAGTTTGGTTCTGAAAGGGCTGAACAAAGTAGTCTTGAGCGAATCTCTGGCTAAAAAGATATTTGGCGATGAAAACCCTGTTGGAAAAACTATTTTACAAAACGATCATAGAGACTTTTTGGTAACAGGTGTTTATAAAGACTTCCCAAAGCGTTCTCACATGAACTTCGATATTTTATATTCATTTGACACTTATGTATCACTATCTGGTGAAGACGCGAGGACAGAATGGAATTGGGATGGATTTTTGAACTATGTAGTACTACAAGACGGAGTTGACCCTGAAGAGCTTTCTTCCAAGTTTGACCCAATGATTCAAGAAAAAGTAGGAGAGGAAATGGAACAGTACAATTCTTCAATAGAATTTGTACTTCAGCCTCTCACTAAAATTCATTTAATTTCAAACTACCGTGCTGAGATAAAGCCTACTGGAGACGAGACAACAACCTACTTTTTACTGATAATCGGAATGTTCGTCTTGTTCATAGCCTGGATCAATTATATTAATCTAACTACTGCAAGATCCCTTAGCAGAGCTAAAGAAGTAGGCATAAGAAAAGTAATGGGAAGCTACCGCTCTCATTTGATTGGCCAGTTCATGTTTGAATCGTTCTTCATCAATTTTGTAGCACTATCAATTGCGACTATCATCGTTTTCTTGATTTTCCCTGCCTTCAACAATTTCGTAGGAAACAGTAATTCTTATTCATGGCCTAACACTTCATTTTTCTGGATGAGTCTTGCCACCATTTTCCTATCTGGCATTTTCTTGTCTGGATTCTATCCCGCGTTTGTGCTTTCTAGTTTTAAACCTATCGCAGTTTTAAAGGGACGTTTTGCGGCAAGTTCTAGAGGAAATCTTCTTAGAAAAAGCTTAGTCACCTTCCAGTTTTTGGCTTCAGTGGTGTTGATTACAGGCACATATGCTGTATATCAACAGATGGATCACTTACAGTCACAAGATTTAGGTGTGAATATTGAACAAAATATGATCATCAGAACTCCCAATTTTAGGAGTGATTCTGTCAGAAACATAAAGGATCCTATTTTCAAAAACAGATTGACTAGCAATTCATCTATTCAGGGGCAAACAAGATCTACAGCCGTACCTGGGAGGTCTGCCGACTGGAACGCTGGTGGGATCAGATTACTAACGCAAACCGATGCTGAAAGTAATCAATATCGGGTAGTTGGAGCAGATGATCAATTCATGGATTTCTACGGATTAGAAGTAGCAGCAGGTCGCAAATTTGATAAGAGCTTTGGTGCTGAGCATGAAAACGTACTATTCAATGAAGAAGCGGTTGCAAGACTTGGGTTTCAAGAAATTGAAGATGCCTTGAATAAAAAAATATTTTTCTGGGGCGATACTTTCAATATAGTGGGAGTAGTCAAAAATTATCGTCATGAATCTCCAAAGCAAGCTTATGATGCCATGATCTTTCGATACATGGAGTCTGCTACTGGCTACTATTCGGTCAATATCAATACTGGTAGCATGAGAGAATCTATAGATCAAATACAAGCAGACTGGGAAACCGCTTTTGGAAACAAAATATTTGACTTCTTCTTTTTGGATGACTATTACAATGAACAGTATGAGTCAGAGGTAAAATTTGGTTCAATTTTTGGTCTTTTCGCCGTTCTGGCAATTCTTGTAGCATGTCTCGGGCTTTTTGGATTAGCTTCTTTTATAACAAGTCTACGTTCCAAAGAAGTGGGTGTGCGAAAAGTACTTGGTGCTTCTTTGAATCAATTACTTATCCTTCTCACTGGAGATTTCATTAGGCTGGTACTGCTTTCTATTGTAATTGCTGCTCCTATTAGTTGGTGGTTGCTAAGTCAATGGTTAGAAAACTTTGATAATAGAATTAATCTTGGCGTAATGGCATTCCTTATTCCTGCTATATCCATTGTCATTATCGCCATAGCTACAGTCGCATTTCACACATTCAAAACAGCGATGCTCAATCCTGCTGACACATTGCATGACGAATAATAAGTAGCTAAACATACTGTCTCATTTTGCTCATCGATCCTTATCTTAGTCGGATGATCGAAGCAGGAAAACTCTACCTAGTCCCTACTCCCATTGGCAACCTTGCTGATATGACATATAGGGCGGTAGAGATTTTGAAGGGCGTAAATTTGATTTTAGCTGAAGACACAAGAACCTCAGGTTTTTTGTTGAAGCATTATGAAATATCTACACAAGCACAAAGTTTTCATGCACACAACGAGCATAAAAAAGTAGAAGAAATAATTGATAAGCTAAAATCAGGAACTTCTATTGCTCAAATATCTGACGCAGGCACTCCTGGCATTTCAGATCCCGGTTTCCTTTTAGTTAGAGCAGCTTTGGGAAATGAAATTCCTGTGGAAACACTACCTGGTGCTACCGCTTTTGTTCCTGCTATTGTTAACTCCGGCTTCCCTTGTGATCGTTTTGTTTTTGAAGGGTTTCTACCTCATAAAAAAGGTCGACAAACCAGAAT
>JBGCFL010000141.1:0-5576 GCA_045106975.1 Ekhidna sp. | reverse complement strand
ATATTTAGAGATTTCATCACAGATGTAAAAGCAGGAAAAGGGGAAAAATTCGTTTAACCCCTTTGTCTTTGAACTTCATAAAGTGCCATGCCAGTAGCAACAGAAACGTTGAGTGATTCAATCTTACCTGTCATTGGCACTTTAGCTTTTACACTTGCAAGTTCTAGTGTAACATCAGATATACCAGTTTCCTCAGATCCCATAATGATGGCTGTTGGTCCTACAAAATCAATTGAACTCAAATGATTGTTTGTTTTTTCTGTACAGGCAACTACATTAAATCCTGACTCTTTGAGAAACCTAATGGCATCAAGCAAGTTTCGCTCTCTGCAAATAGGAAGATAGTTAAAAGCTCCAGCAGACGTTTTGACACTATCTTCATTTACTTGAGCACCCCCACGAATAGGAATGACAATGCCATGAACGCCAAGGCACTCCGCTGTTCGAGCTATTGCGCCAAAATTCCTTACATCCGTTACTTCATCTAAAATCAATAAAAGCGGATTTTCACCTTTTTCGAAAAGGTCTGGAACAAGGTTTCCAAGGGTATGATATTGTATAGGAGAAATGAGAGCAACGACTCCTTGGTGTGTTTTCCTTGTGAATTTATTAATTCGTTCAACGGGGACTTTAGAAATAGGAGTTGTTGTCTGATGCAATTCAAACATTAACTCTTTTATCAAATCACCTTTGAGGTTTTTTTGAATAAAAACTCTTTCAAGATGTTGTCCAGATCTAAGTGCTTCCACTACTGCCCGAATACCGTAAATAAGATCTGATTTATTATTCATTTATTCCCCGACGCAATGCGGATATGTTTTCGTACCAAGCTTCTTCTAAATTTAGATTACGTCTTAGTGCGTATGTTCTAGGTGCAAAAAAAGTCGAGATTATTGTGAACTCAAAGGAAGGTCCGTTATCATAATACCATTCTTCTTTATTTCCACTTCTGTAAACTTCATCTGGGACACCAAAAACGATGAATAACATACCTCTATCTGTTTTCCATCCTTGCTTGAAGTCAGTAAATAAATAATTGGATTGAGTGACTAGTCCATAATAATTTCTAATTGCATTTCTTGCTCTGAACTTCGATTTATAGGTATTTACCCAAAATGCGTCAAATGATTGTTTTAAATTGTTTGAACCGATAAGTGCTTTTTTCTCGGCTTCATTAGTGATATAGAACATGGATTCAATGAGCTCACTTAGTTTTCTGAATTCTGGGAAATAGATTGCATCTCGCAATATGGTCACACTAGAGGTGGCATTGGAGTCAGGTCTGACTATGTAAATATGATTCTCTTTAAAACCAGCGGAATCGTAAAATACGAAAGAAGAATCTATATCAATGGACGGAGCTAATGGCTTCATGTCAGCCATGGGTAGATCAGCCATGGAGAATGCCTCCTGATATTGCAATGCATAAAAAGAGTCACTTCCACTCCAAGAATAATAGGAACTGTTAATGAAGTTTTCAAGAATGGGAAGTCCTTCTTTATCTACTGGATAGATAGACGGCAATGGAAGTGAGCCGTTTTTTAGACTGGTGTCATGATAGTAAAACACTTCTGGTTTAGATATCCTTAATGCTAGTAAACTATTTGATGATTTGTTGAAGCTAATTTTGATGAATTGTTCATCTCTATTGCTTGAAAGTGTATCTAATTTGTATGCTGTGAGTTCCGTGTGAGATTCAGAGGTGTAGTTTTCCTGAAGAAGAAAATCAAAAAACCATGAGTTTACAGAATCAGCTTCTATTCTATAGAAAATGGTTATTTCATCACCATTACTTACTGCTCTGCTGCTCACTTTCACTTCCGCCAAAGGATCATACTGCCAAGCAATATTTACTCTTGTGAAGTTGATTGCAGAAGCAAAATCAATAATTATAAACACAAGTAAAATACAGAGAGCTCCTTTTTTTCTCATCCATGCCAAATTAGTGAATTATTCAGTTTAGTCGAAAAAATCAACTTTTATTTCAGGTTTAAATCAAGTGTCCGTTGTTATGCTCGTTTAGTAAGCATTTCTTTGCATACATAAGAAGAATAACTTCTTGTTCCCAATTTGTTATTGTTGACAATCCATGAGCGTATATACAACTGAAATCGCATCTGATAAAATACCTTCTGATAATCCTATTCACCAGCGATTACTCCAGGCCTATTATGAAGCTAAACCCTTTATAAAGGGAAATCTTTTGGAATTGGGATGTGGAGAAGGAAGAGGTGTTGAGCTGTTAGCTCCATTGGCTAATTCTTACACAGGGATTGATAAAATAAAAGGAGTGGTAGATAGTCTAAGCGAGCAGTATCCGGACTATACTTTTTCTGACGGTGTTTTTCCTCCTTTTCCATTCGAAGACAATTCGTTTGATACTATCATTACTTTTCAGGTGATAGAGCATGTGAAGGATGACGCAAATTTCATAAAGGAAATTTATCGAGTGTTGAAACCAGGTGGTGTTGCACTTATGTCAACACCCAATATTAAAATGACGTTATCACGGAATCCTTGGCACGAGAGGGAGTATACAGCGGATCAGCTAGAAAAGCTATGTAAAAAATATTTTGAGAAGGTGGAAATGAAAGGGATTGCCGGTAATGAGAAGGTGCTAGAATACCACGAAAGAAATAGGAAATCAGTGAATAAAATTATGCGATTCGATATTTTCAATTTACAGTATAGATTGCCAGCGACACTTTTGAGACTGCCGTATGATTTGCTAAACAGACTGAATAGAAATAAGCTAAATGAAACAGATGATGAGCTGGTGAAATCCATCCATCATGATGATTTCTCATTGAAAGACAAAGACGAACATAACTTGGACCTTTTCTGTATTCTAACGAAATAACTTTAGCATGAAAATCAAGTCATTCCTACTCTTTTCCATTTTTGTTTTATCACTAGTATGCTTGCCATCATTTGCTGATGGACAAGGCAAAAAGAAGCGAAAAAAGATTTCGTCTGTTATTTCTACAGCTAAATCTTATATCGGGACTCCATATAAGTACGGAGGTACTTCTAGGTCAGGAATGGACTGTTCTTCACTTATTCAGAAGTCCTACAAAACAATTGGAGTAGCTCTGCCACGAACGGCTAAAGAACAATCTAAAATAGGAAGTAAAAAGTCATGGGGAACTATTAGAGAAGGGGATATAGTCTATTTTAAATTCAAACAGAAAAGGAATAAATGGTGGCATACTGGAATGATTACTTCTGTTGAAGGAAACTCAATTAAGTTTATTCATGCTTCAACTAGCCGAGGTGTAGTCGAGTCCAATTTGATGAGTGACTATTATAAAAAGAATGTAAAAAGTTTTAGGCGTGTGATTAAATAATTCGAGTAATTTCGTTACTATAAAATGGGGCTATAGCTTCCCGCACTTCTGCGGGACAGGCACTTCGCAAAGCCCTCAAGAAAATATGGGGCTATAGCTCAGTTGGCTAGAGCGCTACACTGGCAGTGTAGAGGTCGCCGGTTCGAGACCGGCTAGCTCCACTTAATTTTTGTTTAGAGGTCGCCGTGCGATACGTAGCTCCGATCGAGAGAGGCTAGCTCCACAATTTCAAAAAAAGAGTTCTTGAATATCTTCAGGGACTCTTTTTAGTTTTTGAGTCACTAAGTCTATAAAGCACCAACTCGAATTGACTTCTGCAATCAAAGTTTCATCTCTTCTTATTTCAACGATTCTCTCTGATAGTGGTCCTTTGACACTTTCTACAAATGTTTTTATCTGCAATTCATCTCCAAGGAATGCTTGCTTTTTGTATTCGATATGATGAGATCTAACTACCCAAAAATTATTGTTAGCAATTTCCTCAGAAACTTCTGAAAGCCAATGCTCACGAGAGAGATCCACAGCCCATTGTAAGTAGGTGATGTTATTAACATGACTATTCCAATCAAGATGCTCTGGTGAAACACGTATTGTCTTAGAAAATGATTTCATTGGTTTAAATATATGTAACTCAAGCAATGAAAATGTTACTTCCAAGAAAATTGATCTTGTTTGCTTGAGTTTCTGTTCGAACATTTTTAGATTGATGAAAATTTGAAGTTTAAGCATGGAACACATCATGGAAATAGATGAGATTATAGATAGACTAAAAGCAGGAAATGTTCGATTCGCCTCTGATTCGTTGGAAAGACCTAATCAAGATGATGGAAGAAGAGATTTGTTGACAGCAGGTCAATCTCCTTTTGCTATTATTCTAAGCTGCGCAGATAGTAGAGTGGTTCCAGAATTGGCTTTTGATACAGGGCTTGGAGAGTTGTTCGTAGTTAGAGTAGCTGGAAATGTGGCCAATACGTCATCTATGGCAAGTATAGAATATGCGGTAGCACATTTGGGAACTAAAGTCATTGTAGTGCTAGGTCATGAAAGCTGTGGAGCTGTTACTGCTGCTATTGGAGGTGGAGACAATGGGTATAACTTGAATCACTTACTTGCGCATGTTGCACCAGCAATAGCGGCATCTGAGGACGGATCAACTGTCAATGATGTTGTGAAGAAAAACGCTCAAATGACAGGCGATGAGTTGGTGAATAGATCAGCTATTATAAAAGGAGCGGTTGATTCAGGTAGTGTGAAAATTGTTCCAGCTTACTACAATTTAGGAAGTGGGAAGGTAGACTTTCTTTAAAGTAATTTTCTAGAGAGAGATTAAAAGCGACTCATTTTAGTCGTTTTTTGAATCACCACTCCACCAACACCATCACATTTGGAGCAAATCCAATTGCATTTCTATCTACAAAACCGTCTCTACCCCTAAATGCTTGATCGGTTAAATTATCAGTATTCAAGACATTGATAAGAGAAAGTCCAATCGATGCATTCCATTTTCGGTCAGCACTTTTTGGTATCGCATAAGATGCCGAGATGTCGAGCTGAGATAAATTTGGATATCGGTCTGAAAGATTTTCAAACGGATTGGGAGGAGGCATGCCTGGGTTTTGAGCTACTTGTCGTTCATATAAGATTTGTGCGTAAATGATGTCAAGTGATTGTGCGTTTAAACCGGAAGCAAATTTCCATCCTGCAGATAATTTCCATCTATTCTTGTTCCATGAACCACCTACATACCACACGTGAGGTTGTACAAACTTTGAAGAATAGCTTGCCTCTTCTGTTGTATCTAAAGTGATGTTGGAATCGTGATGTGAATAGCCAATCCATGCTGATGCGGCATCAGAGATTTCTCTTTTTATTAATAAGTCAAGCCCCTTCGTTTCTTGATCCATTGTGAAGTAACCATCTCTAGGATTCAGAGTCCTATTCTCATATACAGAGATATTATTTGCAGTTTTATGAAAAAATTCTAGATCGACAACCCATTTGTCAATATTCATAACTGCTCCTGCCATTGACTGTGCCCCATCTATAATAAAGTTGGATTCATTATCAGCGAGTGCCCAGAGCTCATTATCAAATCCACCGCCACCAAACTCGAGATTTTTAACTTGACTCAAATATTGGTTGTAAACTCCAGTAGAGCCTTTTAGTGTAATCCAGTTGGCAAGATCATAATTAACCAAAAACCGAGGAGCTATTCTGAAATCATTTAAA
>JBGCFL010000140.1:0-11662 GCA_045106975.1 Ekhidna sp. | reverse complement strand
AACCTAAAAATGAAGAGCAAGCAGATCAAAGCTAAGTTGAATGCTAAGTAAAAGTGATGCCATATCACTATTAAACAAGCTCGGTAAGGAAGGAACTCCTTTCAAATTTTATTGTGACTTTTTGGGGGAAGAATGGTGCGTGGAGGAATCTACTTCCGACGATTCTGTTAAGGCTTTTCAATTGGAGATTGCAGGAGAAACGTTAGATGAAAGGCAAAAGACTTTAGAAGCGTCATTTGAAAAATTTCCTATTCCCTTTTCGGTATTTCAAGAAGCTTTTAAGAAGGTCATCCATCAGATTAATATCGGAAATTCGTTCCTTACTAATCTCACCTTTCAAACACCAGTAGAAACCAACCTTAGCCTAGGTGAAATCTTTCAACATTCTAGAGCAAAATACAAACTGCTAGTGCCTGACCAGTTTGTTGTTTTCTCACCTGAGACATTTATTCAGATCAAGAATAGTCAGATCTACTCTTACCCCATGAAGGGTACAATTAATGCCGATGTTCCTAATGCAGCCTCCACCATTTTAGCAGATGTGAAGGAAAAGGCAGAGCATGTAACCATCGTAGATCTAATCAGAAATGATTTGAGTCAAGTAGCTAAGAATGTAGAGGTGACCAAGTTTCGATACATCGATGAACTAAGCACCAATGAAAAAAATCTTCTGCAAGTAAGCTCTGAGATAAAAGGAAATTTGCCAGAAGACTGGAAAGCAAACTTGGGTTCCATCCTCTCTAAACTATTGCCAGCTGGCTCCATATCAGGAGCACCCAAACAGGAGACAGTGAAAATCATCCAAGAAACTGAGAACTACAACCGAAGATTCTACACTGGAATCTGTGGTCACTTTGATGGCCAATCATTAGATACTGGCGTCATGATAAGATTCATTCACCAGCAGGGTGACAGACTATCCTACCATAGTGGTGGTGGCATTACTTCTTTCAGTGAAGCGGAAAAAGAATATCAAGAGATGGTGGACAAGGTTTATTTGGCGTTTAGCTTATAGATGAGCATCCTAAAAGAACATAGAGAACAACTAGGTTATACTCAAATAGAGCTTTCTAAAAAGGCTGGCTTATCCCTCAGGACAATCCAACGATTAGAGGGAAGTAATAGACAACCAAAAGGCTATACTTTGACGGCTCTTGCAAGTGCATTTAACATTGGTCCTACGCAGCTTCAAGAAAAATTCGCTACTCTCAATAAAGCAGAAAGCAATGACCTATTATCCATTAAAAAAATAAATCTACTCGCGTTGGCCTGTTTTGCAATTCCTTTTGGAAATCTGATCCTACCAACAATTGTGTGGACTAAAAAACGTCAATCCAAATTAGTTGATGAGGCAGGTAGAAGGATCATTAACTTTCAAATAGTGTGGTCTCTTTCACTAAGTATACTCCTCAGCGTATCCCCTTTTCTTAACTTCATTTTTCATTCCTCCCTACCCATAATTTTGATCATTCTCTTTTTAGGACTTGCTATAAATCTTATAGTGATTTGTCGTACTGCGATATCTCTAAATCGTAAAAACTTAGACTTTCTTAATCTACCTATTCGCTTCCTGTAAGTACATTTTACCTAATTGGCGTAAAATTGGCGGTACTTTTTGCTCTCGTTTTGTCTCGCTCTTATTTTCATTTGTCTGTAAAGATCCTAATTAAAAATAGGAAGAATCAATACTTAAAAATCGACAATGAAATACCTCAAATACATACTCTTATCCTTGCTCGTACTAATAATAGGAGCGACACTTTTTGGTGCTTGGAAATTTAATAATACCTTTTTCAAGGAAAGGTCAAATCGACTTACATATACTTCAGAACCCAAGCCCATTCGATTCAATTGGGCAAATGACTCTATCGGAAACATCTTTGAAACTCAAGTCGCAATGATAGTCCCAGTTAAGCTAGAAGGCTTATCACATAAATTGCATATGCAATTTGATACCGGATCCCCCTATTCATTTATCTATGAAAACGATCTAAAATCACTTCGGAAAGTAGGCATACATTTCAAAGAAATCATAAAAGGAAATACTAAATACATTGAAAGCATTGAACTAATACTAGGAGGCAACAAAGTGGGCGTTTCCATGATTATGGTACTCAAAAATTATGGAAACAACTTCAACAGAAATGATACACTAAGTGAATTGAATATCGGAACAATTGGCAGTGATTTCATGCTTGATCGAGTAACTGAAATTGACTTTAGAAAGCAAACTTTACAGTTTCATAATGAGCGCACCGAATGGATGAGAAACCTGTCGAGTTTTCAACCTTTTGATTTTAAAGGGAGAAGACTCATGTTACCCACAACAATAAATGGTGACAATATCGAATTATTCTATGATTCAGGCTGCAGCGCTTTTGGTTTGATCACAACAAAAAATAGATTCGACAATTACACTGATAAAGATTCAGAAACAATAGCATATGATGCTAATAGCTGGGGAAGTGATATTCCTATTATTCACAAAACGACAAACACAAAAATGATAATTGGCAGTGCAAATCTTAGTTTAAAAAGAGTTAGCTATATAGATATGTATGCTAGTACCCAAAGACTGGCAACTCCTTTTACTAGAATTGGTGGGTGGCTTGGGAATCAGCCTCTAAATCAAAGCGTTTTAATTCTTGATACCCAAAAAGAAGAGTTTGTTGTTATTGAAAATACTGAAAAAAAATGATTTTAGCTCGTCACACGAATCAAAAATTAAGTCTCATTGAGTGCCTCTAGTGTTATTAAAAAAAACTGATGATAGGTGCGAGCGCACTTGTAATTAGAACTACCTAATACTACAATAATTTCCTTTAAGTTTAAATCTCACTTCTTACAGGAAAATATGAAGACTAGAAATAGTGTTTTTATAGCAACAAGTTTAGATGGATATATCGCAGATGAAAACGGCGGGATAGATTGGCTTGAGTCAGTACCAAATCCTGATCAAATTGACATGGGATATGGGAAGTTCATCTCTGAAATAGACGCCCTTGTCATGGGGCGTACGACTTTTGAAACTGTCTGTGCTTTTGATATGGATTGGCCCTATGAAAAACCAGTATTTGTATTAAGCAATACACTAACAGAAGTTCCCTCTGAACTGAAAAATAAAGTTTACTTGGTTAAAGGAACTCTATCTCAGATACTACAAAAGATCCATGAAAAAGGATTCAGTCACCTATATATTGATGGAGGCAAAACAATCCAAAGCTTTCTAAAAGAAGACCTCATTGATGAGATGATAATCACCACAATTCCTGTTTTACTAGGTGGTGGATTTCCATTGTTTTCTACGTTAACAAAAAGAGCAAATTTCGAATGCATTAATTCGAAAATCTATCTTGATGCAATTGTGCAGAATCATTTTAAGAAACTAAACCCTTCAACATGAACTACAGAAAAGCAGATACAAAAGACCTTGACCAATTAGCCGAATTATTTGATGGCTATAGAGTCTTCTATAGAAAAGAAAGTGACAAAGAAGCCGCTAAACAGTTTTTATCAGAAAGACTGTCCAACAAAGACTCTGAAATTTTTGTGGCGGGAGATGAGAACGGTCAATTGGCAGGATTCACTCAGCTCTATCCCCTATTCTCTTCTACTCGCATGAAAAAGGCATGGTTGCTCAATGACTTATTTGTTGACCCTAATTATCGCAGTAGAGGAGTTTCTATAGGATTGATAAACAAAGCCAAAGAGCTTGTAAAAGAGTCTGGTGCTTTCGGAATGTTCTTGGAAACCGAAAAGACCAATGAGATTGGAAACAATCTATATCCAAAGACAGGATTTACACTCAATGATGGATCCAACTATTATGAGTGGACGGTGTAATTATCGCTTAGTGCTATTCATTATGGTGGGGTTAATGATGATGCGACAGTAGTATATACTGAAACGACACAAAATGAAATCATTAACACTTCCTCTTTTCTTGGTCTTCTTATTCCTAATTGGGTGCTCTAACGATCCTGATGAGCCTCAAATACAAAATGAATGCTTTGACGAATACTTCGCATCTAATTCCCCTCAAAGAAATTTTAGAATGGGATTTAGCACTTGGAACTATGGACCTGATTTGGAGGACATCAACGACACTTATTCATTTATTGGAAAAAATGCAGACATCTACTCTGAGCAAGTGGATGATGTCATTCCATGGAATTCTTGGATCAATGATGAGGATTTGCCTAGTCAGTTCATTGCACAAATTGAAGGTAAAGTATCTCGCAGAATTCCAAATCATCAACTATTACTCTCTGTCAGTCTTTTAAATACGAACAGAGATGACCTTATCGAAGGGTTTGATGGCAAGACTCCTGTATACGATGCTCTGAATGATCCCACCATACAATCAGCCTATCTCAAACACCTTAAGTATCTCATAGATAAGATGAACCCTGATTACTTAATCATAGCCATGGAAGCAAATGACCTTTACCTGAAGGATGCGAACAAATGGATGGAGTACAAATCATTAATGACAAATATTAGAAAAGAGATTAGAAGTGATTACCCCACTATTCAAATCTCCGAATCAATGACGTTGCACAATTGGTACAATCCTGATACAGAAAAATCAACTGAGTACATTTCTGAAATTGCCTCTTACATAGAGGAATTAGACTTTGCGAGCATTAGTTTTTATCCATTTTTTAAAGCACAAAACACTCCTTCTCAATATCAGGAGGCATTGGATTTTTTGCATAATCAAATAAGTATACCTATAGCCATGGTAGAGACTGCTCATCTTGCAGAAGACCTCAATGTCCCACGCATAAATTTGAGTTTACCAAGTGACGCATGTCAACAAAATGACTACCTAGAAGTCCTTTTGGAAAATGCCCAGCAAGAGAAGTATGAATTTGTAATCTGGTGGACGCATAGAGATTATGACGAGCTCTGGAATACCTTCCCAGAAGAATTGAAAGAGATTGGTGGGCTTTGGAAAGACACTGGCTTGCTTGATGAAAACGGTGAAGAGAGAGTCGCTTTCGACACTTGGAAATCTATATTTATGAAATAAGAGGGTGCAATCACGCATTCTATTCTACCCAATTCAATAAAAATAATAGTTTGACATTCTTCTGACGTTAGTAGAATCCATGAGTTAACCTGTTATTCGTCGACTCTTTTATTTTTTGCTTATTGCTGCATCTAGTTTAGCTGTCAAGATTTAAAAACAAAGAAATGACACAAACAAAAATTTATCTGAAAGGAGTGCTGCTTCTCTGCACACTCTTTGGCAATCTTCACCTAGCAAACGGACAAAACAAAAAAGCTCAAATAGAAAAGCTATTGAATACATACGCTGAGTACGGGCTATTTAGTGGATCAGTACTTGTAGCAGAAGATGGAGGCCTGCTATATAAAAATGGTTTTGGATTGGCGAACATAGAGTGGAGAATGTCAAATACAGCTCAAACTAGATTCCGAATAGGGTCTATTACAAAGCAGTTTACATCCATGCTAGTAATGCAATTGGTAGAAGAAGGTAAGCTAGATTTAAAAACACCTATCTCTACCTATTTACCTGATTATCCGAAGGAAAATGGGAGTATTATTACTATTCATCACTTACTTTCTCATACTAGCGGCATACCCAATTTCACCTCTCTTCCAGAATACCGTGAGTACATGAGGAAGCAAATGTCCCCATCAGCATTAGTTCAAACCTTTGCTGATTTGGAGCTTGAGTTTACTCCAGGAGAGCAGTATAACTATAGCAATTCCGGCTATGTGCTTTTAGGCTACATTTTAGAGACTGTGGCACAAGACTCATATAAAAATTTACTGCAGGATAGAATTTTCACTCCACTTGGTATGAAAAATTCAGGGTATGACAATCATAATACTATCATACCAAACCGTGCAACAGGTTACTTTACAACCATTACAAAAGCGAGAAATGCTGATTTTGTGGACATGACTGTGCCTTATGCCGCGGGAGCTATTTATTCAACAGTAGAAGATCTTTTTTTATGGGATCGCGCACTTTATACAAATAAGTTACTTACACAGAAATTTAGAGATCAACTATTTACTTCACACATTTCCGCCGGGAGATTTGACTATGGATATGGTTGGGCAGTTGGTAATGTTCCAATTGGGGCCTCTGGCGAAACTGCTTTTGTAGTACATCATAGTGGAGGAATCAATGGGTTCACTTCTCTGATCACACGATTCACAAAGGATGATCACTTCATAGTCCTCACAGCCAATACTGCAACAGATATGCTTGAAGAAATCACTAATTCAATTGCTCTCATTCTTTACGACCAACCTGTAATGGCTCCTAAAAAATCCTTCGCCCGTGAAATTTCAACATGGATGAATGAAAAAAAGCCGAAAGAGGTATTGAAACTTTATAGAAAAAACGCTAACGGCACTGAGTTCAGACCCCTCAACGAATTTGAAATGAATCAATTGGGGTACGACTACCTCGGATCGGGTCAAATGCAACAGGCACTTACCATATTCCAAATCAACATAGAAGCCTTTCCTAGTTCTTTCAATGTTTATGACAGCTATGCAGAAGCACTTCTTATGAGTGGAAACATGAAAGAATCTATTAAAAATTATCAGAAATCTCTTGAGATAAATCCTGATAACAGAAATGGAATACAGATGCTGAAACGAATGGGTGTGGAAGTAGAAGCAAAAAATCCTCCTACCATTCAAGTCGATACTGAATTGCTCATGAAATATGTAGGTACATATCAACTAATGCCCACTTTCATCATAGAAATTACCGTTGAAGGTCAAAAGATTTTTGGTCAAGCAACGGGACAGCCTAAGCTTGAATTATTTTCAAAATCAACAACCGAATTCTATTCAAAAATGGTTGACGCTCAAGTCATTTTTAACACTGATTCAGGAAATGGCGCTATTGAAAGCCTCACTCTAGTTCAAGGTGGGTCAAAATCGATAGCCAAAAAAGTGAAATAAACGAAACTTATAAATAGAAGGGGTGTAGACGTACTTTACGCCCACTTCTATTTTAACAATTTCGATCAATACAGGAAGCCTCCTTCTAAAAATCATCGTCTGTCTCCATGAAGAGTAAAATAGATATCTGCCGGGTGTGCAAGTAAAGCTAAGCTATAACAGTTTTTTCCTAGTTTAGCTTTCTGAAACGATCAACATCATGAAAGCACTTACACTTATCGCAAACGGTAAAGCAGAAAAAGCATTTGAAGAAAGAGAAGCTCCAATACCTTCTCCACAAGAAGGCGATGTGCTTATCAGAGTAGAAGCATTCGGACTCAACTTTGCAGATGTGCTGGCTAGGCAGGGTCTTTATGACGAAGCGCCACCCATTCCTTGCGTCTTAGGATATGAGGTAGTAGGTGAAGTAACCGAAGTAGGTGATGGTATGGACGCATCATGGATAGGAAAAAGAGTAACTGGACTTACTCGCTTTGGTGGTTATGCTGAGTATGCCGTTACAGCAGCGAGCGGGATAGCCGAAATTGGAGATATGGATGCAGGGAAAGCAACTGCTCTAGCCACTCAATATGCAACAGCTTGGTACATGGCTTGTGTTCGTGGTTATTTCAGGGAAGGGGACGCTGTTCTCGTTCACTCAGCTGCTGGGGGTGTAGGCACTGCTCTTACCCAATTATTGAAAGCTCAAGGTTGCACCGTCTTTGGCACAACAAGTAGTGAAAGCAAGCTCGATTATATGAAAGAAAATGGAGTAGACCATCCTCTTTTGATCTCCTCATATGAAACTGAAATACCTAAACTGACTGATCAAAAAATCATTGCTAGCTTCAATGCCATAGGAGGCAAATCGTATAAGAAAGACATGAAATTACTCGCCAGAGGTGGCACTATTTATCAATTCGGAGCGGCGGATAGGTCTGGGAAAAAAGGTGGAATATTCGCCAATCTAGGTTTGCTGTTCGGTATGGGCTTTACTCATCCACTATTCCTTTTGATGAAAAGCAGGTCCATTGTTGGCGTAAATATGTTGGCCATCGGAGATGACCAGCCAAACACCCTTTCGGAATGTATAACTAGTGTAGTAGAGTGGGCAAAAGAAGGCAAGCTTAATCCACAGGTTGGAAACTCCTACCCTGTGACAGAGCTAGCTGCCGCTCATTCTGAATTAGAGTCAGGGAAGAGCAAGGGGAAGATTGTGGTTAAGTGGTGACACTATAACCATTCAACTAAATTTCAAACAGTTATTACATAGCTACGTTCGTAGTAAAGCATGAAATTTTACTTCCAACTTCAGTACACAAGACTTGTTCGTCTCCTCAAAGAGGTTGGTATTCATCCAATTTTAGCTGTCCTTTTTTTTAGTACAGTCTTTATTGTCGTTTCTTTCAAGACTGTTCATTCACTGAGCTATGGACAATGGATATATTTAGCTCTTTCGACCGCTTTACTATCCAGAATAAAAAACACTGAGCTACTACGGATCATCTTTCCGAATAAGGTGCTTCGCTCTCTCAGAATTATCGAGTTCCTTATTTTGTCTATCCCATTTAGTTTTTTCCTCATAGGAAGTCAATACTACCTGTCTGCCTTCCTCCTTCTTATTATAAATGCTTCCTTTTCTTTAATAGATATTCGAACTAATTTTTCTTTTTCCATCCCAACTCCTTTCAAAAAAAATCCTTTCGAATTTACTGTTGGCTTTAGGAAAACTTGGGCGATTATACTTCTCCTTTATACTCTCTGCATCATCGCCATGAGCGTCGGCAATCTAAACTTGGGAATAGTTTCTCTAGGAGTCATGTACCTAGTAATGCTTGGCTATTATACTAAGCCCGAAGACGAAATTTTTATTTGGATGCATCATTTAAATCCTCAGAAATTTCTTTTACAGAAAGCAATTGTACTCGTCAAATATTCATCCGCTATTGCGATCCCTTTGATAGTCGCTATGTATTTCGTTTTCCCAGAGAATTGGATTCCAATCACCATCATTCTGTTTGGCGGCTCCATTCTTCTCATTCTGGGCATGCTGAATAAATACTGCTACTTTCCCCGTGAGTCTGAACTGATCAATGGAATATTAATAGGATTGGGATTTTTATTCCCTCCGATTCTGCCAATAATTCTTATTTACCTCACCAATAAAGCGTCACAAAATCTAAAGAAATATCTATGATCAAAGTCAAATCTCTTTCTAAAACATTTGGCAAAAAGGAAGTTCTAAAAGGAATCAACTTAGCATTTGGTAAAGGTGAGATACATGGGATTGTAGGTAAAAATGGATCTGGTAAAACCACATTATTCAGAAGCATAATTGGATTAGAGAAATCGGAAGGAAGTATTGAAAGCTTATTTGAACATCCATTAAAAAACATCACAGGTTTTCTTCCCACCTCACCACCTATTATTTCTAAGATCACCACTGTGGAGTACCTTCAACTAATCTGCAACGCACGAGGAATAACATTTGATCGCAATGGATTCGAAAACATATTTGAACTACCGCTTGATCAGTATATTGAAACCTTTTCCACCGGAATGACTAAAAAGTTAGCATTGCATGGAGCCTTGCTTCAAAAAAATGAAGTCTTCATCCTTGATGAACCCTACAATGGCTTAGATTATCAAAGTTGCCTTTTAGTAACTGAGATCCTTAAGAGAATTAAAGAGAAGGGTAAAACCGTCATCATATCCTCTCACATCTTCTCCACACTGAGAGACACTTGCGATTATATACATTATCTGGAGAATGGCACCATAAATAGCACTGCTGATAGAGATCATTTCGATCAGATAGAAAAGCAACTTCAACAAGAATTAATAGGCGACAAAATTGATCATCTCATTTTTTGATCTGGTAGGGAAACATTTAAAAGAAATATTTCTTTAGTAAATTGAATCTGAGAAACTAACCTACAAGAATATGAGCATCATAAAAATTATTATCACCATCCTACTACCTCCTTTAGCAGTAGCCATGGACAAAGGTTTAACCGGTGTTTTTTGGCTCAACCTTCTCTTAACAATATGCTTCTTCATTCCAGGAATGATTCATGCTTTTTACGTTCTAACAAAATAGAATCTTCAAAGGCTTTCTCATGCATTTGAAAAGGGTAACTACGTTCCGAGCTTTTAACGCCTCCCACGCAGTGGGTTAGTTGAGCATAACAAATGCTCCCCAATAGTAAGGCTCTGGAAAATCTGTTCGCAATGATTTTTGGGCTGCAAAAAAAGCATCCTCTTTCTGCTTCCCTCCCATCCATTCTTTATAGAAAGTAGTCATCAATTGCTTGGTAGCTTCATCACTTACCTTCCATAAACTCATGATTACAGATTCTGCCCCAGCTATTTGAAAAGCGCGCTGCAGACCGTATACTCCTTCGCCTGACTTGATTTCACCAAGCCCCGTTTCGCATGCGCTAAGTACTACTAAATCCGTATTTTTCAAGTCTAAAGTTATGACCTCATAGGCTGTAAGAATTCCATTATTAGTTGTGTTCACTTCCGTATTGATAGACTCATCTCCCATGGTTTGCTCTGCATTTGCCAGCATCAAACCAGAACGCAACAGTGGATTTTCATTGGCTTGATTGACATCCACACCAAACACTTTCTCTCCCGAAGACTGGCTCTCCGGCAGGAAGAAACCATGTGTAGCTATATGAAGCAACGATGGAGATTTTATGGTTTTGAAGTTACTCTCAGTTGCTTCGTTTTGCATATAAGTACTTGTTGCAAAGCCCTTTGCCTTGGTGATACTACTCACTGCATCTATTTCCACTTTTGTGCCAGGTAAAGCTTCCACCAAGCCTTTTCCTCCAAAATTAGGGTAGCCAAAGAAGTCTGCTTTTTTAGTAGCGAAAGAGGCCTGTTTCAATTTGAGAAGATCTCTTGTACTTGCATACAAATGAAGATCCAGCGCATCTGCTACATAGGTACCATCAGGTTTTTTCAAAGCTCCAATATTTACTTGATAGTAAATTCCATCTAGGGCTAGATGCACTTCATTAAAGCCACTCAATTTATCATCTATAGGCTTCCAAAATTTATCATACGTTATTCTGTCATTCGCTTTTAGCTGAACCATATTCCGGTATGCCTTAGCGTATTTCCCATCTAAGTCCTCGCCCTTCTCTACCAATACTACCTCCGGATGAACAGATTGTAAACTAGCTACTAGAAAAGCATAATTTTTACCCCCAGAAAAAGACCTATCAAATACTGGGTAACCAATTATCTCTACAGCGGCAGATGTATTTGAAAGCTTACTTTTTACATCAGCAAGAGTGGTTGTGGGTAATTGATTGGACTGTGCAAAGTCCGCCGACAACCTGCTTAGTTCTTTCTCCAATCTATTGGCCTCACTTTCGATACTCGCTATGTCTATTTTTTGCTCCGTCAGCTGTTCTTTAGAAAAAGAATAATACAAAATCAAATTTTCTTTAGTCTCTACCCAGTCTTTGTAAATAGACTTAAGACTTTCATCTTCGCTATTCAAAATTTGCTCTCTCACTTTGGTAGAAGAGCTCAGCAAAATACCTTTCGTTTTTAGGTGAATGTTATACATCTCTGTCAAAAGTGAAGGATCTTCATTTCCACGTTCAACAGCATAGGCATAAAATTTTAAAATAGATGGTCGAACCTTAGCCCAGTATTGTCCTTTCTCATACTCACTCATGGCCCCAAAATAATTTTCTACTAACTG
>JBGCFL010000014.1:0-11387 GCA_045106975.1 Ekhidna sp. | reverse complement strand
ATGACCATCATGTTTGGTAAGTCTCCACTCAAAAGAGTTCATAGAGAAATGATGGCTGTGATTGTATCAATTTCCAATAAATGTGAATATTGTCAAACACATCATCTAGAAGCAGTAAAAAATTATTGGAAAGATGATGAGAAACTAAAATCGCTCCAAGAAGATTTTGAGGCATCCCAACTATCGGAAAAAGAAAAAGTGCTTTGCCGCTTTGCAAAAGAACTGACTGAGCACCCAGAAAAATCACATGATGCAGGGTTGGTCACTCCATTAAGAGAAGTGGGTTTTTCTGATCGTGAAATCTTAGATGCAACTTTAGTTATTGCCTACTTCAATTTTGTTAATCGTATTGTATTAGGTTTGGGCGTGAGTCTTGAAGAAAACCCGGGAGGGTATAAATACGATTAAAGACCTTGATATAACCGAAAAGAATCATCAATGATAAAACTCAACGACGTTAGCAAGTTTGTAGAATCTAAGTTTCAACGAACATTCATTTTAAAAGGAGTCAACCTAGAAATAGAAGAGGGAGAATTTGTAAGTATTATGGGGCCCTCCGGTTCAGGAAAATCTACACTTCTCAACATTATCGGTATGTTGGATCGTCCATCAGAAGGAGAGTATTATTTCAATGATGAACCAGTACATAAGCTAAGGGAAAGGAGGATTTCTCAAATCCATAAAGAATCTATCGGATTCATCTTCCAAGCATATCACCTAATAGACGAGTTAACAGTTTATGAAAACATTGAAACACCTTTGATCTATCGAGGGATCAAGGGGAAAGAGCGAGCGAGTATGATTGCCGAGATGCTAGACCGTTTCAATATGGTTGCCAAAAAAGATCTTTTCCCAGAGCAGCTCTCTGGTGGACAGCAGCAGCTTGTAGGTGTGGTGAGAGCTATTATAGGCAAACCAAAATTACTTTTAGCAGATGAGCCTACTGGCAATCTTCACTCAGGCCAAGGAGAGCAAGTAATGGACATCTTGAAGCAACTTCATGATGCCGGCATGACTATCATCCAAGTAACACACAATGAAAAATTTGCCGAATACGGAACACGAATGGTGAATCTAGAGGATGGCCGTATCATGAAATGAGCAATAAAGAGAATAGGTTGTGAGCAGAAACTATCAGCAGGCTATTCTCTTAATTATTGCCCTTGGGCTATACCTATTTTATTTTCAATTCAATGAAGCAATTGATTTTGAAAATTGCGAACTCTGTGACGCCAAACAATACAAAAAGGTCTACGATTATTTTGAATCAGGATCTGAAGCTCAAGTAGCTTTTCCATTCTATTCAAGACCACTGGTCCCTTTTTTAGCTAGTATCATTCCTGAAAACCGAGTGACTGTCGCCTTTCACATGGTGAACTTAGTTTTCATCTTGTTGAGTGTATTTACATTCAAAAAACTATGGAACTTCTTAACAATAAAGCCATTGTTTCAATGGATTGGTTTTGGTTGGTTACTCACACACTGGACTGGTATCATCCGTTACAATCTCTTCGATCATCTTACGGTTGATGTGCCTCTATATTTTGTTCAAGGACTCGCCCTTCTTCTATTCTATCAAAAAAAGTATAAGTGGTTCTATTTACTCACTCCATTGGCATTGCTACAAAAAGAATCCTTCTTAGCAATAGCAATAATGCTTCTCGTTATTCATATTTGGTATGATAAAAAAGACTGGTTCACAGAAGGAAAGCACCTCCTTTTTTCCCTTGTTTTTGGAGTCATTATTCAAAAAATAGCCCTGTCTTTGATGCCTGATCAATTGGATCAACGAAATTCCATTATGGCTATTCTCTATCATGGAAAATTAGCCATTGATGACCCTACTCGTTTCGTAAAATGGTTTGCCGCTTTTGGTAGCGCTTTCGGAGTGATTCCATTCATTATTCTTTTCAGAATCAAATCCTTCAACATCAAGGATTCTAAAGAACTGACACTTCTCATCTTTAGCATCATGTATTGTTGTTTTGGGTTATTGGCAGGAGAAGACATGACCAGAATCTTGTTCTTAGGGTTCCCATTTATCATTACCCTTTCACTCCTCTTTTTCCAAAATCAATCAACATGGTTGGTGCTGATTGCTGTCGCTCTAAGCGCTGTATCACTACATTTATACCCATTAGTTATTGATAATAATTGGGCAGTAGATTATGCTACAATGGATTTTGTTTATCCATGGGCTACTTACTACTTGGTTGCTGTTATTGTTTTTTTTGTTTGCTTTTTAGTCAGTAGAAAAAGGATCGTAAGTCAATCATAAGCCTGCATTCTCTCTAGATTTTTCATAACGCATAAGTTGCCTACGGCAAGACTCTATGATGGATAAAGAGAGAAATTTTCAACCCTAAAGTCATCCAGTAGGAATCCTATGTATCAAGCAAGTCAGCACTTAGTTAGTCTTTGATATCGCAGAAGATCTCTACGAGATTACTGCAGGGATGGGACTTAATTTTCTGAGTTTGATATTCTATAAATTGCTCCTTCTACATACAGCAAGTCATCCCGAAGGGATCTTATACAGTTTTCAAAATTTCTCGTATGACTACAAAATGGATAAGCTTTCTAGGACTAGACTTCAGAATGTCTTTAGAAAAACAGCAACACCTGTAACCATTCCATCATCTCTGGGTATCTCCTATACAAATCAGATAAGTTGATTGCATTTGATAACAAAGATTAACAGCACTTAACATCTGGATTGATAAAATTTGTGGTGTTGATGCAACTATTTCATAGAGCACCTCATCTATAAGTCAAAGGTTAGGTTTTCAAAAAGAAGGACAGACGCTCATTTAGATTGTTTAAAATAGATAGGACTATAAAAATGCAACCCAAGTTTAATAAACTCATAACACTACTACTCCTTTTAGGCACTTTTGCCTTCTTGATGGAAGCAGAAGAGAAAGTGAGAGTGGTAGCGGAAGCAGAACTATCTAAGTGGGCGTCTCTACTTCCAACTGAGGAAAAGAAACAAGTGGAAACCATCAACCCATATGCACAGCAAGTTTCCATCAGTAAAGTGCTCCTTTCCAAAATTCAAGAGGAAAGTAATCCTATATTCAATTAAACATAGTTTCGTCGCTTTGCCTTGGGTACCGATTCACTTTGAAACTAATACACGCTATTTCTCCCATTTTATATAAGTCATTCAATTCAATACTATGACTTGTCATTATTTCTATCCAATCGCACTCTTTATTCTTTAGCTTTGCTCCCTAATGGGAACATCATCCCATTTTAGCAGAGTTCAATATGAAAACGAAGGGTTTAAAGAAAAACAAAGTCAATATTGTCACATTAGGTTGTTCCAAAAACCTGGTGGATTCAGAGGTGATGTTGACACAATTGAAAGGAAATAACATTGACGCCACTCATGAGTCGAAGAAAGACGATTCAAATATTGTGGTCATCAATACGTGCGGGTTCATTGACAATGCTAAACAAGAATCTATAGATACCATACTCAGATATGTAGACGCGAAAGAAGAAGGGCTAGTAGAAAAAGTATATGTATCTGGATGCCTTTCTCAGAGATATAAAGACGAGCTAAAAAACGAAATACCAGATGTAGACGCTTGGTTCGGTACAGGTGATCTTCCTGCCCTATTGAAGAAATTCAAAGCGGATTATAAAAAAGAATTACTGGGAGAACGAATCGTCACTACCAACAAACATTACGCTTATCTAAAAATAGCCGAAGGATGTGATCGTCCATGTAGCTTTTGCGCCATCCCTTTGATGAGAGGAAAACACGTTTCAAAGCCCATGGAACAAGTAGTTGCTGAAGCTAAATCACTAGTTAGCCAAGGGACTAAAGAAATATTGTTGATCGCTCAAGATTCCACCTATTACGGATTAGATCTTTACAAAAAAAGAAATTTGGCAGAGTTGATGGATCGCCTATCTGATGTAGAAGGACTAGACTGGATCAGATTGCACTACGCTTTCCCTACTGGATTCCCAGAGGATGTACTAGATATGATGGCCAACAGGTCAAACATCTGCAACTACCTCGACATTCCTCTCCAGCACTCTTCTACCAATATGCTGAAACTTATGCGTAGAGGAACTACCAGAGACAAAACAGAAGCCTTGCTAGATAGAATGAGAAGTAAAGTGCCTGATATTGCTATCAGGACTACCTTGATTGCGGGGCATCCACAGGAAACAGAAGCAGACTTTGAAGACATGCTTGACTTTGTGGAAAAAAATAGATTTGAGCGCTTGGGGATCTTTACCTACTCGCATGAAGAAAATACCCACTCATATAGTTTTGAAGACAATGTGCCTGAAGAAACCAAACAAGAGCGAGCAAATGCCGTAATGGCTCTACAGGAAGAAATTTCCATGGACATTAATCAGCATAGAATTGGGAAAGAATACAAAGTCTTGATAGATAGATTGGAGAGCGGAAACTTTGTAGGGAGAACAGAATATGATTCACCAGAGGTGGACAATGAAGTGATTATCCCAGCGGACAATGCTTATTTAAGAATTGGAGATTTTGCCCAGGTAAAAATTACTGACGCCACAGCCTTTGATCTGTACGGTGAACCAATTCATGTTTAATCTGTTTTTTATCCGTGAGAACTGAAACCCTTCCCTTAGACGAGACCGATTGTTTTTCGCGGTTATTCATAGACTACATTCAGCAGAAGCCTGAGCTCAAAAAGTTCTATACTGATTTTCCAGCTATAGAGAATTTTAGAAAAATCATTGAAGAAAGAAATTTCAATGACGCCAACAGGAGCACACTTTCCAAGGCATTGCAAAGTCAATATGAAGGACTTGAAATTTCTCCAGCAGTTTCTCAAAATATTGAAAGACTAAAAGACAACAAAACTTTTACGATTACCACAGGCCATCAACTCAATATTTTTACTGGTCCTCTGTACTTTATCTACAAAATTGTAACGGTTGTCAATGCTTGTAAGGCGTTGAAAAAAGAATATCCTGAATACGAGTTTGTGCCTGTTTACTGGATGGCATCAGAGGATCATGATTTTGAAGAAATAGATCATTTCCATTTTGAGAACAGAAAATATCAATGGAAAACAGAGCAAACTGGTGCTGTTGGTCGTTTTGACCCTACAGGGCTTTTAGACATTGTAAAAGAGCTTCCAAAAGGAGCTGAGATATTTAAGGAAGCATACTCTGAAAACACATTAGCAGATGCTGCTAGGCATTATGTCAATACCTTATTTGGAGCGGAAGGAATTGTTGTAGTAGATGCTGACGATGCTGCTTTAAAGAGCATATTCGCTCCAGTGATTCAGGATGATCTTTTTACCCATAGTGCTGAAAAATTAGTTGCTAAAGATTCTCAAGAGTTAGAAAGTCTTGGTTACAAAACGCAAGTTCATGCAAGAGAAATCAATTTTTTCTATTTAGAAGGAGATGTTCGAGAACGCATTGAGAAAGAAGGCGATAGCTATAAAGTAGTTGATACGACCATTGAGTTTTCAGCTGATGAGATAAAGAGGTTAATCAAAGATCATCCTGAAAGATTCAGCCCCAATGTAATCCTTCGACCTTTATATCAAGAGACCATTTTACCTAATTTAGCTTACGTTGGTGGCCCCTCAGAAGCAGTGTATTGGTTACAATTGAAATCTGTTTTTGAGCATTTCAATACAGCATTTCCATTGCTAATGCCTAGGAATTTTGCACTTGTCATTGAGAGTCATGTCAATGAAAAGTGGGAAAAAACCAACCTTACAAGCACCGATCTGTTTCTTGGCGCTGATCAGGCTTTCGCCAAGTGGGTGAAAAACAACTCAGACAAAGAGCTTAGTTATACAGAAGAACTGACAGCACTCAAAAAAACCACTGAAAGTCTCAGTTCAAAAGCCAAAAAAGTAGACCCAACGCTGGTACAGCACTTGGATGCTTTGCACGTCATTTTCGGTAAAAAAATAGAGAAAGCAGAAAAGAAGCTCTTAAGAGCAGAAAAGCGTAATCATTCTGAAAAAGAGGATCAAATTCAATCTGTCAAAGACTCCCTTTTTCCCAATGGAAGTCTACAGGAAAGAAGAGATAATTTCTTAAATTTTTTCCTAAGTGATCCTCTATTTCTACAAAAGTTATTGGATAGATTTGATGCATTTAACTACAAAATGTATCTTCTCCATAAAGAGGAATAACATTATTCATTTTATATGAAGATCACTAAGCCAACACTACTCATCGATAGGAAGAAGTCCCTTGCTAATATTAGTGAAATGGCTAAAAAAGCCATTGACTCAAATGTCAATTTTAGACCTCATTTCAAAACGCATTTTTCAGCAGAAATTGGAAATTGGTTTCGTGATTTTGGAGTTGAAAGTTGCACGGTCAGCTCAGTGGAAATGGCATCTTATTTTATAGTAAATGGATGGAAAGATGTGACCATAGCCTTTCCATTCAATCCACTGGAAGCTACAACTATTTCAGAATTAGCTTCAAAAGCTCACATCAATGTCTTAATAGAATCAGAAGAAAGTTTAACATTAGCCAATGAACTACTAAGTAAATCAGTAGGCTACTTTATCAAAGTAGATATTGGAACTCATCGTACAGGAGTTGATCCCAATAATCAGTCTTTGATAGAAAAATTAGTAGAGGGATCAACTGAAAAAATTAAGTTCAAAGGGTTTTTGGCTCATGCTGGACATACGTATGGTCAATCAGAAGAAATAGAAATCAATTCTATATTCAATAAATCCGTTGAAGTCCTTACTTCATTGCAATCAAAATTCGGAGGCCTAGTATCTTATGGTGACACACCATCATGCAGTGTCTTGAATGACTTTTCTGCTGTAGACGAAATACGACCAGGAAATTTCATTTTCTATGATTGGATGCAGCATCAAATCGGATCATGTCAAATGGAAAATATTGCTGTTTGTATGGCCTGTCCCGTTGTTGCCATTCATTCAGATCGAGACGAAGCAGTCATATATGGAGGTGGCGTCCACTTTTCTAAAGATAGAGTTCTTGAAGGCGAAGATCCTTGTTTTGGCAAAGCTGTAAACTTGAAAGAAGGCGTATGGGACACACAGGTTATAGGTTCAGTAAAAAAATTATCACAAGAACACGGTATAATAACCATGACATCAGAAAAGCTCAGTCAGATGAAAGTAGGTCATTTGATTGGTGTGATTCCAGTACATTCGTGTTTGGCTGCAGATTTGCAAGGTCACTATCTCACCACAACCGGTGATAGAATAGAAAAAATGGCTAAAGATTGATCAGCTTTGCTGATTCGAAAAATAACAGAATGAAAAATAGTGTAATCCTTCTATTACTACTTGGTTTTTTGTCTACTCAGGCGCAAGAGCAAACACCTGCAGATAGCCTAGATATGATGATTGGACAAATGATCATGATCGGTATTGGTGATTTCAACAAGGCTAATACCAAGCATTCTATATTCGATGAAATTGCCGATGGAAAAGCTGGAGGAGTAGTACTCTATGAAAAAAATTTATTCTTTGAAAATCCAAAACCAGAGCTTGCGAAGCTGATAAGTAATCTTCAAAAAAATGCTAATATTCCGCTATTCGTAAGTATAGACGAAGAAGGAGGAAGAGTCAATCGTTTTAAAACGAAATATGGTTTCCCGAAAAACGTATCAGCGCAGTATTTAGGAAAAATCAATAACCTAGACTCTACTTCTTATTACGCTAACCAAACAGCTGCCTTGCTCAAAAGCTTTGGTATCAATATGAATTACGCTCCTGTTCTTGATGTAAACATCAATCCGAGCAATCCCGTAATTGGAAAACTGGAACGCAGTTTTTCAAGAGATTATCAAGAGGTTACAAATCATGCACAAAGTGTGATTGTAGCTCATAACAGTAAAGAAGTTGTCCCTGTTTTAAAGCATTTTCCTGGGCATGGTAGTAGCCAAAGTGACACACACTTAGGGGTAACCGATGTAACTAATTCTTGGCAAATAGAGGAGCTTTATCCTTATGCATCATTGATTGATAGTGGTGTAGTCAAGGCTATAATGACTGCACATATCATCAACAGCACGTTAGACAACACAAAAATCCCTGCAACTCTATCCAAAAAAGTAATCACTGGGATGCTAAGGGGGCTACTTAAATTTGATGGACTTATCATATCAGATGATATGCAAATGGGTGCCATAAACAACGAGTATGGCCTAAAAGAGTCTATTAGAATGTCGATCGATGCAGGCGTAGATATGCTTATGTTTGCCAACAATGTAAAAGATTATAACATGGTTACAGCGACTCAAGTACATAATATCATCAAAGAATTGATAGATGAAGGAGCCATTTCAACCAATCAAATAGCCGCATCTTACACTAGAATCATGAAACTGAAAGAGGAAACAGGTTTGCTTGAAACTGATTATTTCAGTACGTTGAAAAATAAGCTTGATCTCTACAAATAAGGTTTTAAAATAAAACTCTTGTTTTTAGTATCTTCACGACCAAATGGTGCAATATAACCCAAAATCGTGGCTATCCTTAGTATTTGATGTCTATAGTAGATACGTTATCCGTGCGCTATTTCCATTACTACTTTTTGCTGCTGTCCTAACTACTTTTTTGTGCTTCATGTTCATAGAAGTGCTTCAGGTTACTATTCAAGACACTAAGGCATTTCACTCAATTCTTGGGGTCATACTGGGTCTATTCTTAGTACTAAGAACCAACACTGCGTATGATAGATGGTGGGAAGGAAGGAAGCTTTGGGGACAATTAGTAAATGACACAAGGCAGCTATCTATTAAGTTAAGCACATTTATCCCTGCTGACAGAAAAGAGGATCATCTATTCTTTCAAAAAATGATTCCCAATGTCACTTTTGCAATGAAAGAAAGCTTAAGAAATAGTATCTTAATAGGCGAGTTAGATCTCACAGCACCCGGAACAAAAGATAGAATCATCAACAGTAAGCACCGACCCAACATTATCAATAAATTGATGATGGAGAGAGTAAACAAACTTTTTAAAGAAGGTGTCATTAACGGAGAACAGCTGCTTATTATCGATAAGGAGATAAAAGGGTTTACAGATATCATTGGAGCATGTGAGCGAATTAAAACCACGCCCATTCCGTACTCTTACAGTATGTTTATCAAGAAATTTTTATTCGTGTACTCCATTACATTACCACTAGCCTTCATCGGAGAGTTTGGGTATTATTCTATTGGTTTAGTAGTTTTAGCCTTCTATTTTTTAATGAGTGTGGAGCTGATCGCTGAAGAAATAGAAGATCCTTTTGGAAAAGATATTAATGATCTTCCTTTGGACATACTTTGTGGTAAAATAAAGAACAACGTAATAGAAATATTCAACAGTAACTAATTTGACATTCATTTCATAAATCGCTATTAATAAAATAAACTAAATACGATGAAACTTAACCAACTAAAACTTGGCTCATTCGCACTTGCTTCTTCTCTATTCATTGCTTCTTGTGGTGGTGGCGGACAAGAAAAAAGCGAAAATGCCAGCTCAGAATTTGATTCTGCAAAAGAGCAAATAGCTACTGATGTAGAGAAAATATTGATGGATCTTCCACCTCCATCAGAAGTCCCTTACCTATTAATGGCAGCTGGTGCTGACTTTGACGGTACTATTGTAAACTCAATGGATAAAGTAGATAGCTACTCTAGTGATGTTTCTAAGGCAGCATTGAACTTAGGTGTCTATGCAACAGACATTGGCTACTTGTCTTCTTACGAGAAATCTGAAATGGCTCTTGACTATATGGGAGAAAGTCAGAAATTGGCAGCTCCTGTTGGAGTAGCAGATGCAATAGATTACGGCATGGTGGCTCGTTTTGAAAAGAACATGGAGAATAAAGATTCTTTGACTGCTGTTATCAATGATGTGATGGAAAAAGCAAGCCAGCGATTAAGTGAGCTTGATCAATTGAACAATGGCGCTTTGTTACTTGCAGGTAGCTGGATTGAAGGTGTATATATATCTACAACCATAGTAAACAACTATCCAGATGATCTTCCAGAAGAGTCAAGAACGTTGATTTTAGAGCCATTGGTAAAAATCGTTATCGATCAGAAAAAATCTTTGGATGATTTAGTGAAAATAATGAATGATGTTCCTGGAAATGACTCAGTGACAAGTATGAAAGCAGAGCTTGACAAAATCATTGCTATCTATGACGGAGAGCTTGCCGAAGTATCTAGTCAAATCAGCAACAACACTGGTTCATTCGTGCTAAAACCAAGCACTTTAGATAATTTAAGAGCTGAGGTTACAAGAATCAGAGGTTCAATCATAGAGTAATCAAAAGAGTAATTTCTTTAAAAGTCGTCTTAGTAATACTAGGACGACTTTTTTTATGACCACTAAGAATAGTACTCTTTATATGATCTTGCATTGAGGCTACTGTATTCTTCATTCCCTTTATAATTATTACCCGAACATTTCGAGTTAACTTTAGGGTTACTAACCTAATCTAAACACACCGCACCAATGAGTGAAAAACTCTTAAAAGCAATCATTAAGCTTCTAGTTATTCTTGCCAAAGAAGAAGGAGAAGTACATATTAGTGAGAAAGAAACCATTCGTGAATTTCTTTTAGAAAATGTAAGTCGTGAGGATATCCAGTTTTATCTAAAAACGCTAGATCAATACATCAATGAAGTAAGTACTGGTGGCGATGACGATAAGAGCAAACTGAGAGAGCTTGCGGACAGCATCAATAATGAGTTGACTCGTCAGCAAAAGTTAGTAATCTTGATCAGGTCTATGGAGCTAATCATGGCCGATGAAATGATTACTGATCGTGAAAAAGAATTGCTCTATTTCCTAGGTGAGTGTTTTAATTTTCCTGTCAAAACAATTGATGCCATCAAAGCATTCGTTACTACATCAGATGAAGAAGGTTATTCAGGAGAATATTGTGTTATTACAAACAATGAGGGATCACTAGAAAACTCAGAAACAGAAGTCATCGGGTTAGATGGACTCAAAGGTCATATTGCATTTTTCAAAGTGCCAGACATTGATATCTGCTTTTTCAAATATACCGGCGCAGATATATTGACCTTAAATGGTCTCATGGTTTCACCCAACAAGATCAAAACATTTTCTAACGGGTCATCTATAAAAGGGAAAAAAACCGAGCGTCTTTATTACAGTGATATCATAAGCGCTTACAGAAATGAAGTCGTAGAAACCAAAATTTCTTTCGTAGCAGAAGACATTTCTTACAAGTTTAAAAATGGTCAGCTAGGTCTTGTCAACATAAACATAGCAGAACCTACAGGTAAGCTATTTGGTATAATGGGTGGAAGTGGAGCTGGGAAATCCACTCTTTTCAATGTGCTTAATGGAACTGCGAAACCTTCTTCCGGTTCAGTAAGAATCAATGGAATAGAC
>JBGCFL010000139.1:0-11881 GCA_045106975.1 Ekhidna sp. | reverse complement strand
TCCTAGTATGAAAATCACTTCGACATGATCAGCATCTGACCTTTCAGCAGATTCCTGAATTACGCTAGGGCTACATCAGGAATGACGGGAAAGAATAAACTGACGAGAAAGAATAAACTAAGAACGTCATTCCGGCTGAGTGAGCGAATGCCGGAATCTCATGAATGTTTATGTTTTGGAGTCGAGGTTGGTATCTCCTTCGCCTCGGTTCGTGTCCTCACGAATCGAAACAATATCATAAACTGGAGATGTATATTGTGTGAATCGAAATAACAATCAAAACTCTTCGCCAAGATATTTGAGAAATGGAAATTTCGAAATTCCTGTTTCGTAAAACTTAGCAGATGAGTATAAGTAGTCACTAGGATCAGTTACCAAATTCCATTTCTTAGACATTGGATTTAAATGAATATAGTCGAGCTTTTGATATGCCACTTCAGGACTATACAGCTCAATCGCTAGTGAATCTCTTTGCCAAAACTCAAAATTCTTATTACTTCTTTGGACAGAAAACGGTGACAATTCGCTTGAAGAAAGTAATTTCTTAAACTCGTGAGCGGTATACTTCAAAAATGATCCAAAAGGCCTTTCTTTTCCATTCATTTTATTCATTCTCCAAATAATATGAACATGATTTGGCATTATCACGAAACCAAAAACATCAATTAGTTCTTTGGACGAAAGATGACTTAGAGAATCAGTAAGGATACTTTTCTTGGATTCAGCTTCCAATAAGTGAAACCAGTTGTGAATAGTTGCTGTCCAAAAATAGATCTTGCCTATTTCAGTGAATGACTTCCTTTCGCTATTGAAAATATTCATCTATTAAAGGTAATATTCTTTGTATAAATAGAGGTTCGTGAGGACACGAACCTTGGCTGTAGAGAAGTTACTTCTGTGTAGTCATCATTACATGTTTTGCTCCTTATAAATAAGCACCTATTGTTTAATATCTATCGATGTACTTACTTTTGAACTAACCTAATTTCAACTACAAATTGCATGACTCATTATTCGATCATTAAACATCAAAAAAAGGAAATATTGTATGTCGATTATCGTGACTTGAAGACGGAAGAAATACTACAAGTCATGGATGATGCAACAGATTTTGCATTGAAAGAGAATCGTCCATTGTTGCGTCTGTCCAATATGATTGATGTTTATGCAGTACCAGCTGTAGTAGATAGAGCAAAACTGAGTGGAAAAAAAACGGCACACTTGACTATCAAAAGAGCTGCAGTTGGAATTGTTGGTGCAAAAAAAGTATTATTCAATGCTTTCAATCGATTTACTGGAGGCAATGCCAGAGCATTTGATACGGTTGATGAAGCGAAAGACTGGCTGGTGATTGATTGATCATTAGCCATACTGGTGCGAATTTGTAGCTCGTACCTTATTCAAAATCTCTTGTAGCTTGTCAAGCTTTTTTGGAAGTTTAACTGAGTGCCAATTAGCCACGGTTTTTTTACTCTGCAATCCTCGAAAGAATATCATCCACTGGAATATACCAATGTTGATTCGTTACTTTTTTATTTATCTGATTGGGATCTAAACCACCAAAAACGTGAAGGTTTCCATCAACAATACCTGCCCCAGCGAAACGCGCATTGAAATTCATTTTAAATACATGGTGCCGTAGGTTTTTTGTATCAAAAACAAGCAGCTGATTTAATTTCGAGTAGTCTCCTATGTAAAAGATATATTGATCTGACTTAGTAATTGCATATGCAGATAGTGGTTCTTTCAGGTCAACCAGTTTTTGCCATGACTTATTGATGAGATCATATCGGTCCACTCTGGTAGACGGTGTTCCATTGAATCCTCCAATTATGTATAAATAATCATCTATGATTACACCATCAACTTGTTTGGCTTCTGGTAAGTCCGGTAGTTGGTTTATTAAACCTGTCTTTAAATCGAATTCAAAAAGTGACTGACTGTACTCGACAGTTCTGGATGTCTTAGTCTGCTTCAGTGATGTTGATCCACCAAACAGGTACAATTTATCCTTCCAGAAAGATGAGCTTTGATGATTCGCAGGGTTAGGGTTTACTCCCAATGATGTCATTCTGAAACTAGACAAATTGTATAGAATTATGTCTGGGAGAATCGCAACGTAATTACGGTAGTTAGAAATGCCACCATGGACTATAACTCCGTCATATGTCTCTCCAAGGTAAGTCGCAGAACCGTAGACCATGGGATCTATTTCATAAGAGCGTTTGAGGTTTAACCATTTTCCCGTTTGGGTATTGTATTTGAAAATATAATTGGTTTCATGATTGGTAAAAGTAGCACCACCGATAGATATCAATCCGTCATTTAATTCACTGTAAGCCATACCATAGACGGGACTCGGTAGTTTTTCTCCTTTCTTAAATTGAATGAGTGAATCCTGAGCACAAAGGGTATGTGAGTATGTGATCAGTAAGACAAGTGGTAACGAACAGGCACGTATTTTTTTTGATAGCATTGACTCGATTTAACACTTTAGATACTCTAACTCTTAATATCAAATTTGGGTTCTGCGTCCTCTAGCTTTAATTCATGCAGAAGGAATGATATGTGATCAGTTGCTCAAAGTGAATTTCATAGAGTGAGATAGCTAGAAGAAAAACACGGAAGTTACTTCCGTGAGAGTTAGGTTATCCTCTGTTATCCTCATATCTAATCTTTAAAATATGTCATTATATCTATGTAAATTGTATTTTAATAAAAAAGAGCATTACTTTTTTAAGTCAGGTGTATTTTAGACATAAAAGCGACTCATTTATTATATGCGAGAAATATTTAGAAGAAGACAAATTGCCATAAAATACTCATTAATTGCTATTTGGATCATTTTTTTCTTAAAAACATCACCTGCTTCAGCACAAAAATTGGCCAAAGACAGTCTAGAAAACGAAATTGAAAAAGCCAAATCAGTTCTTTATTTTGAGAGGGATACTACATATATAAATCTATTGTATGAGCTTGGAAGAGAGCTTAGCTTTTATAATTCGGATAGTCTACTTCTTCTCTCAAATGAAATTATTAAGCTTAGTGAATCCATAGGATATTCAAAGGGTGAAGTAAAAGGGATGATCAATCTTGGAAGCTACCATTCTGAAACAGGCAATCAAGATCAAGCTTTAGAATTTTTCAGACTGGCACTTTCAAAGGCACATGAGATAAATGATTTAGAATTAATACTGAAGTCTAAGAATTTACTAGCGATTGAGTACGAGTATAAAGAGGACTATGCAATAGCTCTTCGAGAGTATTTGGATGGTATTAAAATTGCCGAGAAAAATAAACTTGATCTTTGGCTTTCTACTTTTTATGTAAATGTCTCTAATCTATACAATGTTCAAAAGGATCATAAACAAGGAATAGTGTTCTTGAACAAAGCGAAGGAACTTAGTCTTAAAAACAACGATGATAAGGTAGCGGCTATTTCGCTAGCCAATTTAACTTCAAGTTATATTGAGATTGGAGATTTAGAAAAAGCAGAACAAAGCATAAGTCATAGCATTACTCTTCTTGAGGAACTAGAGCTCAATGAATGGTTAACATATGCATATGAGTTGAGAGCGAATATTGCTCTTAAAAAAGAACAATATACAGTTGCCCTTTTATGGCTTAAAAAAAGCGAAACGATTCATAAGGGGATAAAGCAGATTAGGTATAAAATACCATTATACAATGTTTATTCCAAGGTCTATTTTGCGATGGGAGATTTCGATAAAGCTGAGGTTTATGCTTTAAAGGCATTAGAAATGTCCAAAAAAATAAAAATTCTAGATGAGAGAGATGAAATTTTGAATTTGCTTTCTGTTCTCAAAAAAAATCAAGGGAATTATCCTGCATCCTTAGCATATCTGGAAGAGTTTATAAGTGTCTCAGATACTATTGAGGCAAATAAAAATGAAAGAGAGTTAAAGATATTGAAGTCAAAGCTTGAATTTGAACAAGAAAAAGAGGTTTATTTAATCGAAAGCAAAAAAATATTAGAACAGCAAAGGTTCTATTTTTATATGGCTTTGGTAGTTATTTTGGCCTTTGCCGTCATTATTTATTTTCTAAGAATCAATAACAGGCAGAAAGATGAGTTCAATTTGCAACTAACTCACAAGACGTCAGAGCTACATAAATCAATAATTACTAAAAATAAATTGTTTTCTATCATTGGTCATGATCTAAAAGGGCCTATTAATTTATTTAAATCAATGTTTGATTTGTTGGATTCAGGTGATATAACAAAAGATCAATTTTTCGATTTAATTCCAGAGACTGGACCTCAACTTAATTCTATATCATTTACACTTAACAATCTGCTTTACTGGGGGCAAGCGCAGATGGATCTATCTACAACAAATCCAGATACAATTGATTTAAGAAAAATAGTTGATGAAAATATTTCTTTACTTTCAAAAGGTGCAAAAAAGAAATTAATTCAACTAGAGAGTAAAATAGAACAAGAGGTAATCGTATGGTCTGACAGAGATCAGATTGACATAGTTATAAGAAACTTGATTAGTAACGCACTCAAATTCACGCCAGAAAATGGCTCTATTTCAGTAGGTGCAGTAGAAAAGTCTAATCTGTGGGAAATTTTCGTAGAAGACAATGGAATTGGAATGGATGAAGAAACAATTGAATTAGTTTTTAACAAGAGCGAAAGTTATTCAAGCCTTGGAACACTTCATGAAAAAGGGACTGGACTGGGGATTGGACTGTGTCAAGAAATGATTAAAAAGAATAATGGAAATATCTGGGTTGAAAGCTCACCAAATATGGGATCGAAATTTAGTTTCACAGTTCCTAAAAATAACCAAGAGTCTTGAAGTATGATAAATTGGGATTACTCATTCTATACTAAGTAGAAGTATTTCCGCCATAGTTGGATTAAATCATCCGTCATTCAATGGATCAATTTGTTTCTTGATATTACAAAACAAGGATATAGCTTAGCTTAACAATGGTGAACAACTTCAAGCTTTTCATTCGAAAAATAGTATCCATCTCGGATCAAGAATTTGATGAGACCCTGAAGTTTTTTAATGAGAAGAAGCTAAAAAAGGGAGACTACTTTGTAAAGCAAGGAGAAGTCTGCCAACATATTGCCTACATCAGCGAAGGTCTTTTGCGAACTTATTATTTCAATGATAAATCTGAGGAGATCACTTCGTGTTTCTGTGTTAAAAATGCGATGACTTCTTCGTACAAAAGTTTTATCAATCAAGAGCCTTCTAAGCTCTCCATTCAAGCACTGGAAGACACACAGCTTTTGATCATTGATCATAAACACTTACAAATATTATACAGCAAGAGTACCATCTGGCAACAGATCGGTCGGATGCTATCAGAACAAGAATATATCGTCATAGAGCACTATGCTTCAGTTCTCAATAATGAGACCGCCAAAGAGAAGTATCTAAGATTACTGCAGGAGCAACCTCATGTAATTCAAAAGGCAAAAGTGGAAGATATAGCCTCTTACTTGGGTGTTACAAGGAGAACACTGTCCAGAATCCGCCAAGAAATTACAACAGGAGTTTGAGGACATATGTCCTTTTAGTTATGGGTAGAGTTCACTCAAATTTGCTTCAGTTATTCAACCAAAATAAAAGCAAAAATGGGTTTACTAATTTCATCAATTCTTCTCTTGGCATTTGCTGCCTTAGCAGTGATTGACGGTTTCTACCTACATATATTTAAGTACCAACTGCACAATCAGGCGGAAAGTAGATTTGAACATTTGACGCACACAATCAGAGCTATTCTGTTTCCGTTGATCGTCTATTTTCTATTCATCATACAGAACAGTACTGTTGGATTTTTCATAGGTATATCCCTAGTGACTATTGATATCATCGTACTTGGAATAGATGCTTTTTCAGAAAAAGAAAGTAGAGTTTTTATGGGCGGACTTCCTCGTTGGGAGTACATTATGCACTTATTCGTAAATGGATTTCATTTTGCCTCCATCGCTGTTTTTCTAGCCGTCAAATTGAATTTAGAATCAACCAGTATCTCAATTGTTCCTGATCTATCCAATATGATGAACTACAATCTCTTCAAATTCGTAGCGGACAATCTCATCCCAGGGGCTATTTTGATTGCTATCATACACTTAATGACCAGCTTCAATGCTACGAGATCCATTTGGAACACCTTAAGAAGTAAAATATCTTGTTGTTAAAACAATGCTAAAGCTAGGCCTATGTCCTCAAGAGTGTTGAAACAATATTAACAGAATCATATATTATTCGCGAAATCACTGATTACTACCTAATAGCGTCTTTCTAAAAACTTACTAGAGTAACATATAATGTAGAATATTCTTCTTCTGAAAGCTTTTGATTAACCTTACTCTATGAATCGATTACATTCTATAATCCTTCTTTCTCTAGTGACGGTATTTCTTCTTTCATCATGTGGAGAAGATGAAGATCTTAATCCAGAAGAGCTCATCACCATCCTAGGAAAATGGACTTTTACGGAAACCATCTATGAATTATTTCCTTAGATGAAGGTGTTGAAATTACCTTCCCAGACTCTGATGTTTTTAGTGGTCTCGAATGGGTATTTCTAGAAAATGATAGTTTATATGTATCTAATACAGATACCTCTTTCGTTGGGTACTATCATTATGATCTACCAAATAAGAGATTGGATATTGACGATGGTTTTTATGATATCATGTCCCATACAAGAGATTCATTGAACATAAGATTCTATTCAGAATTTCCTGCAGGTGAATTTTATACTTTCTTTCAGTTGGTTCGATAGGTAGTCTAGTTCTAGAACTATCTCAAACCTTTAGTATAGTATGAATTCATGAAAAATTTAGGCCCATGCTCGTGTGGGCTTGTTGCTCGTACCCTATACAAATTCAATTTCCAATATACCCCTCTCCAGATCCATGTCCTTACGAATCGAAACAACTGATCCTCTAAATGTGAGCTACTTTTGCCTTTGCTAAAGGCAAAAGAATAAGCTAGCAGCCAATATACGTATGGAACAAAGAGACATCATAAAGGATCAAATAGAACAACTGGGTAAAGTGCTAGCTGCCGTCTTGGCCAAATTCCTACAACTGAAATCACAAGGTCAAGCCTCTCAGGGATTGGAAATTACCAGTCAGCGTCTGCAAAGCGAACTGGATATAAATATAGAAAGGATAGCTACTTTAAATAAAGATGAATTAACAGAATACATCACCGATCGTGAGTTGACAGCAGACAACTTAGAAGTATTGTCAGATTACCTGAAGGAAATAGGAATAGAGACTGAAACAAATGGTGATCAGGCAAGAATAAGATTCGAAAAATCTATTGAACTACTACACATTGCTGATGAAATTTCTAGGTCTGCTTCCTTTGATCGAGAGAATAAGAAAAAAAGAATACAGAATCTACTAAACGGGAGTGCATAACTTTGTTCATTTAATGGCTTAAGCCATAGAGTGTAATAAGACACTGGAACTCTGTTTTCTTAAGGTAGTATGAGTTTATTAAAAATTGGATTGGGAGGCGGATGTCACTGGTGTACGGAGGGTGTTTTTTCCATCATCAAAGGCATCAGCCAAATTGAGCAAGGATGGATCGCCTCTACCCCTCCTTTTGATGACTTTTCGGAAGCCATCATTGTTCATTATGATCCTGAAATAATTTCACTCAACAACTTGATTCAAATGCACTTGCATACTCATGCATGTACTTCTAATCATTCTATGAGGGGTAAGTACAGATCTGCTATCTATGTTTTTAATAATGAAGACAAATCGACTTCTCAGAACGCTTTGGATCAGCTTTCTTCTGAGTTTGATAAGCCCATCATCACACAGGTTTTAGATTATTCGTCCTTTAAACCAACTGAAGAAAAGTACCAAGATTACTATCAGAAGAATCCCGAAAAGCCTTTTTGTCAAACGTACATAGAGCCGAAAGTCAAGCTACTAATAGCTTCTTTTAAAGAGTATGTAAAGTGACGCTTTCTTTATTTATTGCTATCTTAGAAACATGGATGAGATGACAAAAGATCGGCATCTACCTATTCATTTCTAAAACAATAATTATGAATTCACTTTCATTCCGACATTCAAAACATATTCGATTTTCAAAAACATATTCGCAACGTCGTAGATTACTTCCTTCTATGGTTATCAATTGGCCTGGTATGGTAAGACCTAGAATCAGTTGTCTATTCCATTTTTTCAAAAGCTAGTTCTATGAAAATCTGCGCTAATATTTCGCATTTAAACATTGAATAGTTCTAGCAGTGAAATCAAATAGTTTCTGGATTTGCCTATTGACATTAATGCTTTTCTCCTGTAAAAATGAGAATAAACCAACTCGCTACATGTACGGGTCGGAAAGTGATTCTGCTGTCTTTTATTTCCACAAAGCGTGGGAGCACATTTTAGACTATGGCCAATGGACTGAGTCAGAAGCAGCATTCAGGAAGGCAGTCGAATTTGATTCCTCCTTTCTAGTTGGCAAAAGCCTCCTTGGAAAGAACACGACAAACCTAGAGGAAAGGATTAAGTTGTTGGATGAAGTCAACAGTAAGAAGCATCTAGCAAGCGAGGATGAGTTATTGATCATTGACATGACCCTATTGACGTTGCAATTGTTTAATGATAGGGATCAAGGCAAAACAATATCTCCAGAGTTTATCCAGCACTTTTACAATGTGGGCGAAAGAGATTTGAGGAAATTCTCAAGTAAGTACCCCTCAGAATCCTACATAAAAGCCGAATACATTGAATTTCTGCACGCGCAACATGGTGCTCAACTGGCGTTAGATTCTATTGGCATTCTTGCTTCAAACAAGCAAAAAAAGCTTCCTTTTTTCATTAGCTATTCAGCCATCTTACATGCTGAACTCGGCGACTATGACATTGCTTTAGAAAAGGCTTCTCAATTGGAAAAGCAAACAAATGACTCTTCTATTCCGGAACCTCATGCCCTATTTGCCAAGATATATTTCATGATGGATAGCATAGAGCTGGCTGACAATTATATATCGAAAGCGATAGAACTAGATTCTAATCATATTATTGCAAAAAGATTAAAGAGACAGATTGATGAGAAAATGAAGGAAGTTAATGATCCAATTGATTAGAAATCACATTGATCAAAATCTATTCTAAGTCTAGCATTAAGACACTCTTTCATTATTTATTTCTATCTTGTACAAAGCCTTAACCACTCATTTCACTTATCACATTACTAGCCTATTATGAATCATACTCATCCATTTTTCCATTTGACAATGAAAAAATCATTTCGATCATTCATTCTCAAAACACCTCTTTTTTTATTACTCGTCATTATCTCATCATGCTCGCTTGATCAGGATCAATCATCCATTGATAACTATCCCCTACTTGGAGCTGGATTTGGAATAAATAGTTCTACGATGATCGTGGAGGATCTGAAGAGTGCACGTGATTATTATGCCGATACTCTTGGGTTCGCTCTCGATGATGCTGATGAATTTGAAAAAGGTCTTATCGAGGGCAGCATCACAACCACATTTGGTTTCCCTGACATGTCATCCATTGCATTTATTGCTATCAACGACACTTTAGAAGCCTCAAATACACCTTCGTTTATTTCCAATTTTCTAAAACGAGGTGAAGGAGTATCCAATTACTCCCTATCTAGCTCATCAGTGGACACGACCTATACATGGCTCACTGACAGAGGATTCAAAATGGATTCGATTCAGTCCTATCGCACATCTTCAGAAGCTCCTCAGGGCTGGTCATGGGATAATGGTGAAGTGGAAGAGATCAGTGTAGATTTTACCTCTAAAAAGGTGAGGACTTACCTTCCTCAGTTCATAGAAGATACCGATGCTGACTATCAGGCCATGATAAAGCAGCAAAAAACGTATTATGGATACTATCGCAGTTATTCCAATCATACAAATGGCGTGATAGGAATACAGTCTTTGCAGATTGTGGTAGATAGCATGGATGTTGCGCTGGAACAATTCAAACAAATGGGATTGACAAAGCTTGAAAATGACCCATCCGAAAGCGGCACTCGCTTTCAACTCAAAAAACGACAAGAATTGCTCATATCCACTCCTAAATCAAGCGATGATGCTTATGCCAACTTCCTAGCGGAAAGAGGATCAGCCGTTTTTGCAATTCGATTTGAAGTAGCCAACTTGGATTCTACCTATCAGTTTTTAAGTCAACGACTTCCCCAAGAAGCTATCGCTATTGATTCACTGAAAGAACGTGTCACTGTACTGAGAGAGTACGCCTATGGAGTGCAACTTGAATTCATCAATGAGCCTGAGGATCAAGCCATTATGGCTAGTAAGTATAGGATAGGTTCCGTACTAGACAGTGCTGCGGCTAAGAATGCCGCTATGATGTATCAAAAGTATTGTGCGCTTTGTCACGGTGAAAATAGAGAAGGCTATGCTGCCGACTTTGCCCCTTCCCTTCGTTCAAAGTCATTATTGGCTACTTCAAAATCAACCAATTTTATGCGATATACTATTCAATATGGCAGAGCCGAAACGGCAATGGCTGGTTATTTAGATAGACAAGGTGGTCCTATGGAATACATCGAAATAGAACTGTTGCTTCAGTGGCTATATGATACTGCTGGTGTAGAAGAGCGCATTGAGCTATCTAGAGAGCCCGTACTGGGTGATGTCGCTCTTGGAGCAACTATCTATGATGAAAACTGTGCTGTATGTCATGGTGCCAATGGAGAGGGTGTTTCGGCTCCTGCTCTTGGCAACCCTATGCTTTTGGCTACCGCCACAGATGAGTTTCTCAAGTACGCCATCAAAGAAGGAAGAGATGGCACTCCTATGGTCGCTTTTAAAGAAACACTTAGCGAAGAAGAGATCGATGGAGTCACTGCCTTTCTGAGAAGTAGAGCTGCCGGTTGGGACATTCCAGAGGGTGATACGGTTACCATACCTACTCCTGAACATTATGTATTGAACCCGAATAGTAAGGCACCCAATTTTGAGTTAAAGAAAGAATTGTACGTTTCTGCCGAACAAGTGTATAAAGCCATGCAAGACAGTGCGAGAATGATACTCCTTGATGCTAGATCGGAAGTGGCTTGGAGGCAGACGCATATCCCAGGATCTATCCCAGTTCCTTACTATGACGAACCAGAGGATTTCGTCAACGACATACCAAATGATAGCACTTGGATAGTGGCGTATTGTGCTTGTCCTCATGCCGCATCAGGCAGGGTGGTTAGCACGCTTAGAAGATATGGCTATAAGAATACAGCTATTCTGGATGAAGGCGTTCTTGTGTGGGCACAAATGGGGTATCCTGTTAAGAATGGACAGTAAATTGGGAAATGGAATTGTTTGAAGAGAAAATAGACAGCTCGAAGAATTTACTTCCAGAGGATGGTACTGTAAATAACTACGGGAAATTTTTGACTCATGATGAAGCGAACCATTATTTCAACAACTTATTAGAAGAAATAGAATGGAGAAATGATGAAGCGATCATTTTCGGAAAGCGAATAATCACTAAGCGCAAAGTGGCGTGGTATGCTGAGAAGGCATTTGAATATACCTACTCCAATACAACCAAATCTGCATTGCCATGGACAAAGGACCTGCTGTCATTAAAGAACAAAATAGAACAAACCACAGGTGAAACGTTCAACTCTTGCCTACTTAATCTCTATCACAACGGGTCAGAAGGAATGGCTTGGCATAGCGATGGTGAGAAGGATTTGAAAAAGAATGGAGCCATTGCATCATTGAGTCTTGGCGCAGAAAGAAAGTTTGCTTTTAAGCACAAGGAAACGAAAGAAAAAATTGACTTGATTCTTCCTCATGGCAGCTTGATCATTATGAAAGATGAAACACAAACACATTGGCTACATAG
>JBGCFL010000138.1:0-15642 GCA_045106975.1 Ekhidna sp. | reverse complement strand
ACTAATTTTTTCATAACCTGTATTTTTGACAATTTACTTCAACGGAACGTTGATAAAACGAGTAAATTTTTGAAAATTTTCTACTTGTTTTCTAAAATTTTGTCTTTGAACTTTCTTTATTTCAATGGCAAGTTGATCACCCTTACGTGCACCGCTTCCGAGGTTAATTTGCCCCCCGCCTTTTGATACACCTCTTCCAAGTCCTCCACTCACCAATGTAACTTCTGCTTCAGCTACTATGAATTTAGCATCCTTAGGTAAAAATTCTGCAAAACTTGGATCTGGTATAGCTCTTAGATAAATTTTTCTAGTTCTAGCTGAAATACCATCTTTCAAATTAACCTCTCCTCTATCCGTGAATACCTTTATATCCGGAGCAGGAATTTGTCTAACCCCAAATTCTCTAGTCCCAATTGCATTTCCATTACTTAGAACAGTCAAGGCTACTTTACCAGATTTGGGAACTACAGTCACCATTCCTTTGGTAGAACCCTTTATTGCATCTCCTCCCTTAGCTCTAAAAGTTGGGTTATACTGTGTTCCTAAAGCTGGAACTTGAACATCCATTTCATTTCCACAGTTATAATACAGGGCACTCACCGATGCAGACTGAATCTGTATAACTGGCCGTACTACATAATACTCAATAGTGCTTGAAAAGGTAGTATCAGTTCCGCCTCCTTGAGGTACCGTAATAGCTGCCTCGAAAGATTTTTTTGCATTACCATCTTTATCATACTCACTAGCACCAGCACTTGCAGAGAACTCCAATGTACCTGTTCCGTCAGCTACAGGTATCTTATTACCATTATAGGTCATTGTAATCTTATCGTTGAGACCTGAAGCAGAAGCTGCAATAAACATCTCAGCTTGATATTTAGACCCGGCTGCCACGTATTTTGATACAGGCATTACTACTGGTCTTATTTGATCAAAATTGATATCCTTAAATCCTACTCGAGTTTTCAAGAAATCCATTGCTGCCGTTTCATATCCTAAAACGTTTGCCTGAAATTCACTCAAAGTAGCTAAAGCAGCGTGTGTTGGAGCATGATTGAAATTAAGTGTTGACCACTTTTTCCCTTTTTGGTTTGGATCTTGCTTCCAATATTCATCTTCATCAGCATCTAAAGCCAACTTTTTATATCTATCCAATTCTTCAGCACTCGCATCATTCTTTTCAAGAAGGTCTTTAACAAAAGTTGCATATTCATTCAGCATCTTTTTCATTGGCTCTCCTTTACCTTCACCACCTTCTTCTTTAGGATTCATGTAGTGTCCCACTTTATCATAGTTTTCTTTACCCATGATATACATTCTATTCCCTTCTTTGCCCTCTACGTAACCTTCTGTTATTTTGATGAACTCCTCCTTGCTCTCCTCCATTGAGGTGAATACTTCATTTGTTTTTGCTCGCAACTCGGCTGCCGCTTTCAGAACCGCCTCATCTTCGGGTCTGTTACCTTTATCTTTAACAGACTCCTTCATTCCGCTAATTGCTTGCGAGTTTCTTGAAATTGTTTCGTCGTTTGCCAACTCCAAACTCTTATTAATAAAGGCGAATTTGTCAAGAACTGTGGTACTTACATTCATTGCCAACAATGCTGTTAGCACTAAATACATCATACCGATCATTTTCTGCCGTGGGGTTTCGTTACCTCCTGCCATAATTAATTCTTTTAAAGGTTATTATTGATTACTGCCTTTCATTGCAGTAAGCATATTACCGTATACTTTGTTCAATGCTCCTATGTTAGAAGTAAGCTTGTTCAGCTCAGCTTGGAATGCTGAAGTTTCCTTACCTGCCTCAGCCATGCTTTCTAAAGCACCACTAACATTAGAATAGAACTTGTTCAATGCTTTTGTATGGCTTGAAGCATCTTTCAATTCCATTTCATACACTGCGTTCAAAGCACCAAGACTTTTCGTCACAGTCTGAACTTGTGTGTGATATTCTTTAGTATCTTTTGTTGCGTCAGCCATTCCAGACATAGCTTGCATTGCAGTCGCGTATGACTTGTTCATGTCTGCTAGCGATTTGGATGCTGATTTAACGTTTCCAGCGTACTCATTAGTTGCAACTGCTGCATCACTTAAGTTAGACATTTTCTTTGCAGAATCAGCCATGTTTTTCATTCCGTCACCTAAACTCTTGATCAAATCTGGTCCTACTTTAGCGTCAGCCAACATTTTATCCATCTGCGCTGATGCTCCAGTTTGTACCGGTGCAGCAACTGCTTTTGGCTTAGCGCTTGGCCCGTCATAATCATCAGCCAATTCTGGATATACTTTTGACCAATCAATCTCATGATGCTTTGGTTCAAACGCACTAAGGAAGAAAATTGCTGCCTCTACTAACAGACCCACTGTTAACATTAAAGCCGCACCTTCTAGGTGGAGAATCTTAAATAGGGCCCCTACAATTACTACAGCTGCTCCAATACCATATACCTTCGGCATAATGGTTGAAAATAGAAGCTCCTGAAATCCGCCTTTTTTGCTCATTTTATTATTATTTAGGTTAGTAATTTATTCTTTTATATTTTTTTTTAAAATTCGTATCCAGATGATCTACCTAGATAAGTCATTGCACATCTAAAGCCTACCGATGCTCTAGTTGAATCTTTATGTTCGTAAGACCTAGTTCCTGTTTCTAAGTAATAGGCAATATCTTTCCAAGATCCACCACGGATCACTTTGAATTCGATATTTTCATCAAAATAAGTAGGGTTCAAATCCCACGTCAATGGAACTGCAGAAGGATTGTAAGCATCCTCACACCACTCAGCCACGTTTCCTGACATATCAAATAAACCATACTCATTTGCAAAGTATGTTCCAATTGGAGAAGTGTATGCATATCCATCATCAAAATAATTTCCTCTACCTGGTTTGAAGTTAGCTAGAAGACAGCCTTTTGCATTTCTTATATATGGATTACCCCAAGGGTATTTTGCCATATCTCTTCCTCCACGAGAAGCGTATTCCCATTCCGCTTCTGAAGGAAGTCTGAAATTCGGCATTACAGGAAGACCAACTCCTTGTCGGTATTCGTTCATATATCTCGTTCTCCACTCACCAAAATACTTCGCAGCATTCCAATCGACACCAACTACTGGATAATCGTCAAAAGCTGGATGAGACCAGTAATACACTACCAGAGGATCTCCCATGTGATGAGTATAATCTTTTGTCCATACAGTGGTATCAGGAAGCATATCCGCAACAGAATATCCAGTTGGAAGATCTATTTCGGATCCTTCAAGCAGATATCGTGTAAACTGACGATATTCATTATTAGTGATCTCAGTATCATCCATAAAGAATGCACCAATGGTCACCTGCTTATTGAAATTGATTTGGGTAGCAGCGATATCCTCATCTGCTTGCCCCATATGGAAAGTACCAGAAGGAACTGCCACCATTCCAAATGGCCTTGTCATTTCCCATCCTTCTCTATCGGGAGCTCCTAGAAGCTCACCTCGATCATCTTGACCTCCGCCACCAAACAGACCACAACCTGAAAGGACTACAGCACAGCACAAAACGATACAATTTGAAATTGTAAAAACACGCATTTTATTCATAACACCTTAATTGATCATGCAAGTATGTAAAATAAACAAACTTTAACAAGAAATATTGCACGATATTGAGCCTAAATATATAATCATAAATTGATTTGAGGCAATTTTTATATTCAATTTTGGACAAATAGGTTTTTAAAGCAGTCTAAAAAGTGAATCTTGGCGTTTTGACAGCCTTTCTTCCTCCAAAAATTAAATTTGGTAAATCATATCTAAGAAAGATTTCGTGGGATGTTGATTGTTTTGCATCTCTATCCTGAACTACATAATCCAAAGAGTAACCTGCTTTCAATTTGTTATTTTCCAAAAACGAATAACCTAGCAATAATGTTATCGACTCTGATCGCTGAAAAGCTAAACCAGCCCACATTCTTTCTTGATAAGTAGCTATGCCTCCTAGTTGAAACGACATTGAATTAAAGTCAGATCTAAGAAGTACTGTTGGCTTTAATATAAGGCCTCTAGAAATACCGATATTTGTTCCTCCATAAAGAAGATAATATCTTTTGAAATAGTCTCCTTCTTCTGAACCTCCAAAATTAAATGTTGGCTCCAATATATTTTCTGCCGACAACCCAACAAAATAATTTTTCTCCGACTGGAAAAAAACACCTAAATGAAGATTCGGTTTCACTATAGACTCCCTCGATCCAAAATCTTCTATTTGAGATGGTCTGAAGTCACCTGGATCAAGTGTTTGGATATTTAATGATGGAGATAGCCCAAAAGACAATTCACCAAACTGGAAATCTTTTTTTACTGATAGTGCTAGCCTTGCTTGAACGCTTCTAAGTCCTGGTAGATTATCATTTAATATAGAAATCCCAGTTCCAGATAAGACACTTTGAATTGGAACAACGACTGATAACAATTGGGTGGCAGGTGGTCCTCCTGGATCTGCACTGGCTTCATAACCTACCCACTGACTTCTATGATGAGCAGCAGCAAAGGCCTTAGTTTCAACTCCCGCGTAAGCGGGGTTATAATAAGTTGGATTAAACATGTAATGATTAAAAAAGAAATCATTTTGTCCAAACCCAATAAGACTAAGCACTAAAAACAAAGTAAAAAAACCTGCTCTCAATCGGAAATTCATAGTGTAAGTATAACGCTTACAACTTTTATACCCTTATTTATTTAGAGGTTATTCGCTTGTTTTATATAAACTTCTAATGCGCCCGTCATTGATGGTGCATTGGGAAGAGGCGCCTGAACGTCGAGAACCATTCCTGCATCGGTGACTGCTTTAGAAGTAGTAGGCCCAAAAGCAGCGATTCTTGTGCTGTTTTGCTTAAACTTCGGGAAATTTTCCAATAGAGATTCAATGCCTGAAGGACTGAAGAAAGCAATCACATCATATGTCACATCATCCAGATCAGACAAGTCTGAAGAAACAGTTCTATAAATATTAGCTTCAGACCAAGTATATCCATTTTCATTTAAGAAATCGGGGATGTGATTTGTTCTGATATTAGAACAAGGGAAAATGAATTTTTCTCCTTTGTGTTTCTTCATAACAGCCAAAAGATCAGCAGCTGTTCTTTCCCCTGTAAATATTTTTCTCTTTCTAATTACAATGTACTTCTGCAGGTAATTAGCAGTTTGTTCTGATATGCAGAAATACTTCATGTCTGAAGGTATTTCAATTTTACTTTCAGTAGCTAGTCTAAAGAAATGATCAACTGCATTTCTACTAGTAAAAATTACAGCTGTATGATCTAAGATGTTAATTTTTTGCTTTCTAAACTCTTTTATGTCAACTGGATCAATTTCAATGAACTGACGAAAGTCAATTTTCAAATTGTATTTTTCTGATAATTTAACATAAGGGGAATTTGGATCGGAAGGTTCCGGCTGTGAAACTAATATACTCTCTACCTTCTTCATTCGTGCCTTATCAGTTACGATCATTTCTTCAGCTGCGCTCATTCGAGTTTCCTTTTTTATAATTATTTAAAGAACCAGCTAAGCAAAAACACAGCCGGCATAATTTCCGTGGCACAAAGGTAGGAAATTAAAACCAGTTTCTTGTGCGGTGTGTGATTAACAAATTTCAAACTGAACCATGCCAAAAACATAATAAGTGCAATAGGGAATAGCATTAAAATGTTCTCAGAAATAAGACTTTCCGCCGATGGAAGCAAAATGAAATCAATTATCACAATCATCAAAATGAATGAAAACAAGAAAACGTTGAAGTTGATAAAATCAAAAATTTGATAATTTTTCCACCCTTTAAAATGGTACATTTTTGATATCAAATCAATAAGTATTCTCTTCACAAAAAGAGTAACGAAAACTACAAGTGAGAACTGAAGCCAACTCACTAAAAACTCTAATGTATTTTGATTCCTAACAAGGATACTCAGTCCCAATAACTCATTTAAGTAGACACATAAGAATCCCAAAATTATTGAGAAGATGAGAGATGCAATTAAACTAGGCGAGCTTAGGAAATTCGTATTAATAAATTCATAGGTGTTGGCCTTAATTGAAAAAGTTTTTCGTGCAATAAAAGAAACACGAGACGGGTGCATTGAAATAAAAATACCAAACAAGCTCAGAATGATCACAGAGGCTATTATCACAAATTCAGAGAAATTATCTCTTGCACTTTTACTAAAGAGTATTTCATCTTGCAGTACTTGCAGCTCTTCAAACCTTACTAATTCACATTTAAAATCATCAAAGGAATCGCTCACAGTGAAGGATACAAAAACAGTATCTGAAACACCTTCTAAGTAAAGAGTTTTCGGATTAATAAAATCACATCCACTAATTTTTTTAACAAGTCGTCCATTGGACCAAACGTACGTTTCTTGCTTGTTACAGACTCGAATTAAGCCTTTTGGAACACTATGGAGGAAAAACCCTGCCTGAGACAATTCCTCCAATATCGTGACTGGTGTGATTTCATCTCTCTCAATTTCTGTAGTAACCATCACCTTGGTATAGTCATATACGACAAGAGTATCTGCCTGAGCAAATAAGAGCTTTGAGAAAATGATGAAAATAAATGTAAGGATTTTGTTCATTTAAAAACGAGAGGTGTAACCAAAATGAGCCAACACATTCGAAAAGTCTACACCCTGTTTCTCTGACCTTCCGGCTGCTAATGCAAAATTAAACTGACCCGATGAAGTAGTAAGCGCAAATCCAATTCCAATTCCAAACGGAGACTCTAATGAGTCATTCCTTTTATATATTAACTGATCATACAACACGTATAAATAGCTTCTATTTTCAAAAAATGAACGAAATTCGACTCGAGAGGATATATACTGATCTGCAAAAAAAAGTTTCTCATTAAATCCTCTAATAGAAGAAAATCCTCCGATACGATAAAGCTCATTTGTCAAAAGCTCGCTATTTCGAATCATTTTACCAGAAAAATGGTGAAAAAGAGTTTGTCGTTTCCATACTTTCAACTGATAGGCAACATCTATTTCACTTTGAAAAAAATCTGTCTCAAGCTGGATGGTATCATAAAATATCTCTGAAATATTCAAATTCTCTTGAATCGTCTTCCTTCCACCACTTAAATTGACATTCCAATAAAATCCTTCTTCAAAACCTCCTAGCTTTTCTAAGAAACCTTGTTGTAAGCCTATTCGGTATTCATTTTTTTCGAAATCTGCAATACTCTGTGAAATAACTACCTGTTCATCGCGAGATAGAAGTGTTCCTACTTTTCTTTTGTACTCGATTGAGAGACTGATGTTGGAAGAAACAAATGTACTGAACCCAATACCTGTTTCACGTGTCACAAAAATGCTATCCTGCTTAAGGAGGTTAAATGAGATGTTTGGTGAAATTTTGGAATCCAAAAAAAAGGGATGGTGATACTTCAAATTTAATCTTTGAGAGTTTTGACCATATCGCTCCCAAAAAAAATCTAATTCTTTTCCAGAGTTGAAAAGGTTGTCAATGCTTAAATCTAAACTCCCCACAACTTCACTTCCGTTATCCTGTCCTTGCTGAAGTCCTAATATCCCCTGAAATGTATTTGTTTCACTTTCTTCTAGATCAAGAAACGTTATCGCTTTATTATTTCTAAAAGAAACATCAACTGGTCTTAATAGCTTTAAAAAAGAAACTCTTTCCACTTTCTTTTCTAAAAATCGATAGCTCACTTCATTGAAAGGAGTCTCAGGGACAATATCAAGGAGTTGATAAACGTATTTTTTGTTCGTCTTTATTTTTTTTAAAAAAAACGAGCTATCATACGTCACTCCTGGGCCCTCTTTAACGTTCAGCTCTCCTGTGAAAACCCCTTCCAAAAGAGACACAGAGTCAAGTTTAACTTGAGCAAATGGATATCCATTTGACGTATACTCCGTTAGAATTTTTTTTAATGATTTGGTTGGGTTCCTTTTAATTTCACTGTCAAAATAGATCTTGGAATTATATCTTTTACCGCCATGCAGATAAACATCCACCCTGTTACTTTTCCAAGAAATTGAGTCTAGGCTAGCAAAAAAAAAGCCCTCTTTCACATACTGACTCACTTGCTCATTCACATAGTTTGACAGGGCTAGTGAATCCCTAAAAGATTTTTGAGTTTCAATTTTACCCTCTCGTATTATTTGAGACTCTATCTGCGAAAAAGCGGACGATGTTGATAGAAAAAAGAAAAGAATCAAGCCTCTTCGCATACCTTTTTGCAATTTAGCCTGAAATTATGGCAGGTATCTACATACATATTCCATTTTGTCGTCAAGCATGCCACTACTGTGACTTTCACTTTAGCACCAACTTGAAATATCAAGGAGATATGGTAAATGCTATCTGTAAGGAAATTGATGCTAGAAAATCTTATGTAGAAGAAAATATTGATACCATTTATTTTGGAGGTGGTACGCCTTCTCTATTAACAGGAGTTCAAATTAAATCAATTCTTGCTGAGATTAAGAACCACTATTCCATAGCTAATAATGCAGAAATCACTTTAGAGGCAAATCCAGAGGATTTAGTAAAAGGTAAATCCTCTGAGCTTCTGGAAATCGGAGTTAATCGTTTAAGCATAGGTGTTCAAACTTTTCACGAAGAAAAGTTGAAATGGATGAATAGGGCTCATTCGGCCAAAGAAGCTGAGCAAGGATATCTCAACGCCCGGCGTGAGGGATTTCAAAATATCTCATTGGACCTTATTTATGCTCGACCTAATGAAGAGGCAAAAGCATGGTTAAGTGATTTAAAAAGAGTGGTAAACCTAAAGCCCGATCACATCTCTTTGTATGGCCTTACTATAGAAGAAAAGACAGTTTTCGGAAAGTGGGAAAAAGATGAAAAACTTTTGCCTCTTCCAGAAGAAGATGCTGCATCTCAATATTTAGAAGCGATTGAGTTCTTGAACCAAAGTGGATTTCAACAGTATGAGGTTTCTAACTTTAGCAAGCCATCATTTCAATCAAAACACAATGGTGCATATTGGACTGGCACACCTTATCTAGGAATTGGACCTGGAGCGCATTCTTTTAGTGGTCAATCAAGGCATATCAATATCCGTCATAATGCGAAGTATATGAAACTTATTGATGAGGATAAACCTCACTTTGAAACTGAAAAGCTATCTAAAACACAGAGAATTAATGAACAAGTTTTGACTAGTCTTAGGACTATTGATGGACTGGACTTTCAGTTATTAGAATCATTGTGGGGAGTGGATTTAATGAGAGAGCACAGAAAATTCATTGACGATTTATGCGATCAAAAAATGGCTGAACTAGAAAACGGTAAATTGAAACTACTTCCACATGGTTTCTTAATCGCTGATGAAATTTCTCTTCGATTATTTTTTCCTGAATAACCGCTACTTTTGAGTTATGGACGAGCTCAACAAGAAAGCCCTCATGCTACTGAAATCACTGATATACCATTTTCATGGATTAGATGATGATGAAAAAGAAATGCTAGAAGCATCTGCAAAGAGGCTTGGAGCAGTATCTGAAATGAATTGGGCAAACTCATTCATCTCGCAAGATTACATGTCTGCTTTTGAAAGATCACGGGAGTTTCTCACCAAAATATTCATGAAAATGAATGAAAAAGACAGAGTGAAGCATCTGCTAGAAGTGTGGGAAGAAAACTATGTGAAAGGGTATGTCACTGAGATGGAAACCACCGCTATGTTTACTCTTTCAAAAGATTGGCATGTTGAAAAAGAATTTTTGGCTTTGGTTCAAGATTAACCAAAAAAATTTGAACCTAATAATGCTACTATAAACTCATCATCTCTCTGAACCTAGCCGATTGTCTACGACTTACTTCTACTTTTTCTCCTCCCTTTAGTTTCACCAGCAGCCCTCCATTGAACCATGTATCAATAGATTCGACCCAACCAAGATTGATGATATGCTTTCTACTTGCTCTGAAAAAATCTCTATCATCTAATCGCTCATCCAGTGCATTTAGCGACTTGTGAATCATCGGTTTGAAGTTTTCAAAATAGACTTTGATGTAGTTTCCATCCGACTCAAATAAGCGAACGTCTTCCAACTTTACAAACCAGCATTTGTCTCCATCTTTTACGAAGACCTGATCTTCACTTCCTAGTTTTTTATTTCTCCCTTTTTTTGGAGCCTTTGCTGATATTTTTTGAACACTTTCTGCTAGGCGCTCTGGCTGAATTGGTTTTAATAAATAATCCAACGCATTGAAATCGAATGCCTTGAGAGCAAACTCATCATAGGCAGTTGTGAATATAACCTGAGGAACTCTTTCTAAACTTTCTAATACATCAAATCCTGTTTTACCCGGCATTTGGACATCAAGGAATATGACATCTGGATCTTGTTTTTCTATTTTCTCTAATGCTTCATCAGCATTTATCGCTTCGTCTATCACCTCGATTTCAGGGTGATTTTCCAGTAAAGTCATTAGTTCTTTTCGAGCCAATCGCTCATCATCCACTATAATAGCCTTCATTGCTAGGTATTGTTATTGAGGTTAGGACTGTGTTTTTCGTTTCATTCTTGATCTCAAATGTAGCTTCATCACCGAAAATAAGTGACAATCTTTTTCGCGTATTTTCTAGACCAAGACCACTATCTACTTTTTTCTGATCAGACAGCTGACCCGTATTACGAATTTGAATGAGAAGATGTTTTCTTTTCACCTTGGTAATAATACTAATTTCTCCACCGTGTTTCAAGTTAGCGATTCCATGTTTAATCCCATTCTCCACCAATGTCTGCATCATTAAGGGCGGCATCTTAAATCTGCCTGAATTTTTATCCAAGTCGAATTTGGTTGTAAGCCGTTCTTCATATCTAATCGATTCGAGTGCCAAATAATCCATCACTGTTTTCAATTCTTCTGAAAATGAGATTAATTTTTTTCGATCACTCATCAATGAATTTCTGAGAATATGAGATAATTGAGTGATGGCGTCTTTCGATTTCCGTGGATCTTCATCTACTAAAGCCCGGATACTATTTAGTGCATTAAAGATGAAATGAGGGTTTAACTGAGCCCTTAAGTTACTCAGCTCCACCTCACGTGTGGCAGTCTCAGCCTTCAATGACTTATTATATCTATCTACATAGTGAAAAGCAAAATAGAAGATCGTCCACAAAAAATACACTACCCAATAACCAAGAGTGTTGATCAGAATGGTTAAAATCATTAGGTCTTTAGCCACAACCTCTCCCGTAAAGAACTCTATTGAGAGTAGGTACCCATAGTTTACTATACTCAGGACAAATGTGAAGAGTAAAAGTCTGGGCATTAATCGGTTGAGCCTCAAATTAAGCCAACCTGAGCGAATGATGATAGTTCGGAAAAGATGTGTAGTTATAATATAATAGATAACCTGGAAAACAACCCCTATTAATTGGTCTGCATCAAATCGTTCTGCTATTGTGTAAAAAAACACTTGAACAAGTCCGTAAAGCCCCCATCCAAGTATTTGGCACAGCCAATATATTTTCTGTTTTGTCATTCAAGGCTAAAACTACTATAGTCGATTGTGATTTTTGCCGTTTAAAGAAATTTAACAAAACTCCTATTTAAATTTTGCGTAAGCAGTGAATAGAAAGAAAATACAAAATATAATTGGGTTAACGATTAAAAATCAGATAGTAATGCAACATATCAGTCTCTTAAATCATCAGTAATACAAGGCTCAACTAAAACGAATAATAATATGAAAACGCTATTTACTCTATCAGTACTCTTTGGAGCTCTATTTATTGGGGCACCAACTGAAGAAAGAACAAATCCTGAACTTGAAATGGGTCTCTCCATGGAGGAAATTTTTCAAGAAAAAATCATAGTCTATGACTACAAGGGAAATCTTCTAAAAGAATTAAAAATCGAGGATGTTGCAACAGACAGAATCAGTGTAACTGACCATTTCTTTTTAGACAAAAGTGATTTTGCTTTTGAGCATATGGGCGACTACTATTATTTCAAAGAGGACTAATTTTTATTAAAGTCTGGAATTTCATTAACCCTTGCGTACGGAAAGCTTTCTATGTGAGATAGGCTATAATATGAATTTAAACCTGAAATACCTGCAGCGTCAATCTGCTCTAGATTGATATATCCTTTATCATTAACTGCTTCATCAGGCATAATTAGATGCTCAATTGAGCCAATCATAAGAATGGTGCCATTGATTTTTATAGGAATCTCCTCCTCAAATTTCATCCCTAATTTTAAGTTACTCTCTTTGACGAAAGGTGCTTTAAAGTCAGAAATAAATTCTTCTGTTAATCCACACTTGGCAAATTCTGAAATACTGCGGTCAACCTTAGCTGAGGTATAATGTGCTTTCTCAATTATGGAAGTAGTTACTTGATTGATCGTAAAAAATCCATTCTCCATAATATTCTTATAGGAATGTCTAGGTACATCCCCTGTAGGTCTGGTGATAAATCCTAGCAATGCAGGATCGCTCCCCAAATGGAAAATACTTGAAAAAATAGCCAGGTTAGTATTTCCAGCATTGGAGATCGTTCCAATAAGATTGGCTGGTTTAATCCCTGAAACTGAGTTGACTATGTTTAGTCTTTTCTTTCGCTCTAAGTGCTGAATGTCTAATCTCGTAAGGTGCATGTATGAGATACAATTTCTAAAGAAAATTGTTTTGAGAATGAAAAAAATCCTCCTCCAGTTGCTTAATCCACCACGCGCTTAGAAGGTGAATTTAGTTCGATAAACCATCTCATTAGTCACTCTCCAACTCCATTTTAAGGAATTTGGCGGTATAACTCTCTTTCACTTTGGCTATTTCCTCTGGGGTACCTTGCGCAATTATTTGACCTCCACCATTACCTCCTTCCGGGCCTAAATCCACAATGTAGTCTGCTACCTTGATGACATCCATATTATGCTCAATGATCAGGACTGTGTTCCCTTTATTGACTAATCGTTGAAGCACGTCTAATAGGTGCTCAATATCTTGAAAATGCAATCCGGTTGTTGGCTCATCTAATATGTAAAATGTCTTTCCTGTATCTTTTTTAGATAACTCAGTTGCCAATTTTACTCGTTGTGCTTCTCCTCCCGAGAGAGTGGTTGCATGCTGCCCGAGAGAAATGTATCCCAATCCAACTTCATCCAATGTCTGTAGTTTTCTAGCAATTTTTGGTTGCTTTTCAAAAAACTCCACGGATTGATTGACTGTCATATCAAGGACATCAGAAATGGATTTTCCTTTGAATCTTACTTCCAATGTTTCACGGTTATACCTTTTTCCTTTACACGTTTCGCATGGCACATGGACATCAGGTAAAAAGTCCATTTCAATCAATCTCATACCTCCTCCTCCGCACGTTTCGCATCTTCCCCCTTTCACATTGAAAGAAAAACGACCTGGTTTGTATCCTCTTATTTTTGCTTCAGGAAGTTGAGCGAATAAGCTCCTGATTTCAGAGAAAACACCTGTATAGGTTGCCGGATTGGATCTTGGAGTTCGCCCAATAGGAGACTGATCCACCTCTATAATCTTATCAAATTCCTCATCTCCTTTTATCTCTTTGTATGAAAGAGGCTCTTGTCTACTCTTGTACAGTTTCTTTCTTAAAATAGGATAAAGTGTATCATGGATAAGTGTAGATTTTCCACTCCCTGATACTCCGGTAATCACAATAAGATTGCTATGCGGCAGTTTCAAGTCTACGTTTTGAAGGTTGTTTCCTGATGCCCCTTTGAGTTCTAGCCACTGGCCATTGGTCTTTCTTCTTTCGGCAGGAACTTCGATTTGCTTTTTCCCATTCAGATAATCTGCTGTAGAACTACCTTGTTTCAAAAACTCCGAAGGGATTCCCTGAGCCACTACCTGCCCTCCATGTCTTCCTGCTCCAGGGCCAATATCCAATACCTCATCAGCGTCAAGCATCATATCCTTATCGTGCTCTACTACAATGACAGTATTCCCTAGGTCTCTCAAATCCTTCAGTGCTTGAATAAGCTTCACATTGTCCCTTTGATGAAGCCCTATACTTGGCTCATCCAAAATGTAAAGCACGTTTACTAGTTGTGTGCCAATCTGAGTAGCTAACCTAATTCGTTGTGCTTCACCTCCCGAGAGTGTTTTCAAAGGACGATTTAAGCTTAAGTAGTCCAAACCGACATCTAATAAAAACCCGATTCTCTTCCTGAGTTCCTTCAGAATTTCCTTCCCAATAATTAGTTGGCGATCTGTCATCCTGGATTCCAAATCCACCATCCATTCATTGAGTGTGTTGACATCCATATTAGCCAGATCACCAATGTTTTTGTCGTCAATTTTGTAGTGAAGTGCCTCTTTCTTCAATCTTTTTCCTTCACACTCTGGACAAATTCTTATATCTGTGAATTCTTTTACCCAAGCTTGGATTTTTTCCGTGCTGCCGTCCTTTTGCTTCTCAAGAAAATTGATGATCCCCTCAAACTTCGTATTCCAATCTGTCCCCGGATATTTCACAGAGCTTACAGCGACAGGTTCATCATCTCCATATAGGAGAATTTCCATTACTTCCTCCGAAATGTTTTTGATAGGTGTGGAAAGGTTGAATTTTGTCTTTTTTAGAATGGCTTCAATTTTCTTGAAAATCCAGATGTCTCGGTATTCTCCTAGTGGAGCTATTCCCCCTCTGCTGATACTTAAACTTGCATCTGAAATGACAGAATCTCTAGATATTTCCTCAATTTGACCTAACCCGTTACACTCCTGACATGCTCCATATGGAGAATTGAATGAGAACGTATTGGGAGCTGGATCATCATAGGCTAAACCATTCTCAGCATCCATCAAGTTCTTAGAGAAATGTGAGATAGTGCCGTCTTGAAGTTGCAGCATCATAATACCATTCCCGTGTCTCAAAGAGGTATTAATGGACGCTCTAATTCGTTTTTTGTCTTTCTCAGCAACGACCAATCTATCAGTCACGATTTCTATATCGTGTGTCTTATATCGATCTACCTGCATTTTTGGCACCAAGTCTTCTACCTCTCCATTTACCCTCACTTTGGAAAAGCCTAGTTTTCTAATTTGAACAAAAAGCTCTCGATAATGACCTTTTCTTCCTTTTACAACAGGAGCTAATAAAACTAGCTTTTGTCCCGAGTAATTCTTCAAGATCATGTCTACAATCTGATCTTCAGACTGACGAGTCATTTTCTTACCAGTAATATAAGAATACGCCTCTCCAGCTCTAGCGTAAAGCAATCGGAAGAAATCATAAATCTCTGTGACTGTCCCTACCGTAGATCGAGGATTGCGAGAAGTCGTCTTTTGCTCAATGGAAATAACAGGACTTAATCCTTCGATTTTGTCTACATCTGGTCGCTCCATATCACCCAAAAAAGAACGGGCATAGGCACTAAAGCTCTCCATATATCTACGCTGACCTTCAGCATAAATAGTATCAAAGGCCAAAGAAGATTTCCCACTTCCGCTTATTCCCGTGATGACAATCAGTTTGTTTCTCGGGAGTTTAACATCGATGTTTTTTAGGTTGTGCTCTCGCGCACCGATTATTTCAATGACTTCTTCTCGCTTTTTCAATTGATTTGAGTTCGCTTTTTTTATTTCAACGTTTCTAGCAAGTTCGGACTCCTAACATCC